>JAAYYL010000010.1 GCA_012515395.1 Bacteroidales bacterium
TCTTCCTGCCAGTATTCGGCAATAAAGGCGGCATCCTTGCCCCGGAGTATCATTTCCCGTACATAATCCACCCCCACAAGGGTGTCAAAGTAATTGGTGAAAAAAGCATCACCTATTCCCGTGTTTTCATTCAGGTTACGGTACGCATCAATAACATACTCCAGGTTGAATCCGTTAGCCCTGATAATTTCATCTGAAGGAGAAACCCGCAGGTCCACTCCGTAGCAAAGATTTCCTTTTTGCGGCGGATTCATAGCCCCGGCTACCGGTTGCGGCGTAAAGGAAAAGTCATATCCTGTCATTTGGGGATGTCCGTAAACCTGGAAAGGAAATTCGGTGCCGCGTCCCAGGCTCACACGCGTGCCTTCAAACGGACAAATGGAAGGGTAAAGGTAAACAGACCGGTTATTGGGTAAATTGGGTGACGGCTTCACCGGGAGTTCATAAATGGTTTGGTGTGTGTAATTCAGGCAGGGAATCACTGTAAGCTGAGTCTGCAGGCTGTCTTTGAGCCAAAATTCCCCGTTGATCATACCGGCAAGCTCTCCCAGGGTCATGCCGTGAACCACCGGAATGGGTATCAGACCCACAAAAGAACGGTATTTCATGTCCAGGACAGGACCGGATACTATATGACCGTTGGGATTGGGCCTGTCCAGAACAATGAGGGGTACGTTGTTCCGGGCACAGGCCTCCATAAAATAATACATGGATGAGAGATAAGTATAAAAACGCAATCCAACATCCTGGATATCAAAAATGGCAACATCCAGTTGTTGCATAAGGCTGTCTGCCGGAATGAATCCCGCTCCGTAAACAGATATGATGGGTATGCCTGTCTTCGGATCTGTTTGATGAGCGATGTGTGAACCGGCATCTTCGTTTCCCCGGAAACCGTGTTCCGGAGCAAAGATCATTTTCAGATCCACCCCCAGACTTGTGAGACTGTCTACAAGGTGCGTAGAATCTATAAGGGCGGTATGATTGGTCAGTAAGCCTACCCTTTTCCCCCGGATCAGGGAGAGGTATGCCCCGGTATTTTCAGCCCCTGTACGCAGGGGTGCCGTTTCCTGTGTATTGCCGCAGGAAACACAGATCACGGTTAAAACCGCAATTCCGAAGTAAAATATACGTTTCATGCGTCTAAGTTATGAAAAAATTGCATCTCATCATTGTTTTGTATTTTTGTCAAATAAAGCTGAAAAATACGATGGCCGGAATTCTGAATGCAAAAATCCCCGAAGGTCCGCTGGATCAAAAATGGACGCTCCACAAGGAAAATCTGAAAACTGTTTCCCCGGCCAACAGAAGCCGGATGCATATAATCGTGGTAGGAACCGGATTGGCCGGAGCATCGGCTGCGGCAGCACTCGGAGAGCAGGGATACCGCGTCAATGTTTTTTGTATGGGAGATTCCCCCAGAAGAGCCCATTCAGTCTCGGCCCAGGGAGGTATCAATGCCGCAAAAAATTACAGGAACGACAACGATTCCGTACAAAGGTTGTTCATGGATACTTTGAAAGGCGGTGATTTCCGATCGCGCGAGGCCAATGTTTTCAGGCTTGCCGAGGTCAGTAACGCCATCATTGATCATTGCGTGGCTCTTGGCGTGCCTTTTGCCCGTGATTACGCGGGGTACCTGGACAACCGCTCTTTCGGGGGATCGCAGGTAAGCCGGACCTTTTATGCCCGGGGGCAGACCGGACAGCAACTGTTGCTTGCCGCCTACGGAGCGCTGAACCGTCAGGTTGCCCTGGGAAATGTAACGGTGCATTGCCGGCACCAGATGATGGATCTGGTGGTTATTGAAGGACAGGCAAAAGGCATTATTACAAGGGACATGGTTACCGGCAGGATAGAAAAGTATCCTGCCCACGCGGTGGTTTTGGCCACGGGCGGCTATTCCAATGTGTATTTCCTATCTACCAACGGCATGAGTTCCAATGCCTCGGCACTGGTGCAATGCTGGAAAAACGGCGCTTTTTTTGCCAATCCGGGATTTGTACAGATACATCCCACATGCATACCGGTACACGGGACACATCAGTCCAAACTGACATTGATGAGTGAGTCGCTGAGAAACGACGGAAGAATATGGGTCCCCAAAGACAAATCCCTGGCAAAACGCTTGCAGGAAGGGTCGTTGAAACCATCTGATATTCCTGAAGATGAAAGGGATTATTATTTGGAACGCAGATATCCCGCTTACGGGAACCTGGTCCCTCGTGATGTAGCATCCAGGGCTGCCAAAGAGCGCTGTGATGCAGGACTTGGTGTCAACAAAACAGGAAAAGCCGTATTTCTGGATTTTGAGAAAGCCCTTGAAACAAAAGGCAGGGAAATGATAGAAAGAAAATACGGGAATTTATTCCAGATGTATGAAAAAATAACGGATGAAAACCCGTATAAAGAACCCATGCAGATATTTCCCGCCATGCACTACACAATGGGCGGTTTATGGGTTGATTACAACCTAATGACAACCATCAAAGGTTTGTTTGCCATAGGAGAAGCCAATTTCAGCGATCACGGAGCCAACAGGTTGGGTGCTTCTGCTCTGATGCAGGGTTTGGCGGACGGGTTCTTCATATTGCCTTATACACTGCCGGATTATTTGTCAACAAAGATCGGAGAGTTGCTTCCCGAAATGGCACATCCGGCTTTTGTACAAGCCTCGGAAAAAGTAAAACAAAGGATCCGTAATCTGATGGAGATAAGAGGACGCACGCCGGTGGACGATTTGCACCGCCAACTCGGCCAATTGATGTGGGAACACGCAGGAATCATAAGGTCTGCCCAAGGGTTGACTGAAACATTTGACGGTCTGGAAGTTCTCCGCGAACGCTTTGGCAAGGAAACCGGGATACCGGGCAGTGACAAAACCGTAAACCAGGAGCTGGAAAAGGCTTTGCATCTGGAGGACTTTTTGTTGTTGGCAGGATTGATGGTCCGGGACGCATTGCACAGGAAAGAATCCTGCGGAGGCCATTTCAGGGTAGAAAGCCAGACCAAAGACGGAGAGACGCTCAGAAACGACAAAGAATTCCAGTACGTTGCCGCCTGGGAATACAAAGGTCCGGGCAGCGAACCCGAATTGCATAAGGAACCCTTGGAATTCAGGTATATACATGTAACCGAACGTAAGTATAAGTAAAATGCACTTTACATTGAAAATATGGCGTCAGGCCGCACCCCGGGCAAAAGGGTGCTTTGAGCATTATGCTATTGATCAGGTAGATGGGGATACCTCATTCCTGGAAATGCTAGATATGCTTAACAACAAACTGGTAAAAGAAAACAAGGAAACCATAGCCTTTGACCACGATTGCCGGGAAGGAATCTGCGGGGCTTGCGGTTTATACATCAACGGAAGACCTCACGGGCCGGATGATGGCATAACTACGTGCCAGTTGTATATGAGACGTTTCAGGGATGGCAGTGAAATTACTGTAGAACCATTCAGGAGCAAGGCTTTCCCGGTTATTAAGGATTTGATGGTAAACCGGAACGCATTCGATAAAATATTACAGGCAGGGGGATTTGTGAGTGTAAATACAGGAAGTGCACCGGAAGCTCATACAACACTTGTTTCAAGGGAAAAAGCCGAGGAGAGCATGGATGCCTCTTCGTGCATTGGTTGCGGGGCGTGTGTGGCTTCGTGCAAGAACGGATCGGCTATGCTTTTTGTGGCTTCCAGGGTAAGTGCGTTGTCCCTGTTGCCGCAGGGAAAACCGGAGGCTTCTCGCCGGGCAAGGGCCATGGTGCTGAAAATGGATGAATTGGGTTTTGGTTCCTGTACAAATATTGGAACGTGTCAGATGGAATGTCCCAAAAAAATCACGGTTGCACATATTGCCCGCCTGAACCGCGAGTTCTTGTATTGTAAACACTCAGACCTTCAAGAGTAACGGTGATGGAAGAAAGCACAGTTAGAAAAGTTTGGGCCTGTTCCGGATAGAATTCTTCGATGTAGTCCCTTATAAGGGCTTTCATGTATGGCGTGGAATAAAGAATCTGTAATGTATTGCCGTCTGCCTGGCAGGGTATGGTGAAACTATTGCCGGATTTATCAGAAAGATTGAGAAATAAAATATTACGAACCAATTTGTAGGAACTTGTGTATACATCCCCGGAAGAAAAGACCAGTGAATAAATACCGGTATAGGGATCTTCAACGGAAGACTGTGCCACGTTGATGGTTGCCGGTTCTTTGAGCAACAGGCGGATGTTTTGATAGTTATCGGTTATGAAAGGCAAAAAAACCTGAAGGTCAGATGTTTCTCCTGCATCTACGGAAACGGAAACGCTGACTCTGGAGGTATCAATTTGCCACGTACCCACAAAAGCGTTCTCTACGAATTTGGCAGGATTGCCGCTACATCCGTACAATGCAAGGATAACGACAGCAGAAGCCGTTATAATCCCGGAAAGACGCTTATAGTTAATTACCGGCATAGATTAATGCAAAATTATAAAAAAATCAATATGAACGCGTTTTACATGATTGAACAAATCCCTGTGCTTGTTTCTGATACAAAGACGGGAAAAATGCCCCTGGTGCTGCTTCACGGGTACCTGGAAACTCACGAAATATGGGATTCGTTCCGGGTTTTGCTTGAAGATTCGTTTCGTACCATAGCACCCGATCTCCCGGGACACGGACTGAGTGGTACATTTGCCGTAAACCATATGGAGAAGCAGGCTGATGTAATATTTGAGTACCTGCAAAAAGAAAAGATCACCGATATCATGATGGCAGGTCATTCCATGGGAGGATATGTTGCCCAGGCTTTTTGCATGAAATACCCGCAAATGGTAAAGAAACTCCTGTTAATGCATTCACTTCCATTTCCTGACAGCAGTGAAAAGAAAGTGGACAGGGACAGGGATATTGACCTTATAAGGAAAGGCAAATTGGAAGAAGTGGCTGCCCGGGACATTCCCTTGATGTATGCTCCGGAAAACAGGGTAAGGATGGCTTCCGTTATAGAAAATACAATTTTTATGTCCCGGGTACATGACCCGGAGGGAATAGAAGCCAGCCTGAAAGGAATGAAAGAAAGACCGTCTTATGCGGACTTTCTAAAAACGATGTCCGTTCCCCTGCATTTTATTTTTGGCATGCAGGATCACTATATTTCCGTGGAAAAGGCACAAGAAACGGCCTCAATCTTTACCAATGCAAAAACATTGTTCCTTAAAAATTCAGGACACAACGGATTCCTGGAGGAACCTACTGAAGTGGTTTCTCTTATCTAAGCTGAAAGTTCAGAGGGAAATTGTAACGTACTCTTACATTCCGATCCCGTTGTCTTCCCGGTTTCCATCTGGGTGAAGAAGAAACAACCCGGACAGCCTCTTTGTCTATGGAAGGATCAACACCTCGCAATACGGTTACATTTTTGACGTATCCGTCTGCATCTACAATGAAAGTAAGAACCACACGTCCCTGAACACCGTTTTCCTTGGCTACTTCAGGATAGATAATCCTTTCGTGTACCCATTTTGTAAACGTGTTCTCATCCCCACCCATGAAAGAAGGTTTTTCTTCTACAATGGCCAGGGGTATTTCCTCTTCTTCAACAGCTTCTTCTTCTTCGTATTCGATATAATCTCGTATCTCAACGGCAAAGGAAGCATCGTCCTCGGTTTCAATGAAGATGTCTTCTTCAATGACTATGTCGTCATCTACGATCTCAATAGCATCCGAAAGAACAGGTGTTTTAGGTGCTTCAGGAGGCGGGGGCGGTGTTTCCATAGTGATGGGAATCTGTTCTTCTTCAATGATTTGCTGAATATCGGCAGTGATCATACTGACATTTCTATCGTATGTCTTGTATTCAAAAGCTCCAAGAACGATAGAAAGAGCAATCACCAGGCCGATCTCAATAAAAAGAACTCTTTTGTTCTCAAGATCTGCTTTAGGGCTTTTCTTAGTCTTCATGGCATTAGAGCTTTGATTAGGACAATATTGTCTCTAATTGAAAACATGCAAAAAATATGCCAATTGGATATTTAAAAAGCTCAATATCAGAATATTAAAAAGTCAAGGTAACGACAGCTACCAAAGAAATGTACCGAACGGATAACGTCCTGACTGCACTTCAGCGGCCATACCGTAAAGGTCTTTACGTAGCTTGTCAATGTTGATCTTTTCCTTTGCGGAAATAAAAATACATGGAATGTGGATTTTTGAGATCCAGGTGTTTTTAAGGTCATTCAGACCCACAGGACCATCTTCCGTTTCCCTTTCCCGGTAGGCGTCAATTTTGTTGAATACAAGGTATACAGGCTTGTTTGCGCAGCCGATCTCCTGTAATGTCTGATTTACAACATGCATCATTTCTTCAAAATTGGGATGAGATATGTCAACTACATGAATCAGCACATCACTTTCACGCACTTCATCAAGCGTGCTTTTAAAAGATTCAACAAGCTGCGTGGGGAGTTTGCGAATGAAGCCTACAGTATCGCTTAAAAGGAACGGAATATTGTCTACAACCACTTTTCTAACAGTGGTATCCAATGTTGCAAAAAGCTTATTCTCGGCAAACACATCGGTTTTGGCCAACAGGTTTAGAAGGGTGCTTTTACCAACGTTTGTATAACCGACTAATGCCATTCTTACCAAAGAGCCGCGATTTCCACGCTGAGAAATCATCTGCCGGTCAATTTTTTTAAGTTTTTCTTTAAGTCCGGAAATTTTATCAAGAATGATACGGCGGTCGGTCTCAAGCTGTGATTCACCGGGACCTCGCATACCAATACCGCCGCGTTGACGCTCAAGGTGTGTCCACATCCTTGTCAGACGAGGTAAAAGATATTGATACTGAGCTAATTCAACCTGGGTTTTTGCATAGGCAGTTTTTGCACGCTGGGCAAAAATATCCAGAATAAGATTGGTTCTGTCAAGAACCTTGCAGGAAAGCGTCCTTTCAAGGTTGCGAAGTTGAGAAGGGGATAGTTCATCATCAAATATGGCAACGGAAATTTCTTCTGCTTTAATGTAAGCGGCCAATTCTTCCAGTTTCCCGCTTCCCAGGTATGTGCCGGTAAGCGGTTTTTCCAAGCGTTGGATGAAGCGCCCTCCGGCATCAACACCTGCGGTTTCTGCCAAAAATTCCAGTTCGTCCAGGTATTCGTTAAAAACCCCGGAATCAATTCCGGGAGTTTGAACGCCAACAAAAACGGCTCTGTCTCTAGTGTTATCCAATGTCATATAGTGTAAAAAAAGCGCTCGTAATACAGGAGCGCTTTATCTTTGAATGCGTGTGACCGGCAATTACCTGAGCTGGAAGTTCAGGGGGAAGTTGTAACGAACCCTTACGGCTTTGTCACGTTGTCTTCCCGGTTTCCATCTGGGTGAAGAAGAAACAACGCGTACGGCTTCTTTGTCTATGGAAGGATCAACACCACGTAAAACAGTAACATTTTTGACATATCCGTCAGCATCTACAATAAAGCTAAGAACCACGCGTCCCTGAACTCCGTTTTCTTTAGCTACTTCGGGATAAACTATACGTTCAAAAACCCATTTTGTGAAAGTGTTTTCATCTCCACCCATAAATGAAGGCTTTTCTTCAACAATGGCAAGGGGAATTTCTTCTTCTTCAACGTCTTCCTCCTCTGAATATTCAATGTAATCACGAATTTCTACTGCAAAACTGGCATCGTCTTCGGTTTCAATGAAAATATCCTCTTCAATGGTAATGTCGTCATCAACGATCTCAATGGCATCTGAAAGGACGGGTGCTTTCGGCATTTCAGGGGGCGGGGGAGGTGTCTCCATGGTAATTGGGATCTGTTCTTCCTCAATAACCTGCTGAATATCGGAAGTAAGCATACTTACGTCTTTGTCGTAAGTTTTATACTCGAAAGCAGCCAGGACTACAAGCAGGGCGAAAATCAATCCGATTTCAATAAAAAGTACTCTTTTGTTTTCAAGATTCGCCTTAGGACTTTTCTTAGTTTTCATTGTAATTAAACGTTAATTTGTGGACCATGTCGGAATCGAACCGACGACCTCGTGCATGCCATGCAAGCGCTCTAGCCAACTGAGCTAATGGCCCATCAAGGCTTGCAAATGTAAACAAAATATTTTAATAAACAATTTCGTACTTTTGCCGCTGTACAAAACAAAATTATGATACTTTTTCACATTTACAATACTGATTTTAAATTAAGCAACAGACGTGCCATAAAATCCTGGATAAGGACAGTATTAGACAGTTACGGGAAAAAAACAGGAGACATCAATATAATTTTCTGTGATTCAGAGTATTTGTTGGAAATAAACAAAAAGTACCTCAAGCACGATTATTACACTGACGTAATTACGTTTCCATATACAGAGGCGAAAAGCACAAAAATAGACGGAGACATCTTCATAGATGTAGAAACGGTTCGGTTAAACGCAAAAAAGTACGTACAAACTTTTAAAAACGAAATATTAAGAGTAATTATACACGGAATATTGCATTTAACGGGAAAAGATGATTCCACAAAAGAGCAGCAGACAGAAATGAGAAAAGCGGAAGATGCTGCTTTGAGATTATTCACAGAAAGGAGGGAAAATGAAATTTGAATACGACATAATTGTTGTAGGAGCGGGACATGCAGGGTGTGAAGCTGCCTATGCGGCTGCAAAACTCGGATCAAAAACACTGCTGGTAACCATGGATATGACAAAAATGGCACACATGTCCTGTAATCCGGCAATGGGGGGCATAGCGAAGGGTCAGATAATCAGAGAAATAGACGCAATGGGGGGCGCGATAGGACTTGTAACCGACAGAAGCACCATACAATTTCGAATGTTAAACAAGTCGAAAGGACCTGCCATGTGGAGTCCCAGGGCACAATGTGACAGAATGCAATTTTCCGCAGAATGGAGGCATGTGCTTGAGAACACTCCGGGCCTTTACATGTGGCAGGATCAGGTAGTAGCATTACTCTTTGACGGAGAGAGGGTTTGCGGTATTAAAACAGAATTCGGCCAGGATTTTTTCGCAGGTGCTGTCATACTTACAAACGGAACGTTTTTAAACGGAGAAATATTTATTGGATGGAAATCATCTCCTGCCGGACGGATGGGTGAACCGCCGGCGATTGGTTTAAGTAAACAATTAAAAGATAGGGGAATAGAGGTAGAAAGAATGAAGACGGGAACACCTCCGAGAATAGATGGACGAACCGTAGATTTCTCAAAACTCGATTTACAACCGGGTGATCCGAGTCCAAAAAAATTCACTTTTCTGGAAGAACCGTCGGCAATCCAAAAATGCGGAACGCAAAAGCCTTGTTATATAATTTATACTAATTCCGCAGTACACGAGAAGTTAAAAGAAGGCTTTAATGATTCTCCGCTTTTTGCAGGAAGAATAGGAGGCAAGGGTCCCAGGTATTGTCCAAGTATAGAAGATAAGTTGAAAACCTTTGAAGGAAAAGAACAACACCCGCTATTTTTGGAACCTGAGGGATGGAACACCCATGAATACTATTTGCAGGGATTTTCATCTTCTTTGCCAATAGATATTCAATATCAGGCGTTTAGAAGAATCTGCGGTTTCGAGAACGCTGTTTTTTATCGGCCTGCTTATGCAATTGAATACGATTACTTTCCTCCTACACAATTATTGCATTCTCTGGAAGTAAAAAGAATTCCTTTTTTATATTTTGCAGGTCAGATAAACGGGACAACAGGATATGAGGAAGCAGCAGCACAAGGAATCATGGCCGGTATTAATGCGCACCGTAAACTTAACGGTATGGATCCGATAATACTAAAAAGGGATCAGGCATATATTGGGGTTCTAATTGATGATTTGATAACAAAAGGAGTGGATGAACCTTACAGGATGTTTACTTCAAGAGCTGAACATCGAATATTGTTGAGACAGGACAATGCTGATGAAAGGTTGACTTCTTTGGGTTACGAATTGGGTCTTGCAGATAAATCAAGATACGAAAAATTTTCAGAGAAAATTGAAAAGAGAGATGCATTGCTTCAATGGCTGGAACAAAACTCAATTAAGCCGGAAGATGCAAACTCAATATTAAAAAAGGGAAATACTACTCCAATAGAAACAAAAAAGAAGTTTTCCGAGTTGCTGTCTCGTCCACAAGTGTCTTGGAATTCAATCAGGGAATTTGTTCCACGTGGAACACTTTGTGATTCGGATCCTTTTTCTGAAGAAATATACGAATCTGTAGAAATTGCGATTAAGTACAAGGGATATATAGAAAGAGAAGCCGCTTTTGCTCAAAAAATACTTAGACTGGATTCCGTAACAATCCCTGATAAATTTGATTATAGCACAATAAACTCATTGTCTACCGAGTCCAGACAAAAGCTGTTGCGAATAAGACCAAAGACTATAGGTCAAGCTTCCAGGATCCCGGGCGTCTCTCCTGCAGATATTTCTGTTTTACTGCTGTATTTGGGACGATAAAAATCAGCAAAGCGCTGATAGTAAATCAAAAAGTATTCTCTATTTAAATAAAAGATACAAAATTCTTCTGAAAATGCTGAATGGAGGACTAAAAAAATGTGCTACTTTTGTCAATTTGTATATATAAAAATTTAACATTTATTGTGAAACGATTCCTTTTGTGGCTCACCTTTATTATGATGTTTGTACAGACTTCTGCCCAGCAGCAGATGGTACAAACCGTAAAAGGAAGGGTAGTGGATCAAGTCTCGGGCCAGCCCCTTGTGGGAGTTGCCGTAGTTGTAAATAACAGCGGCTACCTTACCACCTATAGTGATATTGACGGATATTACAATGTTCCGAATGTTCCTGTGGGAAGAATAACTGTGCTTTTTTCAAGCATAGGAATGGAAACCATTTACATGGAGAATATTGCATTGAATTCCGGAAAAGAGCTGGTCCTGAATGTAAAAATGAGAGAAGATGTGCTGACTGTTGAGGAATTGGTGATTACTGCAGAAAGGGACAAACTGCGTCCGGTGAATGAAATGGCATCGGTTTCCGGAAGGACTTTTTCCGTTGCCGATGCAGAAAGATATGCCGGGGCCATGAATGATATTTCAAGAATGGCACAAAATTTCGCCGGTGTTGGCACACCCAACGATTCGAGCAACGATATAGTGGTTCGGGGGAATTCGCCTTTTGGTTTGTTATGGCGTATGGAAGGCGTAGATATATACAATCCCAACCATTTTGCTGACGGAGGAGCTACGGGCGGGGCTATCAGTATGTTGAATGTGAACACTTTGTCAAACTCGGATTTTTATACAAGTGCCTTTCCGGCGGAATACACAAATGCGTATTCGGGTGTCTTTGACATCCATTTGCGTGAAGGTAATTACGATGTACACGAATTTACCGGGCAATTGGGGATTAACGGTATGGAATTCGGGGTGGAAGGCCCTATTTCAAAAAAACTAAAGGCTTCATATTTAGCTTCTTACAGGTATTCTTTTCTGGATGCACTGGCATATCTGGGTTTTGAATTCGGCACCGGATCTGCGGTTCCGCGCTACCAGGACTTCACGGCTAAAGTAAATATCCCCACACCCAAAAGCGGAACATTTTCACTGTTTGCCATAGGTGGTTTAGGAAACGTGAGTATTGTAAACGGAGAATCCGATTTTTACAATTACGGTGATGATATTGCCACACAGTCCGGAATGGGCGTGGTAGGTGTACAATACAAGAAAACGCTTGGGCACAACCAGTCATTAAACGTTTCCCTGGCCAGTTCGCTGTCTTCCTTCTCGGCACAAATCGATTCCCTGAATCCCGCTTCTCTTCAAAAGGAACGGAGTCAGGATGCCTTGCTGATGAGGGAATTTCAAAGCATACAGGCCGTTCACAACGCGAAACTGGGGAGTAGGCTCTCCCTGCGTTCGGGCGTAACAGGTAAAAGACTGGCTTACAAGTTTATATCCAATGATTATTCACAGACAACGTACCCCAAAGACGTGAACGAAGTCGGGTATACTTTTCAATTACAGGGTTTTTCTGAATTGTCTTACAGAGCTACCGCAAAATTGACACTGGATGCCGGTGTAAATGCGCAGTTCCTGATACTCAACCAAACCTGGAACATCGATCCCCGGGTGGGGGTTTCATGGAAATTCAAGGATAAGCACGAACTGACTTTTGGATACGGTTTGCACAGTCAATACCAGGGTTTGGAAATTTATATGACCAAATTGTTTTCACAGGCTGTAGACAGCAAGATTTATCCTAACAAATATTTGGACATGACAAGGGCCCATCACCTGGTTTTGGGGTATCAGTGGCGACTTGCCCCGGCAACACGATTGAAAGCCGAAGTATATTATCAATACCTGTACAACATTCCTGTGGATCTTTATGAACCGTATTATTCGGTGATCAATCTTGGAGGTATGCAATTTGATAAATACGGCAGGGTATATGTAAGTGACGGAACCGGTTACAATTATGGATTGGAACTCACCCTGGAACGTTTTCTCTCACAAGGTTGGTATTATATGGTTACGGCTTCTGTGTTTGAAAGTAAGTTCAGAAGCATTGACAACATTTTGAGAAATACCAGGTATAATGGTAATTTTGTATCCAATTTGTTGATAGGCAAAGAATTTGAAATCACCAAAAACCCTTCGGCAAAAAACATATGGTCTTTCGGGGGAGACATCAAATTTGCACTGGCAGGGGGACAACGTTATATTCCGGTAGACCTGGAAGCGTCCAGGGCGAGTAAAGCAACGGTGTATATCTACGAGGAAGCATATGTTCCGCAACATCCGTTTTATATGCGGGGAGACTTAAAGGCATGGGCCAAAATCCAGCAAAGGAA
>JAAYYL010000089.1 GCA_012515395.1 Bacteroidales bacterium
GTTAGATTCTCGCCTTTGTAATGATCGGATTGACTTCTATTTCTGAACTTTTAAGAGTATGCATCATGTAAATATAACGTAAAAACACTCAAAAAAACAACCATTTTGCATAGAAAATTTTTGTAATGAACAAAGCTTCGTCTTAGTGAAAAACATAACTTTCTCATTGTCAGAAAAGAAAAGACTGGAATGAAGAACAAAATTTTTGTAATAAGAATAATTCCTATCTTCGTATGCTGTGAAAAAACCTGAAAACGTTTTAATATCGGGAAGTTCGTTGTATAAATACATACCTCACCGTCCCCCGGTTTTTCTAATAGATTCTTATTACGGCAGGGATGGCGAGGCTTCTTATTCCGGGTACACTCCGGTTGCTGATTCTTTTTTTTGCCGGGGAGGCCTTTTCTTGGAAGAAGGTATTATTGAACATAGTGCCCAGTCTGTGGCACTTGCTGCGGGAGTGGAAGCTATGGAACAGGGCGGAGAAATCGTTCCCGGTTTTGTGGGGTCTGTGAACGAATATCATTTTTATACCCCGGTTCATGCCGGTGACAAAATAATAACAGGTATAAAAGAGATACATAAATTCACGGGATTTTCTGTTTTAAGGGTAAAAACTTATTGTTACAGCCGGCTAATAGCGGAAGGAGAATTGAAGGTAATAATCATTAAGGGATTGGCAGGATGAGAATATTTGCATTGGCGGTATTGGTCTTTTTATTTGCTGCCTGCGGCACTACAGGAAAAATTCCCCCGGAAAATGTAAGCCCCTTACTGGACACATCTGAAGGTATGAAAATGTATGACTTTCAACTGATTTACGGAAAGAATAATGTAGAAGGATGGTTGTTGGTAAATAGGAACAAATCAGGGAATCAGCGATTTATATTAACGTCACACATCGGCATGTCCCTATTCGATTTGGAAGGAACATCCGATGAATACCGGATATTGTATGTGGTAGATTTCCTGGACCGGGAAAGGGCACTGGATCTGTTGTGGAGTGATTTTTCAATTTTATTTTCCCCGCAAATCTTAAAAAAAACAAATTTTGAAATAAATGAAAACGGAAATATCCGGATGCTGGAAACCGGTCACGGACCATTAAAAACATTGATCACTGCGAAAGACTACGAAGGAGGTTTTCCTAAAACCATACAAATTGATCATCCCCGATTAAGATTGAGCGTATTGATTAAACAACCGGATAATGTTGAAGGATCTCTTCTATATTGAATCAATAAATAAAGAATGTGAAAACACGCTTACTGCCATTGCGGGAATAAATGGCACTAACCCTGTTTTTTTGGGGCATTTTCCCGGCAAACCGGTCTTACCCGGCGTCTGTTCGTTGTTCCTGGTGAGAAGGTGTATGGAACTTTTTTTGGGATTGGAATTACGATATCATGAGATAGATTTCTGTAAATTTACAGGGATGGCAGATCCTGAAAATCCTGATAAAATATTCCTGAGGATCTTGTGGGAAAATGTCAATGAAAGTAAAAAAATAAGAGCGGAAATGAAGCACGGATCATTAACCGTTCTTAAATTGCAAGCCTTTTTAAAAGAGATTTGAAATGAGAAAAATTCTTTTATTATTGCCGGTCATACTATTTATTTTGCCAATTGGTAAAACAACGGCCCAGGACAAAGATTTCTACAGTCAACTGGCAAGTATCTCTTCCCAAATAGAAATGTTATCGGGATCTTTCACGCAGACAAAAGAAGTCATCTCGCTTGATGTAAAAATTGTATCAACGGGGACTTTCAGGTATGAAAAAAACAAAGAGATCCGGTTTGACTACGAAACACCCCGTGTTATGAGTATTGTGGTCAAAGAAAAGGAAGTCGAGATCATTACGGAAGAAAAAACAACAGTCTATGCCTTTAAAGGCCAGAAAAATGCGATGGCGGAAATGGCCCAGATAATGAACATCTGTATGAAAGGCTTTTTAAAGGAGTTGGGGACAAATTACGAATTGAACTACAAGCTGAATGAAAAAGGTCATTGTGTAACGATAAAGAATGCAAAAAAAGAATCAGAGAATTCTTTTGTCAGTATAGATCTGTGTTTTGACAGTTCTAAATATGCACTCAAAGAAGTAGTAGTTCACGAAAGATCAGGTTACGTTACCACCTATGTTTTCAGTAATGTAAATATTGAGGGTTTACTGTAAAGTCAGGGTTGAAAAAATAGTATATTTGCAACTAAATATTCGAACCATGAAAGTCAAGGACGTTCCACAAGATGACGAGTTTCTGCAACCGGACGGAGATGTTTTATTAAGAGATCGAACGTATGCGCTGGATGACGATGGAAAATACCGGGAAATTCCCAGTGCCGGATGGGCTCCAAAAAATGAAGCCATTAAATTTTCATGGAGTAATAAAAGCGAAGAAGCACAGGAAATTCGTAAAGAAGTCATTGCCGGCAAATACAGTCCCATAATGTATCATATGATCCGCTTACTGATGACACCACGGATCCTGGCAGATTATACCGGTTTATCAAAAAGAAAAATAAATAAACTCTGTAAACCCAAACACTTTGCTTCCATTAAAGCCGAGGATCTTTCCCATATTGCGGATGCCATGAATATAAGTGTTGAAGAACTTACCTCTATCGATTAAATATGGAAATCAATTTTGAACACAGGCACGCCGCCCATTGCGAAAACGGTGTTGTGAGAAATTTACTGAATTTTTACGGGATTAAACTCAGTGAACCCATGGTTCTGGGACTGGGGTCCGGTATTTTTTTCTCCCACATGCCTTTCTACAGATTGCACGGGATGGCCCTGACTTCTTTCAGGTACTTCCCGGGTAGTATTTTTACAAGGGTAACGCGTGCTTTGGGGATTGAAGTGCAGTGGCATAAATTCAAAGATCCGGACAAAGCCATGGCCAAACTGGATGAAGTGCTTGCACAGGGGATACCTGTAGGCTTAAGGGTAGGGGTATACCATTTGTCGTATTTTCCGAAGGAATACCGGATGCATTTCAACGCCCATAACCTTTGTGTAATTGGTAAAGAGGGGGATGAATATATTGTTTCGGATCCCATAGGGATGAACAAAAACCGTCTTTCCGCCGAGAATCTCAAGAAAGTCCGTTTTGCCCAGGGGACAAGTCCTCCGGAAGGACGAATGTATTACATAAAAAGTACGGAACATTACAAACCGTTGACTGCCGATATGCTTTATAAAGCAACACTCAAGACTTGTTCCGGGATGTTAGGAATTCCTTTCAACATGTTTGGAGCAAAAGGGATCGCTTACCTGGCAAAAAGAATGCGCAAGTGGGAAAGACTCTACGGAGAACGCGGTGCTGCAATGAATCTGGCTCAGGTTATCAGGATGCTTGAAGAGATAGGTACCGGCGGGGCGGGATTCCGGTTTATGTATGCTGCTTTTTTACAGGAAGCATCGGAGTTTTTAAACAAACCCGAGTGGAATCAATTGTCCATGGAATTGACAGAAGTCGGGGATTTATGGAGGGATTTTTCCTATCATGCGGCCAGGTTTTTCAAAAAACGTGAAGGGATCATTCTTTCTTACAATGATATTGCTGATAAGCTGGAAGTTATTTCTGCCAGGGAAACAGAGGTCTTCAGGAAACTGGAAAATTCAATAAAGCGTGGGTGATACATACGCCATAGAAACAAGGGATCTGAATAAAACCTACAAAGGCAAAGATCACCCCACACTCAACGGGTTGTCGCTCAAGATCCCTTATGGTTCGCTCTTTGGTCTTCTGGCCCCAAACGGGGCGGGAAAAACCACTGCGATCAACATTATTTGCGGTCTTCGCAAATACGATAGCGGTGAAGTGATTGTGGACGGACACTCCCTGGCGAACGGGATGAACCCCGTAAAACCCCTGTTTGGGCTTGTGCCCCAGGATATTGCATTATTTCCTACCATGACTGCGTATGAAAATCTGAAAATTCTGGGAGGATTGTACGGGATAAGAAAAGAATTGTTGGAAAAAAGGATTGACGAACTCCTGGGCCTTTTTGATTTGTCCGCAAGCCGTAATTCGTATATCAACCGCTTCTCCGGCGGAATGAAACGTCGTGTTAATTTGATTGCCGGTTTGCTTCATGCTCCCAAAATACTGATCCTGGATGAACCTACTGTAGGGGTGGATGCCCAGTCAAGGAGACTGATATTGGAAAAATTGGTGGAAATTAACCGTTCCGGAACCACTGTTCTTTTCATATCCCACTATCTGGAAGAGGCAGAACAGATATGTACAGAGGTGGCGTTTATGGATAACGGAGCAATTATTTGCCAGGGACATCCTTCAGATCTCAGGAATATATACACATCTTGTGACAGCATGGAATCAATGTACCTGTTGCTTACCGGAAAAAGAATGAGGGATAACCAATGAAAAAATTCAGGTACCTGCTATATAAAGATTACCTGTTATTGAAAAGGGATCTGGCCGGGTTGCTGCTGATGTTCCTGATGCCGGTTGTTCTGGTGATCCTGATGACGTTGCTTCAGGAGAGTACATTCAGGGCCATCACCGACGCCTCGGTTCCCCTTATACTGATCAATAACGACAAAGGTGAACTCGGCAAAGCCATTGACAAAGAACTTGAAGCGTCCGGGGTTTTCAAGATTGAAAGGCAAATTGAAGGAAAGGTTCCCACTTTGCAGCAAATCGAAAAAGAAATTGCATCCAGCCGGTATACCCTTGGAATATTTATTCCGGAAAACACAACGGAAAACATTCAAAAGAACGTGGCCAGGTATGTATTGGCCACATTTAGTGGTGCTGTGGAATTGCCGGCCATGGACAGTGTCGGTTTTGTTATCTATGTGGATCCGACGACCAAAGCGTCCTTTTATACGACTATTATGAGTACGTTAAAAGAGAAGACGCAAAAAATTGAATTTGATTATATAATGAAAGAAATCACCCGGCAGGTGAACGAAATAAGTCCTATTCCCATATCCACCGCCGGTTTTGCAGGTCAGCAGGTATATATTGACATACGGGATGCACAGCTGGAAGGAAAAGATATGGTTCCCAATCCGGTGCAGCATAATGTGCCGGCGTGGTCTCTTTTTGCCATATTTTTTATTGTCATATCCCTTTCCGGGAGTATTATCCGGGAAAGGCAGGATGGCAGTTTTTCCCGGTTGTTGACAATGCCCTGTTCCTATACAGAATATTTGTTGAGCAAAGCGATCGTGTTTACATTGGTTTCCCTTATGCAGTTTGGACTGATGTTGCTAATAGGTGTGTTTGTTTTACCGCTTTTTGGAACTGAATCACTTAATTTGGGCAGTTCTCCGTTGGCTCTGATCATCTTGGGACTGTCTGCTGCACTGGCTGCGATCGGATACGGCATAGCTATAGGAAACATAGCCGAAAACTTCCATCAATCGGCAGTGTTCGGGGCCATATCCATAGTTATTATGGCTGCCATCGGAGGGATCTGGATACCGACTTTCATTATGTCCGATACATTGCGTATGATAGGAATGTTTTCTCCCATGCACTGGGGCCTTTCCGGCTTCCTGGAAGTCTTTATGAAGGATGCCGGAGTAAAAGCTATTTTGCCCGAAAGCGGCATGATGGTTCTTTTTGGGCTGGTATGCTTTATCATAGCCATCGCTTTCAATTACCGCAGAAGGCTGGACGTTTAAATCCGTTGTTGATCGCAAAAGCCGGGTTGATTATGCAGGTTGCGATGATCTCGTACCATTGAAAGCCGTTTTTTCTCATGGCCAGTGTTGCCCGATGGCTTAATTCCCCCAGCAAGATGCCTCCCAACGGAGTGATTATCAGATCCTGGATGCTGGGTTGTTCCAGCCCGCCTTCCCATACATATTCCCAAAGCGCGGATTGTAGGATGGTGAAAAGAGAAGCCTGCCAGAACCTTGCTCCTTGTGACCGGGTGGCATTGAAGTAGAAGCTTCCCTGGTAGGGATGACCAATGTAATTAATGACTGCCAGATCATTATCCTTAACGGGAGCTGTTGTAAAAGTCTTTTTGTATTGCTCCCTCATAGCAGTCGCAGTAAACGCCTCTTTTCTGTCCCATTGACTTATGTATTCTGGGGATAAGACAAGGGCAGTCATAATTACTGCGTTGTACCCCAGGGAATAACCGGTTCCGCGGATCATTTTATTACCGAAGGTTTTTTCGCTGTGCTTTAATCCCGGGTCAGGAGTCCGGATGTATTGTGCGTTTATAGGGATACAAGAGAGCATTATCACCGTAAGGAAGAAACCGCCTATGAACTTCATAAGTATTTGTCAGATAAGATAATCAAATATAGAAAGATTTTTACTTAACTTGCAATATGTTTGAAATTATCAAACAGCAGTATTCATCCTTTCATTCTATCCGGCCCCGTGGAAGACTGGATACGGTTCATAGTGCTTCTTTCGATCAGACTGTCCGGGAGGTTACTTCCCTGCAACGTAGTTTAGTGATCGATTTTTCGGAATGTTCTTACCTATCCAGCAGTGGTATACGTGTTTTACTGCGAACATCAAAAGAATTGGGAGCACAGGGAGGAAAACTGGCTATATGCGGGTTTTCAGAAGATTTGTTCCGGGTGTTCCAGACAGCCGGATTGGATTTGGTGTTCAACCTGTTTAATGAGCTTTCGGAAGCCGAAGCTTTCATTGAGGAAAAGGAAAATGCATTTTCAGAGAATGAAAGAGTTTTTACTGAAAACATTCCCTGGAAGACGGAACTTCTAAAAAAAATACCGGATACAGGTCTCCGGATATGGGAAGAACCGGTTTTAACGGATTACGGATCATTGACTATTGCCGCAGGTTCCGGAGCATTTGGTGAGACCTTGTTAAGAAGCGGATCTCCCGGAGGATCTTTTTTTACATTGTTCCATTGTACCGGGCTCATTCCTGACGACCGGGATTATGCACCTGATTTCCGGATTGCAGGTGACCCCTCATTGGCAACTGTATTTGTTGACCGGGCACTGTCTGTCCGGGAATCTCCTATGGTAAAGATATCTGTTGAGGATGGTCAAAAGGTAAAAGTCTCTGATATATTACAATATACTACACATTTATCCTGCGTGGACGGTTGTTTTCTTTGTGCTGCCGTATGCCTGGAACAGGACCCTGACAAACCGGCATTATCTATTTATCTTAGCCGAGACAGCAGGATATGGCAGGGAGGCACATTCCTCTTACAACGAGTAACCCGGATGCAACCCCATGAAACATTTCAGCAGTATTGCCGTTCCTTGCTTACCTGGGAAAACGTGGAAGGAATAGCCGCGGGAGATGTTTCTGCGATGCTCAGGGCTCCGGTGTGCTGGTTGTTTTATTCACAAGGCGTATCAGCGGGAGCCGGGTATATACCCGAGGTCATATTCACCGGTGAGACACTTACGGAAAAATACTACGATTACCTTACCAGGGCCTTATACCGGGATTCTGAGAAAGTGGAGATTAAAAGACTCCATGGGGGGTATTCGGCCAGTACCTTTTATGTAAAATCATTCGATGACAGGGGAAGGGTCCTAAGGCCTACGGTGCTGAAGATCGGGGCAAGGTCCCTGATATCCAGGGAAGCGGAACGATGCCGGAAATATGCCATGCCCTATATTCTAAACAACAGTGCCATGGTTCTTGGAACTGCTTTTCATTGCCAGATAGGCGCATTGCGATACAATTTTGTAGGAATAGGCGGAGAGGATACCGGATTGAAATGGTTGACCTGGTATTTTCATAATATGGATATCGGATCGTTGAAGCCGCTGTTTGACAAAATTTTCCTGAAAATTTTAAAACCCTGGTACGGACAACCGGTCAAAGAAAAGATCTATCCCTTCGATGACCATGATCCTACAAAAACTTTTTTTCCGGATATTTTTGAAAAAGCCGAGTCGATCCTTGGCATAGATGCCCGGGACGTCTCTTTTCGGATAGACGGTAGCCTGGAGGACTTTTTGAATCCTTACCGGTTTCTTAAGGAAGAATATCCCAAAAGACGGCAATGGAGCCTGGATTATTATACGTGCATATGCCATGGGGATCTGAACATGCAGAATATTCTGCTGGATAATGAGATGAACGTATACCTCATTGATTTTTCCGAGACCCGGCCCCGGTCCGTTGTGTCGGATTTTGCCCGTCTGGAAGCCATTTTTATGATAGAATCATTTCCCATGCAATCGGAAGAAGATTTTTTGATGGTGCTCGAACTCCTGGTCAACTTCTATGAAAGGCCGTGCTCATTGGACAAGATACCTGATGTTTCGTGGAAAGGCAGGATTCCGCAAGTGATGGAACGGAATATCGCACTCACAAAAAAGATGAGAAAATATGCGATATCCTCGGCCAGAGAGGAGAAAACGTTTGTTCCTTACACACTGGCATTGCTGGAATGGGTATTGCCCATCGTTTGTTATTCCAGTGCGACGGTATGGCAGAAACAATTGTCTGCCTGTGTGGCCTCTTTGTTATGCGAATCTTTAAAAAATAAATAATGAAATCTATTGTTATTGTGAGTGCTTTACTAATATCTTTATTTACCGGCAGCAACAAGCAGAATGACCGGAAAGTCGTAGATCCGCCTAAGGACTTTTATGAATTGTCGTTTAAAACCATCACAGGAGAAGAGTTTTCCTTCGAACAGCTCAGGGGAAAAAAGGTACTCCTGGTCAATACGGCCTCCAAATGCGGTTTTACCCCGCAGTTTGCGGAACTCGAAGCCCTCAACCAGGCTTATTCAACGGGATTGGTTATTCTGGGATTCCCTTCCAATGATTTTATGAACCAGGATCCGGGCTCGAATGATGAAATCCTGGAATTTTGCGAAATCAATTACGGGGTAACTTTTCAAATGATGGAAAAATCTTCGGTTAAAGGCAAGGCCCAAAACGCTGTTTTCCGTTGGCTTTCAGATCCCGCACAAAACGGCTGGAATAAAAAAGCACCCGGCTGGAATTTTGCCAAATATTTGGTAGACGAGCAGGGGCGTTTAATCGGATACTGGCCTTCAAAGGTCAGACCGAATGATCCCGAGATACTGGAACTGTTATAAAATACAAAAATTACTTCTTCGGTATCCAAACCATCAAACGCAACGGCGCGCCGCTGTCGCCTTTGATTTTCATGGGAGCCGCCACTACGTAAAAATCACGTGGAGGTACAAGCTCAAGGTGAGCAATGTTTTCATAAGCCGTCACATCGTGACTGAACAGGATACGGTGTGTCATGAACTCGGTTGACTGTCCCCTGTCAATACTCGGCGTATCCAGACCGAACGCTTTGATGTTTCTCTCTTTAACAAGCCATTCTGCAGCTTCAGGATCCAAACCGGGAAAATGCAGTTCTGCGACTCCTTGGGGACCCTGTTTCAGGGTTCCTGTATATTTAAGAGGATCTCCCCAGAATTTTCCAAACCCGGTTCTTAGTAAAACAATGGCCCTGTCCGGAATCCTGCCGTATTGTTTTTCCCATTTTTTGAAATCATTGACAGACGCAAGATAATCCCGGTTAATGAATGCATTCTCACTTACATCCACACAGACTCCTTCTCCGGTAAACTCTTCCGGGAGTATCTGTTCAATGGATCGCCCGTTTTCAGCAAAATGCAACGGCGCATCAAAATGTGTTCCTCCGTGTTCTTCGGCAGCATAGAAAAATGACGAATAAAAATACCCTTTATCGTTGATCCCGTATGATACGGTGTCGTGACTGAAAGTGATGTTGGTTGGCCAATACGTAGTGCTTTCTTCAAAATCCCAGGTCAGGTCCACCCAGGTTCCCTTATCCCACGGCATGTCAGAACCAAAGTCAAGATTACAACCGGCAATAGTAAATAACGTAATAAAAATGAGAATGTTTTTCATAACGGGTGATTTAAAGAAGTTCAAATATAAGATAAATGTGCATTCGTTTTTATTAAGAATTTTGCAATTTATGCATTCAAAAAGTTACTTTTGCTGATTCAGAACCAAATTCAACCATTATATGAAAAGGGTTTTATTAATGCTTTTAGTTTTTTTTGTCCATGTTGCCTTGAACCGGGCATATGGACAGGAGTCCGGTCAACAGGAATACGGCCCTTATACAATTGCCCGTATAGGTGACGACGTGTATAACATACAGGATGCCAATGCTCAAAATCCTCCCGGAGTACATAAAGGCGAAAACGGAGAAGAGGACGGAATGAACAATTGTTCCGATATGTACCTGATCCTTGGAACAGAAAAGGCGTTGCTTATAGATCTTTCCAACAGGATAGAATGGTATGAAAAACCCGCAGATTGGCTCAGAAAAATTATATACGATAAGATCGGGAACAGGCAGCTGATCATAACGGTAACGCATAACCACGGGGATCACCTGGGTATGTTGCCTGCTTTTATTAATGATCCTAATGCCGGGTTCTGGCTTCCACGGGCAGACTTTTCCCCTGACAGTGATCTTTTTCCTCAGGATAGGACAGTCTATTTTGATCCGGGTGCCTCTTTGGATTTGGGAGAGCAAAAAATGGTAGAAACTTTTTTATTGCCGGGTCACACAAAAGGATCCACCCTGTTCTTTCTGAAAAATGAAAACATTGTGTTTACAGGGGATGCTTTGGGATCGGGAGGCGGCCTGTGGCTTTTTGATTACGACAGTTTTGACAGGTTTAGTTTGAGTTTTCGTTCTTTTATGGAATACATTCGTGATCCCGGCAACAACATATCAGAAGATGAATTGATTTTATGGGGAGGTCATTCCTGGCAAAAAGGATCCCGGGAACGTCTGGGAATGGAATACCTGGAAGATATGGAAGTGCTTCTGGAACAAATAGTTGCAGGTGTTGCAGAAAGTACGCCTTACACTACCTTTATACCATCTCTCAATGCAAATTTCAGGTATAAGACGGCCGTCATAACCTGGAACAGGGAATCCGCAATCCGGTATGTAGAAGAAAAACGTTTTCCTCCCGAAAACGATTTTACCGGAAAAGGGCCGACTCATAAGGGCGATAATATGGAACTGATCCGTTTACTGGATCATTATACTTTTTCGGGAATTGATCCGCAGGTTGGGGATATGCAGTATTACCTTTACGATCCGGTTGCTCACGGTGCTGATCCCGATAGAAAATATCCCCTGATAGTGGTATTTCACGGAGCGGCAAACGGGATGAACGGTGTGATGTGTGCGGCGTATACCGATTTTGTAGTATATGCAGGCAGGGAATACCAGGAAGAATTGGGAGGGGCATTTATTCTATTTCCCAAGGCAAATGAATATTTTGACAATAATGCAGGGGACCGGCAATTGCCCAAAGGTACCTGGATGACTAAAGATGAAACCACGGGAACGTCTGTCTACATTCCCAGTATTGAATCCTTGATAAAAGAAGTCATTAAAAAGCATAAGATTGATCCGGATCATGTGATTATAGGCGGTACTTCAGCCGGTGGGTATATGACATGGCGTTTCATGGCCGCGTGTCCTGACCTGTTGCGTGGGGCTTTTTTGATAGCTCCTGCTGACAATCCTTCTTTGGAAGAAATGAAAATGTATGAACAAAAGGGAATACATATCTGGGTCATACACGGCAAAAAAGATGAAATATGTCCTTATGATATATTTACGGGCCCGGTAAGGGGATTGTTGGAGCAAATAGCCCGTGTAAGGGTTACAGTTCTGGAAAACGTTCGCTACGGAGATGGGGGAATAGTGCGTATGGAGGTAAGAGGCAGCGAAATGGGACAGCATCTCCCGGTTTTCTGTGTTGGGTCCAATATGATTTATGATGACGGGAGGCCTTATGACCCCCGCTATCCTGATGGATTTACAGGGTGGCTAAAAACAGTTTTTGATAATGATTAAAACAGTACTTTTTGATCTGGGGGGAGTTATCATCAATATCGACCGGGACCGTTCTGTAAATGCATTTGAAAACCTGGGACTGAAAGACGCCTCTTCATACCTGGATTGTTACAAACAAAAAGGATTCTTTTTGGAACTCGAAGACGGGCGTCTGGATGCCGGCGGTTTTTGTTCGGAATTAAGCCGTTTGTGCGGAAAAACAATTACATGTGAGCAGGCATCGCAGGCTTGGCTGTCCATTATTACCGAAGTGCCTTTGGAAAGGCTTTCTTTTCTGAAAGTATTACGAAAACAATACCGGGTATGCCTGTTAAGCAATACCAATCCATTTATCATGGATTGGGCGGCCAATCCGGATTTTTGCGGGACCGGCAGTTCTTTGTACAAATTCTTTGACCATCTTTTTCTTTCTTACCGCATGCAATGCGTGAAACCCGATCCCGTCATATTTGAGAAAGTACTGGCCACTCTAAATGACAAACCCGGCGAAATCCTGTTTATTGATGACGGACCGGCTAATATAAAAGCAGGACAGGACTTGGGTATGTTAACTTATATGCCGGTTAACGGAACAAACTGGATCCCCGATGTTCAGAAAATCCTGGCAAACTCAGTGACCAATCGGAACAGATCCGAATAACGGTTTGTATATATGTGATGGTAATCGTCCAGGGGTGTGTGATAGACTGAATAGGCATCTCCGTCTACCATGATATACAAGGCAGGTACTTTCCGCATGGCAAAAGGATAATGGTCGCTGTCATTGGACAAGGGATGTTGCTCAATGGTTCCGAAAAGATTCAATCGGTTGTTCAGTTCCTTGAACTTCAAGAGGGAAGCTTCTCCTTCCGGGCCCGTTTCAACAAACAACCGGTCTCCGTTGTCAGCTACCATGTCCAGGTTAATGACCTGAAGGGTTTTTTCCAGCGGGACAACCGGGTTCTGCGTATAAAAGGTTGATCCCAGCAAATTGTTTTCTTCCGCGGCAGCAGCAATAAAAATGTAAGTCAGATCCGGTCTGTTTTCCGGCTTCGCAAAATAACCTGCCAGTGTTAGCAGGAAAGCCGTTCCGGAAGCATTGTCATTGGCTCCCGGATAGTAAACATCTTTGCCGAAATGTCCCAAGTGATCGTAGTGGGCTATGAAAACAATGCATGAATCCTCACGGCCGAGACCAGGCAGACGTGCAATCACGTTGGAAGAACTGTAATTCTCTATCCATCGGCTTTCAAAACGAACGGTTATTTTCTTTGCGTTTTTCGGAAATTGGGGGCTTGCCCAGATTACCGGAATCGGTTGCCTTTTTCCGCTACGGGATTTAAAGAACGAAGGCTGACCGTCCCGTACCATGATCAATCCTGCCAGAGGCATGGAATAAAGAACTTCAGGAGCGATTCCCAGGTATTTGTAAATCAGATTGAAATTTAAGACTATGTAAGAATCTTTGAATTTTCCGGTTTCTAATAAGGGCAGTAAGCGTTCCGGATGGTGATCTTCCTCGGCAATGTATGCCAAAGCGTATGAGCCTTTCACTGAAGGAGAAAATTCCCGGACTATAAAATCTCTGCCCGGTTCCAGGTCTTCACCGTCTATGCTCATTTCCATTTTTTTGTGGAAAACATTTACCCCGTAAGAAAAAGGCTGCAGGTATCCGTCTTTCAGAGCCGGCTCAATACCTTCCATTTTTTTAAATTCCCGGACCAGGAACTTCGCTGCCTTTTTATCGCCATTTCCAAAGTCGGAACGGCCTTCGTATTTTTTTGAGGATAATTCCCGTATGACACTTCTGTAGTATACAGGATCCTGTGCCATTAAGAAACTGCCGTTAAGCAGCAGCAGTATGGTTATGCCAATTATTCTATGTTTCATGCAAACAAAGATATATCTTTGCGGCTTATTTATGATACATTCCATCTTTTTTGACATAGACGGCACCCTGGTCAGTTTTAAAACCCATTCGGTGCCTGAATCTGCCGCAAAAGCAATCAAGGCATGCCAGGCCCAAGGTATTAAAACTTTTTTATGTACCGGAAGACCAAAAGTTCTGGTTCAGGATTTTTCGAATCCCCAAATGGGCAATATTCATTTTGACGGGATCGTGGCACAAAACGGCTGTTACTGTGCTGCAGGAGATGGGACGGTAATATTTCAGACCAATATTGACAGTAAAGATATCCGGGCGCTTGTAATGTATCTGGAAAATAATGATCCGTTTCCCGTTTCGCTTATGACACGGGATCATGTGTATATCAACTTTATCAACCGGGATGTTGAAGATCTGTCGGTTTTCCTGGGGGTGGATCTTCCTCAGGTACGCCCGTTGCATACTGTACAGGAAGAAGTCATGCAGGTAAATATTTACGGTGATGTTAATCTGGAAAACAAGGTGATGAAAGAAGTCTTCACCAATTGCGAATCCAGCCGCTGGCACCCTCATTTTGCCGATGTGACTCCAACAGGGAATAGCAAGAGAACGGGCATTGAAAGAATCCTGAATCATTTTAACCTGGACAGGGAAGGGACTATGGCATTCGGGGACGGGGGCAATGACATTCCCATGCTGGAATACGTACAAGTGGGTGTGGCCATGGGGAACTCGGATGATCCCAATGTCCTGGCTGCAGCTTCACATACAGCCCCTTCTGTTGATGATGACGGCATTGCAAGGTTTTTACACTCCTTTTTTCTACATTTGTGACTATGAAACAATTGGCATTGATTGTACTTGCGATCGCAGCGTTCGCCTGTACAGAAAAACAAGTCCGGACCATATCTCCGGAGGCAGATACTGTTATGGATCGGTTGCAACAGGCAGCCGGTGACAACCAATTCTTTTTCGGACAGGAAGATTATCCTTTTTACGGGTATTCCTGGGAATATGAAGAGGGCCGGGGAGATGTAAAAGAAGTGTGCGGGAGCCATCCGGCTGTATTAGGCTGTGATCTGGGTCATATTGAACTGGGCGATGATAAAAACCTGGACGGAGTACCTTTCGATGTCATGCGCCGGGCCATTAAGGATCATTACATGGCAGGAGGGATAGTAACCATCAGCTGGCATATACGTAATCCCGTTACTGCTTCCAATGCCTGGGATACCTCTGATAATACAGTCGTTGCTTCGGTTCTTGAAGGAGGTTCACATCATGAAATGTTCCTCGGCTGGCTGGAAAAGGCCGCCCTTTTTATGGAATCACTCATTTTGGAAGACGGGACAAAGATTCCTGTGATTTTCCGTCCCTGGCATGAACATACCGGTTCCTGGTTCTGGTGGGGCAGGAAGATTTGTTCACCTGAGGAATACGTCTCTTTATGGAAAATGACGGTCGATTACATGAAAAACCGCGGACTGGACAACCTGATCATGGCATATTCTCCAAATTACGGCGGATTGACCGAGCAGGTTTATATGGAAAGATATCCGGGTGATGATTATGTAGACATCCTGGGGCTGGATGCTTACGGTGACGGACCGGAATTTGTAGAAGTACTCCGCAATGAACTGACCATGGTCTCACGCCTTGGTAAGCAACATAACAAGCCGATTGCCCTGACCGAGTGCGGTATGGGAGGATTGGGCAATCCTCAATGGTTTACGCAGATCATACTTAAAGCTGCAGAAGGTATTCCCATAACCTATTTGTTGGTATGGCGTAATGCTCCGGAATACAAAATGCCCGACCATATCTTTGCCCCTTATCCCGGACACGCTTCTGTTGATGATTTTATTGATTTTTATCAAGATCCGAGGACTCTTTTTCTGAACGATTGAAAAACCCGACATGCGTAGAATAATCATTCTGTGTACAATTCTTGCTATTGCGGGAATGCAGGGGGCCTCAGCCCAGAATTTGCAATTGCACTACAAAACGGGACAATGGCTGTATCCGGATTCGCTTGGCAGCGATGCCCGCATCATGAGTACGGCCGAAATGTTCCATGTTGATGCCTGGGGAGACACGTTCTTTTTCATTGATATGACTTATACACCACAGGGTGTGAATTACGCTTACTGGGAGATTGCTCGTAATTTGAGATTCTGGGATGTCCCGGTTGCTTTGCACCTGGAATACAACGGCGGACTACTGGGCCGGATCTTGTTCAACAATGCATATATGGCGGGGGTGAGTTACGCCTTGGCGTCCAAAGACGGTACAAAAAACATCTCAGTATCATTGATGTACAAATACATTCAGGGACTTTCCCAACCGTCCAATTACCAATTTACGACTGTATGGGGTGTGGATTTTGCGGGAGGAAAATGTACTTTTGCGGGGTTCCTGGATTTCTGGAGGCAATCCGGAACCTTTATTCTTCTTTCTCAACCGCAATTTTGGGTAAATCTGAATGCTTTCAACGGTGTTAACGATAATTTCGGATTGAGCCTGGGCACTGAAATAGAATTAAGCAGTAATCTGTTTTACCGCGGATTCTACATAGTCCCTACGATAGCTGCAAAATGGACTTTTCGTTAACAGGGAAAGATCACTTCATGACCTCTTTGATCTCTTCCACAGTAACGGGTAATCGTTTGCTGCCCAGCAACCTGTAACCTTCGTTTGTAATCAGGACATCGTCTTCAATGCGAATTCCTCCAAAATCATAGAGGGGTTCGCATTTTTCAAAATTGATGAATGCAGCGTTGTGCCCTTCTTCTTTCCACATTTCCAAAAGAGTGGGTATGACATAAAAACCGGGTTCAACGGTCATTACATTTCCCGGTTCCAAAACGCGGGCCATACGCAATGATTTGAGGCCGAACTGGGGACTGCGGGAAACGGTATGGTCGTAACCGACGAATTGTTCCCCAAGATCTTCCATGTCGTGTACATCAAGTCCCATGTTGTGTCCCAGACCGGTTGGCCAGAAAGCGGCATGTGCCCCTGACGCAACGGCTTCGGCGGTATCTCCTTTCATCAGGCCCAGCTGTTTCAGTCCGTCAGTAATTATGTGAGCCGAAGCCAGGTGAACGTCCTTGTAGGATACTCCCGGGGCACACATATTAATACAGTGGTTGTTGGCATCCAGTACCAGGTTATAAAGGTCTTTCTGAATGCCCGTGAATTCTCCGCTTACAGGAATAGTACGGGTGAAATCGCTGCAATAATGACTGGGCAGTTCTGCTCCGGCATCCATCAACAATAACCGGCCTTTGGTGAGAACCTGGTGGTGGGAGTGCCCGTGCATAACTTCTCCGTTCTGGGTTAAAATGATGGGAAACGATGGCATATAACCCCCGCTGACTGCAATTCCTTCCATTATGCCTGCCAGTTCTTGTTCCACCATTCCCGGTTTGGCCATATTCATAGCCGTATAATGCATGGCGTAGCCCAAATCACAAGCCCTGTCTATTTGTGCGATTTCCTCGGGCTGTTTGATCATACGCATACTTACAACGGCTCGTATGAATGCCTCGGATGCCGTTTCTTTCTGTTGAGAAGGATGTATTCCCAGCATATCCATCAATTCTATCATGTTGTCACCTCTGTAAGGTGGCAGAAAATGAACGGGACGACCTTTCTTTTTTTCTCCTGATACATAAGCAGTAAGAGATCCGCGTGGTTTGGTTTCTTCCACCCCTATTCTTTCTGCTTTTTCCTGCATGCCGGGAAGCGGTCCTGTCCATACCACGTCGTCCAGGCTGACATCGTCTGCAAAAAGAATTTCACGGCCTGTCTCAAAATCTATAACTGCTGCCAGATCGGGTTCATCCAGTCCGAAATAATACAGAAAATTGCTGTCCTGCCGGAAATGATAGGTGTTTCCCGTGTAATTACAGGGAGCTTCATGGTTGCCCATAAAAAGGCCTATTCCTTTATTCAATTTTGATTTTAACACCTCACGGCGTTGTTTGTAAATATCGGTTGAAAACATAATAGGTTATTTTTTCTCAAAGATAGCAAAAACTCACGTACCTTTGCCCTATGTTGCCGACTTCAAAAAAAGAGCTTGATAAACTGGGATATGCCAACGTGGACATTATCCTGTTTTCAGGGGATGCCTATGTGGATCATCCTTCTTTTGGCCCGGCCGTTATCGGTCGCGTCCTGGAAGCACAGGGATATCGGGTGGCATTGGTCCCCCAACCCAATTGGAGGGATGATTTGAGGGATTTTAAGAAGCTGGGCAAACCCCGCCTGTTTTTTGGTGTGACTGCCGGCAATATGGATTCCATGGTCAATCATTATACGGCTGCCAAACGTCTTAGAAGCAACGATGCCTATACTGCAGAAGGAAGACCCGGCATGAGGCCTGACTATGCGGTTACGGTTTATACGAAAATCCTGAAAAAGCTTTATCCGGATGTCCCCGTGATCATAGGCGGAATAGAAGCATCTCTCAGACGACTTACGCATTACGACTATTGGTCGGATTCGCTGATGCCTTCCGTTCTGGTCAATTCGGGTGCTGATTACCTGGTATACGGTATGGGAGAACGTCCCATTATCCAATTGGCCAGGATGTTTAGAAATAAAGCAACTGCTGCTGAACTGCGGAACACCCCTCAAATAGCTTATGTTGCAGCATCTAAGAATGATATCCCGGAACCATCCGGACAAATTCTGTACCTGCCTTCTCATACTGCCTGCCAAAAAAGCCGGAAACTTTTTGCTGAACATTTTAAAATCATTGAGAAACAGGCTAATACATCCGATTCTCCTATTCTGGCTGAACCTCTGGATACTCAAGACGGTCCGGTAGTAGTGGTTAATCCTCCGTTTCCGCTTATGAGTACTGAAGAAATCGATTCGGTCTACGATTTGCCTTTTACATACCAGGCGCATCCCAGGTATAAAGGAAAAGCAATTCCTGCTTTGGAAATGATCCGGTTTTCTGTTTGTTTGCACAGAGGTTGCTTTGGCGGTTGCAGTTTCTGTACCATAGCGGCTCATCAGGGGAAACAGATAGCTTCCAGATCCCGCGAATCAGTTTTGCGGGAAGTGGAACATTTGATGAAAATGGAGGAATACAAAGGCCATATCACGGATTTGGGCGGGCCGACAGCCAACATGTACAGGATGCAGGGGATCAATCAGAAAATCTGCGATGCATGCAGTCGGACATCTTGTATATATCCTGCAATATGCAGGAACCTGGATGTTTCACATACCCCGTTACTTGACTTGTATCAGGCAGTAAGAAATTTGCCCGGGGTGAAAAAAGTAACCATCGGGAGCGGAATTCGCTACGACCTTTTTCTTGATGGGAAAGGCTATAGAAACGAAGAAGGAAAACGATACTTTAAAGAACTGTTGAAATATCATGTGTCCGGCAGACTGAAAGTAGCGCCTGAGCACACACGGGACAATGTATTGCAATTTATGCACAAGCCTTCTTTTGAACTATACAAAGTTCTGGCAGAAGTTTTCAGACAAGAAATCCGACAGACAGGAGACAAGCTGCAACTAATTCCATATTTTATTTCTTCTCATCCGGGCTGTACGCAACGTGATATGGATTTGCTCGCGTTGGAATTCCATAAAGAAAAAATCCGCGTTGAACAGGTGCAGGACTTTACCCCTACTCCTATGACCAAGTCTTCTGTAATGTTTTATACCGGACTTGTCCCTGATGACGGTACAAAGGTTTTTGTGGAAAGGGATCCACAAAAAAAAGCCCTCCAAAAGGAGAGCTTTTTTCGTAGGTAAAATCAATCTTAATAGCCCGGATTTTGTTGTGAACGAATGGCTTCGTTCGCGTTCATCTCATCTATGGAAATGGGCAGAATGATTTTATAGAATGACCGGTCAACGGTGTTTTCACGGTGTGTAATCACCACGGAAGGATAAATGAAATCATCGTTGAAAGTAATGGTCTTGTTCAGACGGATCATGTCAAAGAAACGATGTCCTTCGGCAAACAGTTCTTTGCTTCTTTCATCCAGGATCATGTCCACCGTAACATTGGAAGCAGTGGCAGGCTCCAGGTTGGGAGAACGTTTGCGGATCGCATTCAGGTATGTGGCGGCTTTCTCCTTGTTCCCTGTTTCCAGGGCAGCCTCTGCAGCAATCAGGTAAACTTCCGAAAGACGAATGATTTTAACATTCACTGCTGTACTGGAACCTTTTCCGTCACCAACAAAGTCAACGCTTCCACTGTACTTGTAGCAGGAGCCGTAACGGTATTCACCTGTGTCAAAATAAGATTCGTCATAATCCATAACACCCCAGCGCACATCATCGGGATCCTGGTCCATTCTTGCAATCCAGTAATCACTGGCCATGAACCAGCCCATGGCGGATGTAGATCCGTGGGTTCTGCGGCGGAGGTAGAATCCAAGTGATGAGGTTCCCAGGTCACCTTCTCCCTGCAACATAGCCAGTTCAAAGATCGACTCTTTGTTAAATTGAGCAGTCCAGGAACCAACCCATTCGGCATTGCTGTACAAACTGTATACGTTGGAATTGATGATGGTTTCAGCTGCTGTCAGGGCAGCGGAGTAATTCTCCATATACAGGTTGACGCGTGCCTGGATTGCCATATTGGCGTAGTAGTTCACGTAACCGTTGGTTTTTGTCTTTTGCAACAAAGGGGCAGCATCTGTCAGGTCTTTTACTATCTGGGTATAGACCTGGTCCACAGTAGCCCTTGTGGGCTCTGATGAAGCATCGAGCGGTTCCAGGACAAGGGGGACTCCCAATGCGGTTTTATCCATGTTATAAGGTTTGCCGTAAAGACGTACCAGATCAAAGTACATTAATGCCCGCAGGGTAAGGGCTTGTCCTTTATACTTCTCAAGATCGGCTGACATATTGCCTTCGGCTTCGATTTTGTCAATATTGATCAGCAGGTTGTTTACCTGGGCCAGGCAATGGTAAATCTGGCTCCAGAAACCCGAATAAGAACCTGAGGAAGGTGAATGGTTGAAAGTATACAGCCCGTCCAGACCCCTACCTTGGGAGCGAAGGGCAAAATCACCGCCTTTGGCATCTCCGTACATAAAAAAGTTACGACCATAATAATTGTACGATGTCATCTTGCTCATAATACCATTCATAATCACTTTGGCATCGGCTGCAGTGGTTATGGATGTTTCAGCGGCGGCAGAATTACTGGGTTTAACGTCCAGAAATCCTTCACAAGATACGGTCAGAACAACGCAAATTGCTGCAAGTAAAATATTTATCTTTTTCATAGTGTTGTTCATTTATCATTAAAAACTAAATTCCAAACCGAAGGTGAAGGTTCTGCCCAACGGGATTTCCCATCCCCTGGATCCGAATTCATTCACTTCGGGATCGTATTCCTTATGTGCTGCCAATGTCCAGAGATTGTTCCCGTTGAAGAATACACGCGCATTCTGGACGTTAACCTTACCGGTCAGTGTGCGGGGCAGGGTATAGGAAACAGAAATGTTCTTCAGCCTTAAGAAATCAGCCTTGTTCATGTGACGGCTGCTCTTCTGGTTCACATCTTCCATGTCAATGGCAATACGCTGAGGATACATAGCCGTTTTATTTTCAGGTGTCCAGCGGTTATCATAGCAATACTGTGACATAATACGTTCCCAGTAGTAACCGTCGTCGTTCACGTCACGACCGACGGCATTGTATGTGTAACCTCCGATCTTGTATATAAAACTCAAGGCGACCGTAAATCCTTTCCAGCTGACATCTGTGTTGAGCCCGCCAAAGAAATCGGGATGTGCGCTGCCCAGGATTACTTCATCAGCTTTAGAATAGGAATAAGTTGCAGGACGTCCGTCAAC
>JAAYYL010000090.1 GCA_012515395.1 Bacteroidales bacterium
TCCAGTTTTGTCAAAACAACCCCGTCATACTGCAACCTCTCATGGAAAATACGTGCTGTCTCCACGGCATCCTGACCGGTCATGGAATCCACCACAAACAAGGTCTCGGTAGGATCGACCGCTTTTTTGATAGCCGTGATTTCCTTCATCATGGACTCGTCAATTGCCAGACGGCCCGCTGTATCTACGATGACCACGCTAAAGCCTTCTTTTTTGGCTTTGTCAATAGCGTTACGTGCAATTTTTACCGGATCCCGGTTCTCATTTTCTATGTGTACTTCAACGCCAATCTGCTGTCCCAGGACCTGTAACTGTTCCATAGCGGCAGGGCGGTATATGTCCCCCGCAACCAGTAACGGCCGAAGGCCTTTTTTCTTCTTTAAATGAAGGGCAAGTTTTGCCGAGAAGGTGGTCTTGCCGGAACCCTGCAGTCCCGCGACCAGCACGATCCCCGGATTGCCTTTCACATTGATCCCCATGGCATCTCCTCCCATCAGATCCACCAGGCGGTCGTGGACAATCTTGGTCATCATCTGACCGGGACGCACAGCCTTGAGCACATCCTGTCCCAAAGCTTCTTCTTTGACCTGGTCGCAAAACGTTTTGGCCACCTTATAGCTGACGTCGGCATCGAGCAAAGCCCGGCGCACATCCTTGAGGGTTTCCGCCACATTAATCTCGGTGATCTTTCCTTCACCCTTCAACAATTTGAACGATCGTTCCAGTCTTTCCGTCAGATTCTCAAACATATAAAAACACTATTTATCCATTAATGGTTTTGGACCTTGCCGAATAACCAAAGGCTCGGGGCCCGTACAATCAATAATTGCCGAGGGGTCCTGCCCCCCCGGTCCTCCGTCTATCACAATGTCCACCAATTCCCCAAACCGCTCATTGATCAGGTCCGGATCGTATCCGTATTCCGGTTCTGCAGGGTCCCAGGGCAGTGATGTGGAAATAACGGGGACTCCCAGTTCCCTGAGAATCTGTTGCAGAATGGGATTGTCCGGCACACGGATCCCCACAGTATGCTTTTTCCCTTTGAACATCTTGGGAACCTGGCTGTTTCCCTGTAATAAAAAGGTATAGGGTCCGGGAAGATTTTTCTTCATCAACCGGAAAACGCTGTTGCTCATAGGTCTGCAATACGTTGACAATTGAGAAAGGTCATAACAAAGGAAGGACAATCTGGTTGACGGGGTGTAATACCCTTTTATCCTCTCCATACGAGGAACACTCCCCAGGTATTCAACAGAACATCCCATACCGTATACGCTGTCAGTCGGGTATATGACTATACCGCCCTTTTGAAGCGTAGACACGGTCTGTTCAATGAGCCGGTCCTGGGGATTATCCGGGTATATTTTAAAATACATAATTCCTACAAATCCGGGGAATAATAAGCCTGTGCCAGTTCCCTCTGGTTGTAACGCATGCTCATTACCTGCCCGTAAGCTCCGGCCGAACATATGGCCACCATATCTCCGCGTGATGTTTCCGGCAGACGGACCGATAATCCAAATCGGTCAGCCGATTCACAAACCGGTCCTACTACATCGTACACCTCTGTTTTTTCAGATGCCGATGTGAAATTGCAGACCGCGTGCCGGGCTCCGTATAATGCCGGGCGGATGAGATCATTCATTCCCGCATCCAATATTGCAAATTTCTTGCCTTTTCCAATTTTTACATACAAAACCCTGGAGATCAAAAAACCGCATTGAGCCACCAGGGCCCTTCCCGGCTCAAAATGCACTTTCTGCCCTTTCCTCAGTTCCAGAGTTCTGTTAATGGTTTCAAAATAAGTCTCAAAAGGGCTGTAGAGGTTTTCCAACGGATTTTTGTAATCCACCGCAACACCGCCGCCCAGGTTAATATGTTCAAGACGAATGTCCCGCTGTTCAAACCAACGCTGGAAGTAATTTACTTTATCGCATAACATCTGGAACACGTTCATATCCGTAACCTGTGAGCCAATGTGAAAATGAAGGCCTATCAATTTGATATTTCCGCATTCGGAAAACACCTGCAACACATCATCCAGCATCCATTCACTGATACCAAATTTGTCACGGGATCGTCCGGTGGTAATGTGTTTGTTGGTATGTGCGTCTATGTTGGGATTCAGCCTGAGCGATATCCGTGCGGTCTTTCCCATCTGAGCAGCCAGATCGTTGATGATCCTGATCTCGGGAACCGATTCGCAGTTAAAAGAAAAAATGCCGCCCTGTAATGCAGTGCGGATCTCTTTGTCTGATTTTCCGACACCTGCAAATACAACCGTTTCCGGATCAAATCCCATATCCAGAGCCAGCTGTACCTCATTCCCGCTTACACAATCTGCCCCCAGACCGGAACGTTGGATGATCTCCAGGATTCGGGGATTGGCATTTGCCTTCATGGCATAATGTGCTATATATCCGTACTTTCGGAGATTCCTGGTATAGGTTCTCAAGGTTTGGTCAAGAATATCCAGATCGTAAAAATAAAAGGGCGTTTCCAGACGCTTGAAGGCATTGATAAAACGTGTAAATTGCATAATGTTACGGAATGAATTATCCGCCAAAATTAACATTTTTTTGAATTAAAGCCTTACCTTTGAGGCGTTATCTAAAGACACAGTTATGAGTTCAAAGAAAAGAGACCTGTTAAAAGATGTCATTCAACACATTGACATTACAAAGATCAATTCAACAGATATTATTGATTCCATGCGGGATATGTCTTTCTCATCACGCGATACGGCCAGGGCTGCCGACATTCTGCAGATGATGATCCGGGACAAAGACTGCACAAACTGGCTTACTATGGCCGGCAGTTCGAGTGCCGGCGGTTGCATGCAGGTATATGTGGATATGGTACGTTTCAACATGATAGACTGCATTGTTTCCACAGGAGCCTCCATCATAGACATGGACTTCTTTGAAGCCCTGGGATTCAAGCACTACAAAGGAACCCCATTTGTTGACGACGGCATGTTGCGCAGTGTTTACATAGACCGAATCTATGATACCTATATAGATGAAGAGGAACTCCAGCATTGTGATGCGACCATCAAAAAGATCGCCGACAGTCTGGAACCGCGCCCCTATTCATCCAGGGAGTTTTTGTGGGAAACCGGAAAATGGCTGAAGGAAAACTCGGTAAAGAAGGATTCACTGATCCAGACCTGTTACGAACACGGCGTTCCCATATTTGTTCCGGCTTTCTCCGATTGCAGTGCCGGATTCGGCCTGGTCTTGCACCAACAGGAACGCATAAAAGAAGGGAAACCCTATTTGACCATAGATTCGGTTGCCGATTTCCGGGAATTAACCGATATCAAGATCAAAGCCAAAACGAGCGGGCTGTTTATGGTAGGCGGCGGCGTACCCAAGAACTTTGCCCAGGACACGGTCGTTTGTGCCGAATGCCAGGGTCTGGAAGTTCCCATGCATCAATACGCCATCCAGATCACCGTTGCCGATGTCCGGGACGGGGCCTGTTCCAGTTCCACGTTGAAGGAAGCTTCTTCCTGGGGCAAGGTCAGCACCGTGCACGAACAAATGGTTTTTGCCGAGGCTACGACCGTAGTGCCCCTGATGGCCAGTTATGCATACCACAAAGGAGACTGGAAAAACCGGAAACGTTACCGCTGGGCGGATATTTTCAAAAAATAAGAGACCAACAGTCTGAAAA
>JAAYYL010000011.1 GCA_012515395.1 Bacteroidales bacterium
CTGACATACACACAACAAGGATACGAAACCCCTGATCTGAAACGTATCTACGAAGTGGTTCGCGTACCCCTGACATCCCAATTTCATATAGACTTCTGGAAGATGCGTATCCTGATCAACCTGGGTTGCTTTGGCAGCTACAGGATGAGTGCCGTTGACTTTACTACTGAACAGCCTGAAGGCATTGACGTAGAATTTGACTGCAATCATATTTATCTGGATTACGGCATACAGGCCGGAGCGGGCCTGGCACTTGCCTTACATCCCTTTGAATTTCATATAGAGGCAAATTACCTTTATTCCCTTTCAATGATAGAAAACCCCGCTTTGTACAGCAACGAGTTTTATACCTACGGATACCCCAATCAATTGCTCTTCACGCTGGGAGTCTTTATACATTTGTGACCATGAAAACACATACCGTATTTGCCGGAAATTTAGCCATTGGAGGCGGCAATCCCGTCTCCGTACAAACCATGTGCAACACAGACACTCTTGACATAGAAGCTTCTGTTGCCCAATGTGAAAGGGTTGCCCGTGAAGGAGCACAACTGATCCGTCTGACTACCCAGGGACCTGCGCAGGTAAAAGCTTTGGCAGTGATTAAAGAACGCCTTCGTGCACAAGGCATTGACGTACCTTTGGCTGCGGACGTCCATTTTTCGGCATCCACGGCCATGGAGGCAGCCCGTGTGGCTGAAAAAGTACGGATCAATCCCGGCAATTTTTCACGCGATCTCTCCCGTGTTAAGGAATTGTTGTCCCAATTTTTTGATATTTGTCGGGAACACAAAACATGTGTGCGTATTGGCGTGAACCACGGTTCCCTGCCGCCTCACATACTGGAAACCTATGGCAACTCTCCGGAAGGTATGTGCCGGGCTGCCATGGAATACCTCTCTCTGTGCAGGGAACTTGATTTTGACAACGTCATAGTCTCCCTGAAATCCAGCAACACCCGGATCATGGTACAGGCCAACCGCATGTTGGTTGCACGCATGGAAGAAGCCGGTATGAGTTATCCCGTTCACCTGGGAGTTACAGAATCGGGCAGCGGTCGCCAGGGTCGTTTGAAATCCGCTGCAGGCATCATCACCCTTTTAAAAGAAGGTATCGGGGATACTTTCAGGGTTTCCCTGACCGAAGCTCCGGAAGAAGAAATCCGTTTTGGGAAATTGTTTCTTTCGGTCAAAGAGGAGGTCCGTGTTTCCTCATGGGATGAACTGATAGTCAGTGCCTGTTACAAATGGGCTCCCGGTCTTCTGGACGGGACAACTGACTGGAAAGCACTGCCCATGCCTTTTGTACAAGCTTCCTTTGCAAACGAAGAAGCATTGAAAGATTTCTGCATGGATCTCTTGCAGGCTACCCGTTGTGTGTTTACCAAGCCCGAATACATATCCTGTCCGGGTTGCGGACGCACCAAATTCAACCTGGAAGAAACGGTTCGTGATGTAAAAGAAGCCACCGCACACCTGAAAGGCTGTACCATTGCCATTATGGGCTGTATTGTCAACGGACCGGGTGAAATGGCTGACGCACAGTACGGATACGTTGGAGAAGGCAACGGAAAGATCACCCTGTACAAAGGAAAAAAACCCGTCATGCGGGGGATTCCTCAGGAAGAAGCCGTAGCGCGGTTGCTGGAACTTATAGAGTCTCAACAAAAATAACGCCGCCTTCTATACGGACCACCTTCACTTTTGTGTTTTTTGTTATATAACCAACAGCTGCCCGGGCTTCCACCCATTTGCCGTTTATGGTTACTTTTCCTGCCGGCCTCAGATCGGTAAATGCTACGCCTTCCTGGCCCGTTGTAATACCTTCCAGAATGGGAACTCCAACAAATCCCTCGTCTGTTTTCAAGTCTTGCCTGAGAGCAATGTGATTGAATGCCCTTGTCGGGAAAAGCATGTGAATGGAAAACAACAATGTGGATACGGCAGCCAGTCCGGATAAAGAAACAATAGCCACGGGGGTTAAAACACTGTTCCA
>JAAYYL010000091.1 GCA_012515395.1 Bacteroidales bacterium
ACCGGGGCAACTGTTCAGGTAAAAGGGGAAAACATTGAAAAATTGAACACGGTAGACGTTTTGGGTGCTTTGCAAAGTCAAAGTCCTGGCGTTTACATCACACAAAGCTCCGGGCAGGTAGGCGAAGGGTTCAGGATCAATATCCGCGGTCTGGGGACAACGGGCGAAACCACGCCGTTATATGTCATTGACGGTGTAGCAGGAGGGTCTCTGTCTTCACTCAATCCCAGTGATATTGAATCAATCGACGTATTAAAAGATGCCGCTTCGGCTGCTATCTACGGAGCACGTGCTGCCAACGGGGTTATTCTTGTAACAACAAAAAAAGGTAAAGCCGGAAAATTGCAGATTACCTATGACGGTTATTTTGGTGTTCAAAACGCCATAACCAACGGTGTTACTCCTCTGAATGCAGAGCAGTACATGGAGATCATCAACAAAGCCTTGCTGACACAGGACAGTTCGGGAGGCCTGCTCTATAACTGGGAAGACGAATTGCCTGCTTCCATGCTTGCCTCCATAAAAAACGGGTCCTGGAACGGAACCAACTGGCTTAAGGAAGGCACCAATGCAAACGCTCCCATTACCAGCCACGCTGTAAACCTCATGGGAGGTAACGAACAATCCCGGTTTTCTTTAGGCTTCTCATACCTGATGCAGGAAGGGACCATCGGATATCCGGCAACTCCTCATTACGACCGTTATACGGCACGTATGAACTCGGACCATTCCCTGTGGAAAAAGAACGGACGGGATATCATCCGCTTTGGTGAAAACATAGTATTTTCAAATTACAGCAGATCGGGTGTCAGCATTGGAAACATGTACAGCAACAACGTACGTAACCTTCTGAAAATGTCACCGCTTCTGCCTGCATACAATGATCAGGGTGATTACTATATATATAAAGATATGGTTGAAGACGGCTGGAATTTTGAACAGGAATTGAACAATCCTTTGGCCCAGCTGGATTATACCCGCAAAAACAGGAATTCCGTTACAAGGAGATTGCAGGCAAATGCCTTCCTGGAAATTGCTCCTTTAAAAGAACTCAAGTTCAAGAGCAGCGTAGGATACGATTATTATCAGAACTCTTACCGTTATTATGTTCCCACTTACATATTGTCTTCAAAGACTACCAACGATACGGATGATGTGACACAGGGCCAATCATGGAGCACCAACTGGACCTGGGAGAATACTTTGAATTATTCCAAATTATTCGGAGAGCATTCCATTGATGTCCTTGTGGGTCAGTCCATGGAAAAATGGGGCAACGGAGAGAGTGTATATATCAAGAACTCAAATTCCCTGTTCCCCGGATCATACGATCATGCCTATATCAGCAATACCCAGGGCCTTGACAACACCAACACCGATATTTCCGGAGAACCCTCAACGGCCGGTAGCCTGGTATCGTTTTTTGGTCGTATCAATTACAACTTCAGGGAAAAATACCTGCTTTCTCTTGTCATGCGCGCAGACGGTTCTTCCAACTTTGCAAGGGGCAAACGTTGGGGATATTTCCCTTCTGTGTCTGCCGGCTGGATCCTGACCAATGAACCCTTCATGGAATCGGTAACCGATGTTATGAATTTCTTTAAACTTCGTGGAAGCTGGGGTCAGAACGGGAACTGCAATATTGACAATTTCCAGTACCTGGCCACAATAGCATTTAATACAAGTGCCTATTTCTTCGAAGATAAAAACACGCCTTCCACCGGTGCATATCCGGACATCCTGCCCAATGCAGACGTGACCTGGGAAACATCGGAACAGCTTGACCTGGGTTTTGATGCACGTTTCTTTGACTCCCGCCTGGGTGTGAATTTTGACTGGTACATAAAGACCACCAAAGACTGGCTGGTAGTAGCACCCACCCTGTTATCCTACGGTACAGGCGCTCCCTTTATCAACGGAGGAGATGTAGAGAACAGGGGTGTTGAGCTGGCTCTTTCCTGGTTTGACAAGGTCGGCAACGATTTCCAATACGACATCAATATGAATTTCGCACACAACAAAAACAATGTGCTGCGATTGGCCAATGAAGAAGGCATCATCCACGGCCCGGATCAGGTAATTGCCGAAAATACCACGGAATCTTTCCGCGTTCAGGTGGGTTACCCTATGGGGTATTTCTGGGGGTATAAAACACTCGGCGTATTCCAAAACCAGGCACAGATCGATAAATTCCTGGCAGAAGGTGGCGCTACCAAGCAAGGTACACCGGCTCCCGGAGATTTAATCTTTCAGGACACCGATGAGAACGGTGTTATTGATGAGAAGGATAAAACATACATTGGAAATCCCCATCCCGATTTCACGGGCAGTTTGTCTTTGAATCTTTCCTACAAGGGACTTGATTTCTCAATGACTGCCTACGGTGCATTCGGCCAACAAATCATGAAATGTTACAGGTCGTTTTCGGACACTCCCAACGACAACTACACCACGGATGTCTATACAAAATACTGGACCGGGGAAGGATCGACCAACCGTTATCCTGCATTTTCATTCGGAAAACATGAAAACTTCAAAGATATTTCCGACATCTATCTTGAAGACGGGGATTATGTCAAAATCTCCAACGTTACCATCGGGTACAATTTCAAAAATGTCTGGAAAAATCTTCCGGCATCTCAATTGAGAATATACGTAGCCGCTCAGAACCTGTTTACTATTTCCAACTATTCCGGTATGGACCCGGAAGTAGGTTTTGGAGGAGGAGTTACCTGGGCTTCCGGTGTTGATAACGGATACTATCCCAGTTCACGCACTTTTATGGTAGGCGTGAACCTCAAATTTTAACTAGTAAGAAACAGACAAATATGAAACGTTTAACATATATTATAGCAGCAAGCATCTTCCTTTTTGCAGGTTGTGAAAGTTTTCTGGATACCGAAAGCTACACCAAGAAGAATACTTCCAACTTCCCCGCTACACAAAGTGATGCCGAACTCATGATCACAGGCATTTATGCCTCCATGAACGATCTTATAGCAGATCCCGAATCACATCCCTTTTACATTTTTGAAATGGCCGGAGACGACCGTTTGGGAGGTGGCAGTACCAGCAACCGCGGTGCTCAGTCTTATGACCGTCTATTGAATGCCGGCATAAGTTTTAGTGAATCTTTATGGCGGGAATGGTATTCCGGAATATTCCGGGCAAACAATGCCATTGAGACCATGGATAATGTGACGGAATGGAGTACTGCAGGCAAACGTGAACAATTGCTGGGCGAGGCCCATTTTTTACGGGCTTTCTTCTATTTTGACCTGGTTCGCGTATACGGACAAGTGCCCCTTATCCTGGAAACAGCCCCGCAGAACCTGCCAAAATCCCCGGTAGACGATATCTACGCTCAGATAGCATATGATCTGAAACAGGCCATTGACCTGTCACCCTCACTGAAATTTCCTGAATACGGATCGGGACATGCTTCCAAATGGGCAGCAGAGGCTCTGATGGCCCGTGTTTACCTTTTTTACACCGGTTTTTACAACAAGACCGAACTTCCCGTAGCAGGCGGAGGTTCTGTTGGTAAACAACAAGTTATAACCTACCTGGAAGATTGTATCAACAACAGTGGCCACACACTGGTCAGCGACCAGCGTAATATCTGGCCTTATACCAATCCTTATACGGGAGCCGATTACCAATATGTTATTGAAAACGGGTTACTCTGGGAAGGTGACGGTTGTAAGGAAACGATTTTTGCACTCAAATTTTCAAACACCGGAGACAGAGGTCGTTTCAACCGTATAGTTGAATACTTTGGTATGAGAAAATCCAATGAAACGTGTTTCCCGTTCATACCCCAAGGATACTCAAATGGCCCGGTAAATACTACATTATGGAATGACTGGTCTTCAGATCCCGATTATGCAGGCGACACCCGTCTAAGGGGTTCCATCTGCCGTGAACAGGACGAAATCCCCAATTATGCCGGGGACCCGATCAAAGAAGTAGAAAAAACCCGTCTGTGGGCTAAGAAATACCTGGGAGTAGGAGCTTACGAAGGTGATAACCTTATTATCTCTTTTGCTTATTTCTATGGCGGGATCAACAACCGCCAGGTAGGTCTTACCTCTGATCTTATTCTGATCCGCATGGCCGATGTGTACCTGATGCATTCCGAATTGACCCAGACAGTAACCTATATGAACAAAATACGTCAACGTGCAGGATTGCCTCCCTATGCTACCTATTCCCTGGAATCCCTGAAAAAAGAACGTCGCTACGAACTTTGCTTTGAAGGCGTTCGCTGGAACGACCTTCGTCGTTGGGGTGATGTACAGGAAAAAGTCAACAACCAGGAAGGTGTAGCCATTACCAACAGAGGAGTTCCCTCACAATATACCTTCGGAGCGTTTGACTTCATGCAACGCTACCAGCAAACCGGCGGCGGTTTCTGGAAAATCCCCGAATCCCAGGTTACCCTCTCTGAAGGCGTCCTGGAACAAAACCCGGGATGGGATAGTGCTTACGATTTCATAAGCTTGCCCTACTACGCAAACTGAGTGCAACGCACACATTGTTCTTTTCGCTGATTATCAGCGATTTAATAAAAAGCACCCCCCGGGGGTGCTTTTTATTAACTGCCTGTCTTTCAGGCAAAAGAACAATGTGTGCGTTGCACCCTTTTTTGCTATCTTTGGCCCATGAAACAAACCATTCTTCTTTTCGCGGCACTGCTTTGCATTTCCGGCAACCGCACCCAGGCCTGCACCAATTTACTGATCACAAAAGGAGCCTCGGCCGATGGTTCCTGCATGGTTACCTATGCCGCCGATTCGCACACCCGGTACGGGTGCCTGGCGTTCTACCCGGCAACGCTCTACCCCGAAGGTACGATGATGGATATCCGGGAATGGGGAACCAACCGACACCTCGGCAAGATACCACAGGCCACGGAAACATATTCTGTGGTAGGCAACATGAACGAACACCAGGTGGTGATCGGGGAAAGCACATGGGGCGGACGTGCTTCACACCGGGATCCGCAGGGAATAGTCGATTACGGTTCGTTGATGTACATCAGCCTGCAACGGGCACGGACAGCCCGCCAAGCCATTGAGGTCTTTACCACCCTGGCCAATCAATACGGCTATGCGTCCAGCGGAGAATCCATTTCTTTTGCCGATCCCGATGAAGTCTGGTTTATGGATGTGATCGGGAAAGCCCCCCGGATGGTTGAAGGTGAGAACGTCAACAAAGGAATCGTGTGGGTAGCCATACGCCTCCCGGACGGAACCATCAGTGCCCATGCCAACCAGGCCCGGATCCGCCGTTTTCCCCTGGATGATCCGGAGAATTGCCTGTACGCCCCAGATGTGATAGACCATGCGCGGGAAACCGGCCTCTACCGGGGACCGGACAGTCTTTTCAGTTTTGCCGAGGCGTACGGTCCGGCAGACGGAGGCACCGTCCGCGGGTGTGATGCCCGGGTGTGGGCCTTTTTCAACAAGCACG
>JAAYYL010000092.1 GCA_012515395.1 Bacteroidales bacterium
ACGAACAACCCGATCTTTGCCGGACCTTCAATGCGTACGCCCAGATCCGGGCTCATAAAAAAGCGGATCATGTTCAGTGCCTGATCAGGAAATGCATATAGATCGGCAAAACTGTCAGGAATGGTTAACACGTACATATTGCCTTCTGCAAAGGGACATCTAAGCAGGATGGGATAACCAATAACTCCTTTTGTAAGGGGTTTGCCTGCCGATACGATTTCCCAGGAATCGTTCGTCAGGTACAGTACCTGTGGGATGAGCAGGTCCTTTTTGCTTTTTCCGTTCCATCCGAAATCATTCACAATGGCTTTCAGGTCCGTGCATCGGACTTCGGCAATGGAAGCGATCTGCTCCGGTATGGCCTTCACCAATCCGGTGGTAACAATCACATCTCCTCCCTTGAGCAATTGTTTTATGATCTTTGATTCAATTTGCGGATCGAATTTCGCCTGTTCCGTAAGCAATACTACTTGCTTGTCCTGCGGAAAATCGGGGCGCATATCCATGGGAAGACCTATCATTCCCAGGTAATTTTGAAGAAAATCTTCTCCTGTTGCATGGAATGGTTTGTAAGAAACAATGCCCATTGGTTTGCCCAGGTCTCCTAAAAACTGATCAACGAAGGAGAATGTTTCGTGTGCGGTTTTTCCCAATTGGGGTTGTCTTAGCAGCTGGTTGTATGCAAAAAGGGTCACTTCAGGGGCTTTGGCAAATAAAGTGAGCCAAAGTTGTTCGGCATACCTGTACATACCCATATGGGAGCCTCCGCTGTCCACCCATCCTCCGAAGTTGAACCCGGGACGAAGGTTGTCCAGATACCTGAAAACATTGTAGCTCAGATAATTTTGCAGGTGTTGTGCCGAGGAGGGATCCCGGGTTTCCGTACCGGTCCATACTCCGTCAAACAAATAAGGTCCGTGTTCCAGATCAAATCCGAGGCCCTGGAAATGGTCGTACCAGTTGGGATACTTGATGATCACGCGTACGTTGGGATTTACTTTGCGCGCCGGGTCCAGAACAAGTGTTTTCCCGGCTTCTGTCATCAGTTTCAGGCGGTATTCCGTCCAGCTCATATCGCCTTTGGCTTCTATGCAGAGCGGGCACTTGCAGCTGGTAAAGAAAAAATCGTCCAGGATGAAATCGTCAAAATAACGTGCCGTATGTTCAGCTATCTCCTGTACCTTTTTCCGATGTTCCGGATTGGTGTAGCAAAATGTCTCAAAACTGTTGGATTCATCTATGGTGTAGGTAATTCCTCCTCCCACTTCCAGTCCTTTTTCCTTAAAAAAGCGAATGGCTTTACGCAATGTGGCATCGGGAACGATCAACAGGTCGCGGTGGGTCTCCAGGTAGATCTTGTCCACCTGTACCTGTTCGGAAATAATACGCCAGGTAGAATCCAGCCATTGGCTGTCTTTCATCTTTTCTACCTCGTAGGCGCGGGTATATATGGAAACTTTAAAATTGTGGTGTTGTTGGGCACTTGCATTCAGACAGATCAGCAGGCCGATCAGGGATAACAGTATCTTTTTCATTATCAGTTGTTTTGGATGTTGAGGTATTCTATGGAATCTCTTTTCCCTCCGGTCAGCATTTTTTCTACTTTTTTCAGATCCCAGTCAACCAAGCCGGTGACAAACTCGGGAACGTTATACGAGAAAAAAGACATGTTGTAAAATTCCAGCGGTCTTTTCTGGGGTAATAAAAAGGGTTTGGAAATTTTTCCTTCTTCATTGATGCAGGCAAAAAACGGTCTTGTGTACAATCCGTCAAGACGACGGCTGCTGAATACAAACCAGGTGCCTTCAGAGGACCAGCTGTGGTAACTTTCCACATCGTCGCTGTTGACTTCTTTCATTTCCCTGAGAGAACCGTCCTTCAGATTGTAAAGCCACAGATCGGCTTCCTTATGCCAGATAGAGAAATTTCCATAGTCGGATAGGGTGAACATGATGTATTTGCCGTCAGGAGAGGGCCTGGCGTAGGAGATGCTTTTTCCCATTGCTGCAGCATTCACAAGGGTGTCTACGTGGTCCCCGAAAGTCATGGTTTCAGGATCGAATGCGATGGCGCACAGATTATAACGAATCTCTTTGTAATCCTCAGGGATCTTTTGAAAAGCCGAGGAGCTGAAATACAACGTTTTTCCGTCAGGAGAAAAAGACGGGAATGTTTCAAAGTCATTTGTTTCCAGCAATTCGCTTGTAATAACCTTTTTGCTTTCCGGGTGGTAAACAACAATGTCTGAAGCCAGGTCAATCACCTCAACCCGTTCATCCTGAATGGCATGAAATACCTGAATGGTCTTGTTGACAGAATATACCACATAATCTCCGGTAGGATGCCAGTAGGGATAAACACAGTTTCCTATTGTTTCTTTGGTTTTCGTGTTCAGTATCTCAATATCTTCTCCCTGTTTCAGGATGGTTCCGCCAAGTTCTCCCCTTATGTGCAGGCTCATGTTGTCCGGATTGTTTCCGGTAAATGAGTGGCAGTTCATGCAGTTTCCGGGTATCAGTGTATTTTCAAGCAGGGGGATTTCTTTGAAAGAGGACAGGTCCCTTTGATAGATCCCCATTTTGCTGTAGACTTCATATCCCGGGGCTATCAGGCGGTATACCAGGTACCGGTTTACCGGAACTGGATTCACGTAAAGAGTAAATGGCAAATATTGTATCCATCCTTTGTCTTTGTATTTTGCGTATACCGTAACAGAAAGGCTGTCCCCGGCGTTTTCTTCCAGAATTTTTTTCCATCGGGTTAGCTTAAAAGCTGCAGATTTGCGATTCCCTGTTTCCAGTAAACCGCTTCTTGCCCCTTCCACTTTAACAAACATTTTTGTGGCGTTATCGGTCATTTGGAAGTCCAGGGGAGTAATGTTTACCGGAATCGTGACACCGGAATAATCCGGGAAAACAGGAGGTAATGTATCTGAGAGATCTGCATTGGCAACTCCTTTCTTGCATCCGGTCCAAGCCATTGAAACAATCAGTGTTGTTGTTATCAGGAGTATTTTTTTCATTATCTGAAGTGTAAATAATACCAATAAGTGCCCGAATGGTTCTTTTTCAAAACTTCTTCGGGGTTGGATGAGTTCAAATAAATATTCTGGTAAGCTACCAGTTCTTGCTTAACCTTATCGCTGACAGGATAAGGTACGGTTCTGACAGGGTCTTCGTGGCTCAGCGACCAGATGTATATCAGGGCCTCCTGGTAACTGACCGGAACGTGCCGGTAACGGAGTTCCATGCCTAGCGGGTAATACTGCATGAAACGATCCAGGTCTTTGGTCAGTAAACAGTATGCCAGCAGGTATTCGTATGCCATATAATGAGTAAAGTTTTGCTGGAGCAATATTCCCAGCATCATGTCTTTTTCCTGCTCAGAATCCAAAAAATCGGTTTTCGTGCGGTATTTTCTCAACGTTCCCCATTCAGGATGCTTGTTGATGGCTTCTTCGTCCTCCAGAAAAGACATAACGTAATTGGCCCATTTCTTGTAAAATAGAGTCTTTTGCAGGATAACAAGGTATTTCCGAGCCACCTTGTACTGTCCGTTTATCAGGTTGGTTTCTGCCAGTCTTTTCACGGATCGTGCACTTTTCCAGTAATTGGGAAGTGATTCCATGGATTCAAAGGCAAAGCGTTGGGCTGTGTTGATAAATCCCAGGTGGTAGTAAATCTCTCCTGTTATCATGGAAATTGTAAAATCCCTGGCAAAAGTGGGTATCAATCCTTCAGGCCCGTTCTGGTAATAACGGAACATGTTGTCTGACATCAAGCCGCTTTTACACAATGAAAGATTCAGGCAGGCAACCGAAAGAGGTGAAGACGGGGATTTTCGGTCGGCACGGGATATGGCTTTATCCCATTGTTGCATCCTTACAAAATGATCATAAGCCATGATGTCTTCTTTGTTTTTCTGGGTGTTGATGGCTACCATGTATGTACTCAGGATGACCAGGGCCAGTGAGAGCAGTATCCCGGTCAGGGCTTCGGTCCTTTGTTTCCTGAAATTTGACGGAAGTACCAGAAAGGACAGGGGTACGAGCAGACACAGAAGCCACATGACCCAGATCCCTGAAGGATAGAGTACAGGGAACCTGAAATAGTCGGTGCCTATGACCAGCCGGGCAAAAGGATATTGCGGCAGGATCGTTTTTGCTGTCAGGAAACAGCCTGCAAGCAGAACCGTCACGGCCACAGTCAGGGTGATCTTTCTTGCAGCGGAACCTTCTTTACTCCATTCAATGATTGCACATCCCAATGCAAAAAAGAGAACGGCTCCTCCGGCCAGCCAGTAAAGAATGGGAATGCAGATCAGGATGAATGTCATACGCGCCGCGGTGTTGCGGATGTAAAAATAGTTCAGCCAGAAGATCAGCCCCAGGATTACGGAAAAGATGCCGCTAGCCAGAAAGTTCTCATTACACAAAAGGATCCAGTAAAAAACGGGGGGGATAAAAGATAAGGAAAACCACGCACCGGCAGGACGGATCTTTCGGGCAATATGGTGTATAAGCCATTGAAGTGACATCAGAAGTATGGCAATTATTCCAGCGCCCAACCAGGAAAACAGAAAAAACTGAGTTACAAAAGTTCCCAGGTAGTCGGCAAATCCGCCGGGTTTTGAAATCGTGTCCAAAAAATATTCAGGAGTGGTTAGGAAAAGCTGAAACTGCTCGTGGTAATGCAAATGGTAAGGGTATATCATGCCAAAAAACAGAAAAACTGCCAACCCGAAAAGAACAGGCAGGGTTTTCTGAATATAGGAATATGTCTTATTCATGATAAGCGTTTTATTTCATGGAAACGTTTTCTGCAGGTGTCTTTTTGTAAATACGTTCGATATCCGTTGCGCCAAAGGGCAACTTCCCCCTGGATAATTCGGGAATATTGTATGATTTGAGTGTGTTGTCGTAGATACGCGGGTCTTTTTGGGGCAACACAAAAGGTTTGCGGGCATTCCCGTTTGCATCAATAAAGCAAAAATAAGGTGTTCCGTAAATGCCGTCATCCCGTTTGCTGGCGAAAACAAACCACTTGCTGTTGGATGACCAGCTGTGGTAAGTGTCGGAATAAGTGGAATTGACACCTTCCAATTTGCTGATCTCCCCGGTGTGCAGGTTGAGCAGCCACATATCCGTTTCCTGATGCCAAATGGGAAACGTTCCGTAATCGGCCATGGTAAACAGCAGGTATTTTCCGTCCGGAGATGTTTTTGGATGACAAACGGACAATCCCAGGGAAGAAGCATTTACCACAGTGTCCGCTTTTGATCCCCAACTTCCGGAAGCCGGATCAAAGGAAATTTTGAGCAGGTCGTATTTCAAATGATAAATGCTGTCGGGAACACTTATTTGCGGGGCATTGCAGTAAAAAACAGTATTGCCGTCGGCTGAAAAAACCGGAAAAGTCCTGAATTCCCGGGGAAAATCTTCAGGGAACGGAGTAACCGTGTTATCCCTGAAATCTACTATTACCAGATCGGATTCAGAGTCATATACTTCCAGTCTTTCTCCTTTCCGTGTATGAAACCCGGGAAGTACAATATTGGATGAGAATACCCCGTAATCTCCTGAAGGATGTATGTTCCCGTATACAACGGGCGAGATCATGTCCGGGTTGTTGATATTGATTTTGCGCAGTTCCCCGTTCCGGTTCAAAACCGTACCGCCGCCCGGTCCTCTTAAATGAAAGAACGAAAGGCCGGGATCCTGGTTCCCGTAGGTGTGGCAATTCATGCAGCTGTTGTCGGTCAGGCTGTTATCGGCTATGATACGTTCGCGGAACGTTTCCACATTTCTTTCTGCCAGTTGCAGGGATTTCCAGACTTCATAGCCGGGTTCTATAAGACGGTAGCTCAGGTAGGGATCAACGGTTTCAGGGGTTATGTAAATATTGAAAGGCGCGTAACGGGTCCATAAGCCGTCCTCTTTAGCCGTAACTTCTACGCGTATCCGGCCGGGCCCGGTGGAGGCTTGAGCAAGTATCCTGCGCCATTTTCCCGCCGGGATGAGGATCCTGCTCCTGCCTTTGAGTTTAATGGTATTGCCATTGGAAGCAATAACAACCTGCAGTCTGTCTGCCTGGCGAACCATGAAATTCAGGGGGGCAATATTTACAGGGATCGTCACTTCCGTATAATCCGGGTAAATGGGAGGGAATTCTTTATTTTCCGTTACCCCTTTCGGTTGGCTGCAGGATGTCATAACAAACATCAAACATATAAACAGTATGTATATCGTTGTCTTCATTCTTGTAGCATGGCAAAATGATAATAAAACCAGAAAGTGTTGCCGTACATTTCCTGCAACGGTTCCGGATCTCCTCCGGACTCCTGGTAAGCGTTCGTGTATTCCATAAAATGGTTTATCACCGAGTTTGGGATCCCGTATTTCTGAAGCATGTCATCGGATGCTCCTTCCCGGTATAAAGATACAATAAGTGCCTGTGCGTAAACACCCGGAACCGGTTCAGTTTCCCGGACGAACCACCTGTCGTAAGTTTCCCTGAAAGCCGGGATGTCTTTTCTTAAAATATGCGTGCAAAGCAGGTAATCCAGTGCCATTTTGTTAGTGGGATTGCTCTTCAGCAAAATTTCCAGCGCGTTTACGTAATCATCGGCAAGGCGCACCGTATCCACGGAGGGGATTTTTTCCCTCAGGGGAACGTCAGTCGCATGCAGTAATGTTCGGTGTTCCCGTGCCCATTTTCTGTAAAACAACGTTTTTTCAAGCAGGCCGAGGTATTTTCCCGCGGCAGGCGCATCGCCTATGGCTATATGAATCTCGGCAAGTCTTTTGGTAAGGCGGGAACTCCTGTGGTTTTGGGAAAAGATCATTCCCAGCATGGCCGAGTGTTGTGCCATGTTCATGTCGCCCAGGCGGAAAAAGACTTCGTTGCTGAAGGCAATAGTCAACGGAGTGGATTGTTGCGAAACGGGAAGAAACAAAGCACCCGGGCCGGGCTGGTAAAAAAGGAAAAGCCAGTCACCCAGCAAATTGCTTTGAGAAAGTGCCAGGTTGGTGTAGTAGGAAGCAACCCGGTTCTTCATTCCGTATTGTTGTGCCAGGTATATTACCTTGAACCAGTTTCCTTTTTGTGTATGGTAATCCAGTGCCAGTATTTTTTCCCAGGTGAAACTGATATTCAGGGAAAGAGGTGCTTTAACAGGATAGGTGTAAGCCCGTCCCGGAGTGAGCAGGAATGCCGGGCGCAGAAGCAAAGGAATGAGCATTCCCAAAAGGGCAGGAATCAATACCGAAAAACGTTTTTTTACAATGCGGATCAGCCCAAAGACCAGCCAGAGAAGTGTAAAAAGCAGAACCCCGTGTCCGGCCAGGTAATAGAGCAAGGCAAACACAGGCAGGAACAACCATATGTAAAGGTGTCTGTTGCGGATACGTATAAATAGAAGGAAAAAGCACAATGCCAGCAGGGTAGAGAAGGTACTGCTCAGGGGATAATGCAATCCGCAATGAAAAAGGAATTCCACTGCTACGGGGATAGCCGCAACAGCAGAAGCCACGATCGGCCGTATGCCAAAAGAACGGAACGCTTTGCGGAATAACAACCAAAGAGTCAATAATGAAAGACTTACCAGGATGGCACCTCCTGCAGGCATAATGAAGCATTGTGTCAGCAGATCTCCCGCATAACCGGTCAGCCAGGCGGGTTTTTCCAGGTAAGAAATAAAATGATCCTGTGTATGAAGGAACAATATCATTTGCTCCTTCAGAAGGTTATGATAGGGGTAAAAGAACAGGAAAAACAGGAAAACAGCAACGGTCAGTGAGCCTGCCGCCAGCCATTCCACCCATTTTCCTTTTTGCTTCATTCTCCGGTCATTTGTTTAACAAACCTGCCTACAGCTGTACCTGCATTTTCTTCTACGAACCTGCGGTTGTATTCGGAAAATTCATTTTTCACCTTATCCCATTGTTCCAGAATAACTTTGCCGGTGGAATCATCTTCATTGGCATCATGCATTTTCCGGAGTATATACATGGTATGGTCGGCTTTCATTTTTGCTTCTTTCCATGCCTGGAGGCTTTCGTTTTGCCTGGTGCCTCCTGAAGAACTCAGGGAATCAAGCTTAACCCATATTTTTTCTCCGGGTTCCTGGACCACCAGGAGTTCCTGGATCTCCAGACGCAATTGGGGCCGCAACCGGATGATCTTCACCTGTGCCGAGTCGGCTTTGCCTGTGAAAACAAAGCTTTTGTTTTCTATCCTGACCGAGTCGATGATACGGGGCATAACCCCGTCCGGGGGCAGCAGGAATACGTATTCCCCGTCGTATTTCTCATGGGGCAGGGTGCCTTTGATTTCATAGGTGCGGTGGTCTGCACAGGAGTAGAACAAAAGTGTCAGGAGAGGTAGTAGTAGCAGATGTTTAGTCATAACGTACAAATATAATGAAAAAAGGGGCAGCTCCGGGGAGCCGCCCTCTTTTTAAATTGAATGATCAACACGCCGAATTACTGTGTTTTGAACATCCAGAACCAGGCAGTGCCCCATGAACCGGCTCCCGGTTCGGGATAGGACAATACCATGTTGTTTTCCGTAAGTTTCAAAATGTCGTAATTGTATACGGGGGCATTGCTTTCGTTGGGAGATTTTCCGCACAGAACCGTTACGTTCTTTGTGTTCAGTTTCCCTTTTGCCCATACATTACCGCCGTCATCCAGGGTAATTTTGGACATGTCGAAAGTAAAGGACCCCTGTTGGCTGGTGCCGTCGTTGTAATTCTTGATCAGACGGGCACCTGCTATAGTAAACTGCATGCTGGCACCGGCACCTTCACCGGGGGCCTGGCCGTTGATATCGCCAAGAGGAACAACCCACCAGCAGGGAGCTGCACAGCCTTTGTAGCCGCCGTTACCCCATACACCGGGTCCGGTAACATCGTCCCATACCCAGGTTTGTTCTCCGGTTGGTCCGCAGAAAAGTGCCCATTCGGGTTCTACATCATACAATTCATCAACCTGTACGGTCAATGTTTTGGTGATCATTGTGCCGTCTGCGTTCAGTCCGTTAAAAATGATATCGTTGGGTCCTTTCATCATTACTTTGACGGTACCTTTTGTTCCCACGAACAGTCCTACTCCGAAATCCCATGAAGAGAGACAGGCGTTGCCGTCGCTGTTCAGATCGATGTAGTTGGAGTTTTTACCATCCCTGATTTGTGGAACCGCAGATATATTGAGCTGACTCTCGGTAATACCTCCCTTGAGCTCTTGTCTGATCTCAACGGGCTGGCAAGCGGAAAGCAGTACAAAAACGGCTGAAATAGCAAGGATTATACTTTTTTTCATATTATAATGTTTTATCGTTTTTAAAATACTAGTTCCAGCTTCCGAATACGGCATCGGTACCCCAACCGGGATTTTGTACCAATACTCCGTCGGACAGGTTAACTTCGGATGAAGGCAGGGGCAAAAAGCCGCGGGTTGCCTGGTAGCGGGCCGCATAGCCGGCGCCCTGATCTTTCATTACATTTTGTACACCGCGGTTCCATATGGTCTGACCCAGCTGGCCGGTAAGTGCCTCAATGGCATAGTTATCACCCCAGCGGCGCATGTCACCCCAGCGCAATCCTTCAAAGGCAAGCTCAAACCGGCGTTCTTTCTGCAAAGCTTCAAACGAATAGGATACGGCAGGCAGCCCGGCACGTTCACGTACGCGGTTGATTCCGTCTGCGGTTTCCGTCAACTCGGAATGCATGAGTAAAACATCGGCAAAACGGACCAGGACCAGATCTGTCTCGTGAGCCAGCTGGAAGTCGTCAGATTCTCCGTCACCATAGTATTCGGTGGAGGATGTAAAGCTGTTGTACAAGGTTTTGATACTGCCGTCGCTTTCGTATTCCTTGGCTCCCGTAATGGCGATCACCTTCTTTTGCCAGAAGGTTGTTTCTTCCATCAAAGCGTCAGCTCCGTAGACATAATTGGGTCTCTCTGCGGCTGCCAGGATAGAGGCCTTGCGGCGCATATCGGTAGGTTCCTGTTCCAGCCAGTCATCCCAGAGTTGCGGGTTGACAGTTCCGGCACCCCATCCCTGTCCGAAAGGAAACAGGTTCTTGTACTGATCGGATGTACCGGCATTACGTATGGCAAAGAACAGGCAGTACTGGTTGGAATAACCTATGGTCGTGCTCCAGCTTGCCAGGTGAGAACATTTGATGGCAAACACAGTTTCCGGGTTGGTACCGTCTTTGAGCCAGTATTCTCCTTTGGCAGCCAGATCGGATACATAGTCGTAATCCTTGGCACTAAGTGAGTTGCTGTAAGGCCATATCCGGCGGAAGTCGTTAGCCAGACTATGACCGCTGTTGTTGATACAATCTTCCAAGGCAGCGATCACCTCGGCTTTGGTTACGGTTCCGGAAATGTTGAATTCTTCATCCATCATGGGCAACTCGGTTTTGCCGTAGAATCCCGTATAGAAAAGGAATACGCGTGCCAGTAAAGCCTGGGCGGCCCAACGTGTGGCATGGCCTTCACCGGAGATGGTGGCATTATAGGGGTCGCTGGGCATGATATCGGAAGCTTTCTTCAAATCAGCTGCTATAAAAGCAAAGATCTCTTCTTGTGTTGACTGTGCCGGGTATTCGGCTACTTCAGAAACGTTTTGGGGGACCTGGGTGATCAGGGGAACATCCCCGAACATTTGTACCAGTTCAAAATAGAACAGGGCACGAAGGAAAAGGGTTTCACCCATCAACTGGTTTCTTAAGTTTTCATCTTCCACCTTGTCCAGGTTGGCAATAGCCATGTTGGCACGGCTGATACCGGAGTACCTGTCTGACCAGAAACTATTGTATTGGTTCTGGTCCACATACATCAAGTGTTCCAGACTGGTCCAGTGCTTGTCGTTTTCACCACCTCCGGCGAACAAGTCATCAGAAAGTAGCTGAGCTGCAAAATAGTAGGAGTTTCCACAGTTTGCAAGCACTTTGTTGAGGGTAGCATACACCCCGGTTACCATCTGAACGGCATCGTCTGCCGTTTTCGGATAGTTACCGGTGTTTTTCTTGGTGTAACTCGCCGTATCAAGGAAAGCTTCACAGCTCGAAAACAGCAGGGCAGCAAGTGCTATGAATAATATCTTTTTCATACTGTATATCAATTAAAATTTAAGATTTAAACCTACCATATACGTTCTGGGAGAAGGGTAGTAACCAAGGTCAATGCCCTGTACCCATCCCTGATCATAACCGTAACCGATCTCGGGATCAAGTCCGGAATAATTGGTGAAGGTATAAACGTTTTGTGCAGACACATACAAACGAACCTGCCCGAAAGGCAATTTGCGGAAAGCTTGTTTGAAGTCATAACCAATCTGTACATTCTGGATCTTTACGTAATCTCCTTTTTCAATATAGATGTCAGAGATGTTCTGCCAGTTAATGTTGGTTCCCGAGGTCAGACGGGGCAACTTATTGGAAGTGCCTTCCCCTGTCCAACGTCCGAAAATATCGGTGGTGAAGTTTTGCAGAGGGGAGTCAGCAAATGAACGGTAGGATTTGGCGATCTCCTGTCCGAATGCTCCGGCACCGGTGATGCTGAAATCCAGTCCTTTCCATGCAAAATAGAGGTTGAATCCCATCAGAATATCCGGATGCCCGCTACCGATCATGGTACGGTCATCTTCGGTTATGGCGCCGTCCCCGTTGGTGTCTACAAAGATCAGGTCACCCGGTTTGGCACTGTCGTATTTGGCGGCTGTGTTGTTCACCTGGTCCCAGTTCTGGAAGACTCCGGCGGTTTTGTAGCCGTAGAAATAACCCAGGGGATATCCCACTTCGGCACGGTACATTTCGGTTGTACCCTGGCTCAATACATTGGCAGCCCCGTGTATGATGCCTTCTGTGTTGGCAATACGGGTTACCTCGTTCTTGTTGTAAGATCCGTTGATTGAGATTCCATAGCGGAAATCACCTACAAAATCATCCCAGTTAAGCGCCAATTCCACACCGGTATTCATAACGTCTCCACCGTTAACGGCAGGTGCGTTCAGACCGTAAACGGCAGGAATGGGTGCTGTAAGCAGCCAGTCACGTGTCATTTTCTGATACCAGTCAAATGCCAGTCCCAGACGGCCACGTGCAAAACGGGCATCCAACCCTACGTTCAACTGTTCGGAAGTTTCCCAGGATACGTCGGGGTTAGCCAGAATGTCAGCGTAACCGCCCACAGTCTGGGTTTTCTTATCTGATGCAAAATAATATCCGTTGCTTACGTCAAAAGCGATGGTGGAGAGGTACTGGAAATTGGCAATACTGCAGTTCCCGTTTTGTCCCCAGCTGGCGCGGATTTTCAAAAAGTCGATGATATCGGATGCTCCGGCCATGAAATCTTCATTGGAGATGGTCCAACCTACAGAAGCGGAGGGGAAATAACCCCAGCGTTTGCCCCTGGCGAAGTTGGAAGAACCGTCAGCACGGAAAATCACGGTAGCCATGTATTTTTCTTTGTAGTTGTAATTGATACGTCCAAAGAAAGAAGCGATAGCACCTTCACCCCATACGGAACCGCCGGCTCCGCGTTGTGACAGTTCGGTGGGTTTTGTGTTGTCCACCCAGGCATAGTTCATAACGCTGTTGATGTCGGTAGTCGGGTTAATGTATCCCGGGAAGATGGAGTTGGATCCGGAAGCACTTATGTTCTGTCCCATGCCCCATTTTTCAGCGGTTTGACCGATGATGACATCAAACTGGTTGTCCGAAAGATTGAAACTGTAAGATAAAGTATTGTCCAGTTTCCAGTCATGTCCCATGCTGCCGCTTTGGCTTACATTGTCAATGGATGTTCTGGCATTGTTTGACCATGCTGAAATTGCCGTATAGGAACGGTAGTTGCTGGCGCTCATGTTGTAACCGAACTGGGAGCGGAACACCAGGTTCTTGATGGGCTGGATTTCCAGGTAAGCGGTTGTGCGCAGGGAGTAACTTCTGGATTGATTCAGGCCCTGGCCGTTATTGGAGAAAGCACCAATAGGGTTCCCTGCATTTCCGTCAAACTTCCATCCGGTATCCTGTTTGTCGTAATAATTAAACCAGTCACCATCTGCGTTTGTAACAGGTAAAAGGGGATTAGCCACCAACAGGTTGTGAATGGCGTTCCAGTAAATGTTCCCTGTTGCCACACCGTTGTTGGATGTGTAGGTGTAATACAGTGTTTCCCCAAATTTGATGATATCAAAATCATGACCCTTGAGGATCACGTGTTCCGAATTGATACGGGCTGTGTAACGTTCAAACTGAGCGTGAACCGGTTTCCCCAGGATACCTTCACTGCCTGAGTAAGAGAACCCGAGTGAAAACCTGGAGAGATCGCTACCGCCGGTAAGACCTACGGAATGATTCTGGGTGGGAGCTCCTTCGTTGTAGGCTTCCTTGAACCAGTTGGTTCCTTTCCAGCTTCCGTTCATGACTGACTGATACAGATCTGCGGGGAGCAGATTGGCCCAGTCATAGGCGGGGTTGCCTTCGTTAAACCGGACTTCATCCTGAATGATCATGTATTCCTGAGCTGTTAAAAGATCAGGGGTTTTGGCCAGGAATTGCTGTCCGTAAAATCCATCATAAGTAACGGTGGTTTTGCCCAGTTTCCCTTGTTTTGTGGTTACCAGGATAACACCGTTTGCTGCACGGGAACCGTAAATGGCAGCCGAAGCAGCATCTTTCAATACGTCAATGGACTCGATATCGTTGGGGTTGATATTGTCCAGGTTACCTCCGACCACTCCATCAATAACGTAGAGAGGAGAAGATGCCCCGATGGTACCAAGACCGCGGATAGTCACTTTAAATCCTGAACCCGGCTGACCGTTGTTCTGAACGATAGTTACACCGGGTGCCTGGCTCTGCAGAGCTGTGAACGGGCTGATGGTATTCAGTTTTGCGATGTCATCACCGCTTACCTGAACCGTAGCACCGGTCACTAGTTTTTTCTTCTGCACACCGTACCCGACAACGACCACTTCTTCCAGGGCTTGTGCGTCTTCCTGCAGGATGACTTCCACAAATGTCTGATTGTTCATCAGAGCGATTTCCCGGGTAACGTAGCCAAGATAGGTAACTACTAAAGTAGTGTTGTCCGGGACATTGTTAAGGACAACACGTCCATCTGCGTCAGTACTGCCTCCGTTCATAGTTCCCCTGACAACAACGTAAGCCCCGATTACGGGTCCGGCATTGTCAGAAACTACGCATGTAACCGTACGACCTGACTGTTGCAGATCACCGTATGCAGCAAAGGATGTTCCCGTTGCAAGAAGCAACAGAAAAACCCCCGCAAACAGACGTTTCCAAAGAAA
>JAAYYL010000012.1 GCA_012515395.1 Bacteroidales bacterium
CTAAAACGGTTTCTTCCATAAACCGGAACAGGGCAGGATTTTTCTCCGATTCCCTGACCGTTTTATACAAGAACTCTCCTATGAAAAGACTTATACTGCTTTTGCGCACATCTCTGCATAGTCCTTCCAGCAAGTATTTTTTTTGAAATTCTTTCAGCTGATGCAATTCTCTTTCGCTCTTGTAATATGTTTGCGCCTCCAGTATGCTTAAAGGATGGAAAAGGGAAGCTGCCGCTCTCTGGCCGGGTGTCCGGATGCCCTTGACCACAAAATCGGCCCTGCCCAATATATCTGTGTAGGCATTGACCAACAAGCTGGTTTCCCTGTAAGGTCTGGTGTTCAGGACAATAAGCGTAACCGGAGTGATCATTTGAATAGCAGGGCCATTTTTTCCAGTGCCCGTTTTCTGTGGGAAATCAGGTTTTTTTCCGTGGCCGTTAATTCGGCAAACGTTTTGTCATAGCCATCCGGTACAAAGACGGGATCGTAACCGAACCCTCCGGTCCCTTTTGGCTCCCGGATGATCTTTCCTTCAACCACCCCTTCAAAGAATTCAGGCTGTCTGTCCGTAATGAGTGCAATAACGCAACGGAACCGGGCTGTCCTTGCCGAGGTATTTTGTAACCGGAGCAACAATTTCCTGACGTTTTCCAATGGGGAACAGGATTCTCCCGCGTAACGAGCCGAGTATACTCCCGGAGCCCCGTTCAGGGCATCCACCTCCAGACCGGTGTCATCGGCAAAACAGGGAATACGGAATTTGTCCCATATAAATGCCGCTTTTTGCAGGGCATTTTCTTTTAACGTTGTACCTGTTTCGGGGATTTCTCCGGAAAACCCGAGTGCGGACGGCATAATTATTGAAACCGATGGTCCCAATATGGTCCTTGCTTCTTCACATTTATGTTTGTTGCCTGTGGCGAAAATCAATTCCATACTCAAAGATATAAGAATTGTAGTAATTTTGTCTAAATAAGATTTTATAACAATGAAGCTCAAAGCGATAATTCTTGCACTTCTACTGCCCCTTGCGGCCAATGCCCAGAGTGCCGATTTCAACACATCCAAAAGCCTGGACATTTTTCACTCCCTGTTGCGGGAAATATCACTCTATTATGTAGATTCAGTGGCTTTGGATGACCTGGTCTATTCCGGGATACGGGCTATGCTCTCCACAATGGATCCTTATACGGAGTTCATTCCCGAAGAAGAGAATGAATCCATAGAAATAATGACTACTGGAAGTTACGGAGGCGTGGGCGCACTAATCAAAAAACGCCCGGGAGAAGGAGTTCTTGTCTCCGAGCCGTATGCCGGATCGCCTGCGGTAAAAGCGGGACTCATTGCCGGTGACATCATACTTGCCATTGACGGCCGGCCGGTAGCTGATTTAAGTGCCGATACGTGCAGTTCGCTTATGAAAGGAATCCCCGGCACTGAAGTGGAGTTTTTGGTGAAAAAACTCAAAGGCGGGGACACCTTATCCATGAAGGTAGTGCGGGATAAAGTACATATATCTGATGTGGGTCTTGCCTGTATGCTGCAGGACAGCATAGCTTATATCCGTATGACAGGATTTACCCAAGGCGGTGCTTCAGATGTGAGAAAAGCCCTCGGTGAGATGAAAGAAAAGCATCCCGTTAAGGGGATTGTACTTGATCTGAGAGGCAACGGAGGCGGGTTAATGGATGAAGCCGTTAAACTGCTGTCTGTATTCCTGCCCAGAAATACAATGGTAGTTTCTGCAAGAGGCCGGATAGAACGTTTTGATGTTGAACATTATACCAAAGAAGAACCGTTGGACACAGAGACCCCTCTGGCGGTATTGGTCAACAATCATTCTGCCTCTTCGTCCGAGATTGTGGCCGGTGCGGTACAGGATCTGAAAAGAGGCGTTATCGTGGGAGAGAAAACTTTTGGAAAAGGACTCGTACAGACCATCAGGCCCTTAAGCTATAATGCAAACCTGAAGATTACCACCGCAAAATATTACATACCCAGCGGCCGGTGTGTTCAATCCCTGGATTATGAACACAGAAACGGGGACGGCACACCGGGCCTTAACGAAGAAGGCGGCATTGTTCCCGATTATTCGCTTTCTTTGCCTATGTACAGCAGGATAGCTATGGAACTGGTAGCCAGGGATTACCTGCATGAATATTCGTTGCGTTATTATACACGTCATGATTCCATTCCTCCGGCAGAATCTTTTTATTTATCCCGGGAGGATTACGATGATTTTGTGGAAGTTACGGCTTCAAAAGAATTTGACGATCGCAGTGCAACGGAAATCCTTTTGGAAACATTCACTAAAACGGCAGAAGCTGAAGGTTATAGCGAATTAATTCAAAATGAAATAACCGCACTGAAAAAGGCCCTCTCTGCAGAAAAGGCAAGGGATCTGCATCATTACCGCCAGGAGATACAACCCTTGCTTGAAGAAGAAATTGCCTGCCGTTACTACCTGCAGGAAGGAAGATTCAAAAGCATGATACGGGATGACGTTCAATTGCAAAAAGCATTGTCAGTGGTGGAAAACAATAAATAATATGTTATATTTGTTTTTGAATAAAAAAACGATTATGGCTATAGATAAAGAAAGCGGTTCAGCTCAATTGAACAATGTTACCCGCATATGCGGCAACACAAAGATTGTAGGAAACATAACCACCCAGCATGACATCCGTATTGACGGGTACCTGGAAGGGAAAATCAAAACCGAAGGAAAACTGGTTATCGGAGAAACCGGCAAATGCAGTGGGGAAGTTGAATGTAAATGCGTGGATATCAGCGGCAGCTTTGACGGAATATTAAGGGTTTCGGAACTTGCCTCTTTACGGGACAAATGCGTTTTTACCGGAGAACTTCATTCGGATCAGTTATCCATTGAACCTACCGTACGAATAAGCGGGCAGATCATTTCTCCCGAGTTGTCAAAAAAAGAAGATAAAAAGGCTATTCCCATACCTCCGCCTTCACCTGCATCCGGGGGTACTCCGGATATAAAAACATCCGAAAAAAAATAAAGGAAGTCAGATTATCCTGAACACATGTTTGCGGGCCAACAGGGTTTGCACCAAAGATCGTGCAACCAGATGTGCCGCGTATCCAATCCATAGAGCCTGTATCCCCAGACCCGGTTCCAATATAAGGTAACCGGCATAAAATGCCATGACAGAAATGATCATGGTATTGCGCAATGCCTTGCCGGCTGTAGCCCCTATGAAAATCCCGTCCCACATGAACGTAAGGCTGGATATCAACGGCATGCTGTACAACCACGGTAAAAAAGGCCGGGCGGCATGAATAACTTCCGGGGAAGATGTCATAAGACGCAGCAGCCATTGGTCTCCGATAATGTAAAGAATGGTAGAAACAATCCCGACTCCGGCAGTCCAGATAAAAAGAATTTTTACCGAACGTACGAGGGATAATTTATCCCGCGCTCCTATAAATTTACCTGTCAATGCTTCACCGGCATAGGCAAATCCGTCTACAAAATAGGCAAACAGAAGCAACAATTTCATCATAATGGTGGCTACAGCCAGAAGTGTATCCCCATATTTGGCAGCCAAAAAAGTGAATCCGGTATAGACCAGTAACATGCAGATTGATCTCACAAAAAGATTTCCGCTAAGGGTAAAATACCGTTTCCATCCGTCTTTTCTCCAGATGGATTTCCAACGTACAAAAGGTGCCAGTTTCCGGTAATATGCAACAAGGAGCACAATGGCGCTTAAGACCCCTATGTATTGAGAAGCCACTGTCCCCAGGGCAATTCCCCGCAGACCCATGTGGCAATACAATGCAAGGTATATGCTCAGTCCAATGTTGGACCCGTTGATCACCACATCCATGATCATAGAAGCAAATGTATTTTGCACTCCAATGAACCAACCCCTGAAAACAAAAAGCATAAGTACGGCCGGAGCTGCCCAGATCCGTATGAAAAAATACTCGCGTGCAAGCATTTCCACCTGGGGTGAAGAAGGGGACAGCCACAGAATCATCCGTGCAAAAGGCCATTGGATCAATAACAGGAATATGGAAAAAAACATAGCAACCGCAAGTCCCTGCAAGCCGGTGCGAACCATTTCCGAACGGTCTCTTTTCCCGTAAGCCTGTGCTGTAATGCCGGCCGTACCGATCCGCAAAAAGCCGAAATTCCAATACAAAAGGTCAAACAAGGTAGATCCAATGGCAATGCCGCCTATGGCAGTAGCAGAGCCCAAACGTCCGGCAATGGCCGTGTCTGCCATCCCTACAAGTGGTATGGTTATCCCTGCCAAAATGCTGGGCAGTGCCAGGTCCAGTATTTGCCGGTTAATGCTTTTTATTTTCATAGAGAATGTCAGGTGCGGTATTTGCCTCCGTCGGGATCTTCCAACATTTTCAGATAACTTTCATAGCGCTCTGCCGGAATCAGTCCTTTTTCCACCGCTTTTCGCACGGCACAATCAGGTTCTTCGTCATGCAAACATCCGTTAAAACGGCATTCAACGGAAGCGGCAAAAATCTCTGGGAAATAATGAGACAGCTCCTCTTTGCTGATTTCCAAAAGACCGAACCCTCTTATGCCCGGACTGTCAATAATATAACCGCCGCTTTGTAAAGGGTGCATTTCGTAAAATGTAGTGGTGTGTTTTCCCGTAAGATGTGCCGTAGATATTGGCTCTGTTTTAAGATGCAGGGAAGGATCCAGTTTATTGGCCAAAGAAGATTTTCCCACGCCTGAGATTCCTGAAAAAAGAGAAATTTTATCTTTCAGTTGACAGGCTAAGTCAGCAGTTCCTTCTCCCGTTTTTGCAGATACTTCCATTACCGGATATCCTGCTTTTTGATAAATGTTTTTGATGTGCGCTGCCTGTGGTACATATTCGGTCGCCCATTGTAATTCGTCTTTTTTGTTGAGAATGAGGGTGACCGGTACCCGGTATGCCTGGCAAGTAACCAAAAAGCGATCAATAAAGGGAAAAGGTGTTTCCGGTTGGGTGGCACTCAAAAAGAGATATGCCCAATCGATATTGGCTGCAATGATATGTGCCTGCCTGGAAAGATTTACGGACTTACGGATCAGGTAATTTTTCCTTGGCACAACATCAGTAATTACGGCCTGGTTTTCTTTTTGTTTGTCTGCCCGTTGCCAGTATCCGTTTACTTTGTCACCCACTGCAACAGGATTGGTCAATTTGTCTCCTTTCAGCCTGAGCTTACCGCTCAATACAGCGGTAAAGGGATTCCACGCCGGTAAAAAAGTAAGCCGGTACAGGGATCCTGTCTGTTTTACGACTGTCGCATTTTGAAAGACTTGCTGTTCCATCAGGCCCGGGTTTAAGGGCTCAAAGGTACGAAAATGCTGAAAAAAGACTACCTTTGTAAAATGTTTACAGTAAACGAAATACAAGGCTTTGTAAACCAAGGAATTCAAAGTCTGATTGAATCGTATGAGCATAGCAGGCTGCATCTTCCGGTAGAATATGCGCTTTCATCGGGAGGCAAACGTCTGCGTCCCGTTTTGTGTCTTATGACATATAACGTGTTTTCGGACAATTTCCCTTCTGATGTCCTGTATCCTGCATTGGGGCTTGAAATATACCATAATTTCACACTGGTACATGACGACGTCATGGATAATTCGTCCATGAGAAGGAACCGGATGACTGTACATAAGAAGTGGGACCTCAATACGGCTATTTTATCCGGAGATGCATTATGTATGCTTGCTTACAAATACATGAGCCGGTGTAACCCGGAGATTATCAATCCGGTTCTTGATGTTTTCCACAAAGCAGCTGAAGATGTTTGCGAAGGACAGCAATTGGATATGGAATTTGAGTCACAGACGTATATCACCGAAGGTGAATATATTGACATGATATCCAAAAAAACCGGGGCTCTGCTTGCCTGTTCTTTACAAACAGGAGGTTTGTGTGCAAGAGCCGCGGAAAAAACCGTGAATGACCTTTATAAAGCGGGCATTGCACTGGGGATTGCCTTTCAGATACAGGATGACTACCTGGACATATACGGAGATCCCAATGTGTTCGGCAAATCCACGGGAACCGATATTGCCAACAATAAAAAAACATGGCTCCTGACTTATGCTTTGCATCATGCCTCGGGGCAGGATCTTTCCACACTAACGCGGTTACTTGAAAACAAGCAAGAACCTGAAAGAACAACCCGGATACTGGAACTTTACAACAAACTGGGAATGAGACAGGCGGCAGAAGAGCGGGTAAGCAAATATTTGGAAGAGGCTCTCAATATCATCAATACAATCAACCATCAGAAAGACAGAACGGAATTGTTGACCGAATACATTCAAAGCCTGATGAACAGAACACGTTAACCATGGATACTTATTTGTTCAGCGACCATTGCAGCCGGATATTTGACAATGCCATAAAAGAGTATCATAAAGAAGATAACGTAGATGCTTTATGTACGAATCCCTGGCCTGATTCTTCCATGGATGGATTGTTGTATAAAAAAAACTGGATTGACACAGTGCAATGGCACTTGGAAGATCTGATCCGGGATCCCTCTATTGAGCCTGCAGAAGCATTGCGCATAAAACGCCGGATTGATGCCTCCAACCAGGAACGGACGGATCTTGTGGAACAACTGGATACCCTGTTTTATCGTGAATTTTCGGGAGTTCCCCGTTTGCCGGGTGCTGTATTGAATACGGAAACACCTGCCTGGGCTATTGACAGGTTGTCCATTCTGGCCCTGAAAATCTATCACATGCAGGTAGAAGCCCTGAGGAAGGATTCCCCCAAAGCCCAATCATGCCGGGAGAAATGGGAAATACTCACCATACAGCGCAAAGATCTTTCCCTGGCCATTGATCAATTGCTGGCAGATCTGAAAGCCGGCAGGAAATACATGAAATTGTACAAACAAATGAAAATGTACAACGATCCTTTCCTTAATCCCGTTTTGTATGCTAAAGGGAAATAACAAGCCGCATGTATTGTGTTTACGTTTTTCGGCACTCGGAGACGTTGCCATTGCCTCTGTTGTGTTGAAAGCCTGCGCCCGGGACAATCCCGGTGTACAATTTACCCTGGCGGGGCCCGGATTGCTTGCTCCATTGTTTGAGGGGGTTCCCAATCTGAATTTGTTTCCTGTAGACAAAAAACAGCCTCTTTTAGCTATATTCAGGCATTTCATTCAGCTGCATCCCACACACATAGCCGATCTGCACAGTGTCATAAGAACATTTATCCTGAGGACTTTCCTGTTTTTTTCCGGCTATCGAATAGTTTTTTTACATAAGGGAAGAAAAGCCCGCAGGCGTTTGCTTAAAGATCCGGTAGATGCACCCCCGTTGATTCCCATGTACAGAAGGTATGCACAAACCCTGGAAAAATTGGGATTTGCCATACCCTCGCTCAAAGACACCAATACAATACCCCTGGAAAAAGGTCCCTGGAAAAAGGTGGGAGTAGCTCCGTTTGCACGTCACAAGGGAAAACAATGGCCCGTAGAACGCATGCGCGGCATAGTGGAATACCTGGCCGGGGCGGGTTCAACAGTTTATTTGTTTGGAGGGGGCACGTCAGAAAAGGAAACTCTGCGTGAATGGGCTCGGCATAACGAACAAATTCAAGTTGCCGGAGATAACGGGAAGGGATTTGCCGCGGAATTGTCAGTGATCAGGGAGCTGGATGTGATGATCAGCATGGA
>JAAYYL010000093.1 GCA_012515395.1 Bacteroidales bacterium
GCTTTGTTCAACATGTAATAGATCTCGTTCAGCTGCAGTTCTTTCTTAAATGAATTGACGGTGGTGTTTTCGTCAATTACAACCAGTTCTATGCCTGCCATTTCAGCGTAATCCTGCATATATTCAACGGTCAGGTCATAGGAAAAAGCCGTATGATGGGTACCTCCGGCAAGGATCCAGCAACTTGTCCCCACTTCAAAATCGGGACGGGGTATCCAAAGAGAGGAGGCTACAGGCAGTTTTGGCAGCGATTTGGATTTAATGCAGTCTACTTTGTTAACTATCAGGCGGAAACGGTTCCCCATATCAATAATGGTAGAAGCGATTCCTTCATCGTCTTTGGATGTGAAGACCAATCGGGCAGGATCGTTTTTGCCCCCGATTCCAAGCGGATGCACTTCAAGTCGTGGTTTTTTTGCTGCCAGCAAAGGAGAAACTTCCAGCATGTGAGCCTGGAGAATAGCACTTTTTTTACCGTCAAAATGTATGGTATAGTCTTCCATGAAAGAACAGCCTTTTGGCATTCCCTGGCTCATGAACCATACCGTGCGTGTGAGGGCGGCCGTTTTCCAGTCACCTTCGGCCCCAAAACCGTATCCTTCAGCCATCAGGCGCTGACAGGCCAGTCCCGGAAGCTGATCCAGACCGGCCAGATCGTCAAAATTGGTGGTGAAAGCCTTGGCCCCTTTTTCTTTAAGGAACCGGCGCAGTGCAATTTCTTCACGCGCTGCCCTGAGCACCTGTGCACGGTCTTTTCCGCCTTCTTTACAATTGTCGGCAACCAGGTATTGGGTTTCGTATTCGGCCACCAGTGCGGATACTTCTGCGTCGGTCACCTGCGCTTGCACGGCCACCAACTCGGCAATGGGACAATAATCCACATGATAACCCAGGCGCATTTCAGCTTCCACTTTGTCTCCGTCCGTTACCGCCACGTTGTTCATCTGGTCACCAAAGCGGATGATTCTCATATCGTGTGCATCGGCCCAGGCGGCTGCAACGCGCATCCATACTGCGATCTGTGCCTGAGCCTTTTCATCCTGCCAGTGGCCTGCTACCACTTTCCGGTTTTTACGCATTCGGGTAACCATATGTCCGAATTCCCGGTCTCCGTGAGCACTTTGATTGAGGTTCATGAAATCCATATCAATAGTATCCCATGGAATCTCTTTGTTGAATTGGGTATGAAAATGCAGTAGGGGTTTGTTTAGTGCCTGCAATCCGTGTATCCACATTTTTGCAGGAGAGAAAGTGTGCATCCATGTAATCACACCAATGCATTTTTCAGAATTATTGGCTTCTTTGAAAGTGGCAGTCACCTCTTTCTCTGAATTCACCGTTCCTTTATAAACGACTTTTACGGGAAGGTTTCCCGAGTCGTTCAGACCCTGTACCATTTGGTTGGAATGAGCATCCACGGCAATGACCGCATCTCCTCCGTACAGAAGCTGAGCTCCTGTTACAAACCATACTTCAAAATTTTCGAATGCCATAATTAAATTATTTGATTTTGATTATTTGATTTAGATTTATACAAAGGAAAGAAAAATGGTTATGTAGAGAATGAAATAAGAATTCATTTTTATGCAAAAATAGTCCATTAGGAAGTTAAAAAGA
>JAAYYL010000094.1 GCA_012515395.1 Bacteroidales bacterium
AAAATTGTGGTTTTGCGTCAGTCGGACAAGGGACGTGATCCCCATATGGTGAAAGCCGATCCACGGCTCTGGAGATCCGTTGGCGGGGTTTGCAGGGACAGTGTGGTGTCGTTTCGTACCCATTCATTTGGCCGGTTTAAGATTGGTGTGGACACCTTACCGCCCACAGTGGAAGCTTCTTTTGGCAGGGGAGCAGATCTTCGGGGACGCAGAAGCGTTTATTTTACAATTGAAGATGACTGTTCGGGGATTGAGTCCTACACACTTACCATAGATGGAGATTGGATGCTGGGCATACATGACGGCAAACGTTCACGGGTTACCTGTATGCTGGATCCCAAGAGGATCACAAAGAGCATGATGCATAAAGTCACTTTGGTGGTAGTGGATCAGAAAAACAATATTACAGAATATAAAACAGAATTCTTATGGTAAACTATAATCCTGAAGAGGGCATAACGGCTCTGGGGCTGATGTCCGGGACTTCATTGGACGGTCTGGATCTTTGCCTGGCTACTTTTACGCTTAAAAACGGGAAATGGTCATACAATGTTGCATGTGCAGATGCTGTTACGTACCCGGAAGAACTTAAAAAAGCCCTGGCAACGGCTCAATCCATGACAGCATTGGAATATGCCCGTTTGCATTCGGATTACGGTATCTATCTTGGCCAACAGGTAAAAGCGTTTATGGAGAAATACGGGGTACAACCTCAATTGGTAGCTTCCCACGGGCATACGATCTTTCACCAGCCTGCCATCCGGCTCACCAGCCAGATAGGCAGCGGGGCAGGTATAGCTGCTGAAAGCGGCGTTCCTGCTGTCTGTGATTTTCGCACTACAGATGTGGCATTGCACGGACAAGGAGCCCCTTTGGTTCCCGTAGGAGACAGGTACTTGTTCGGAGATTTTGATTATTGCCTGAACCTGGGCGGTTTTTCCAACATATCTTCCGAAGGTCCTGACAGAACAAGACAGGCATATGATATCACTGCCGTAAATTATGTATTGAACCATTATACACGGCAGACAGGTGAGGATTATGACAAAGACGGGAATCATGCCCGGCGCGGAAAAGTAAACCGTACGCTGCTGGATGCACTGAACAACCTTCCTTTTTACAAGCAGACCGGGCCCAAATCCCTGGGCAGGGAATGGGTGGAAGGGCAGGTACTTCCGTTGATCGATTCATTCGGAATGACAACGGATGACATTTTAGCAACTTATTGTGAACATATTGCCGTACAGACCTCTTACCACGTACGTCTGGGATCAAAGGTCCTCGTTACGGGCGGGGGAGCCTTCAACAAGTATTTAATGGAACGCATGACGGCGGTAGCTAAGACGGTAATTTTCCATATTCCCGACGATCTTACTGTTAATTTCAAGGAAGCGCTTATATTTGCATTTCTGGGCGTTTTGTATGTAAGTGACATTCCGTCCTGTTTGTCATCGGTGACCGGCAGTGTGCACGACAATATTGGCGGAGCGATGTATAAATAAATGTTGATAAAAAGTTTGGGTAAAAAGAAAAAAGCACTACCTTTGCAAGCCCAAAATTAATACGATACGTACGAAGATGGACTTAATAAAAGCAGCAGAGCAAGCATTTGCAGGAGAAAGTAAAAACTTTCCGGATTTTAAATCAGGTGACACCATTACGGTGACTTACAAGATAAAGGATGAAAACAAGGAACGTCTGCAAAAATTCCGCGGAGTGTGCATCCAACGTAAAGGTTCCGGAGTATCTGAAACATTTACCGTTCGCAAGATGTCAAACGGAGTTGGAGTAGAGCGTATATTCCCGTATACATCTCCTTTTATTGATTCCATAGAAGTAAACAAATACGGCAAGGTACGCCGTGCCCGTATTTATTACCTCCGCAATCTGACAGGTAAGAAAGCCCGTATTAAAGAAAGAAGGGTCAACCTGGATAAAACAGCTAAAGCTGAAGCATAGCAATCCGGCCCCGTAGCTCAACTGAATAGAGCATTTGACTACGGATCAAAAGGTTACAGGTTTGAATCCTGTCGGGGTCACTTGACATTGCAGCCGACTAAAAAGTTATTTTTAGCTGGCCCCTCCCACAATCTCCTTCGTCCTTGCTTCGCAAGAACTCGTATCTTGCGGGCCCCTCCTCCTGCCCGTGTCCGGGGGTGGACACGTCCTCCGGTGGCTGGCTGCTTCTCCGCTCGTAGCTGTATTTAATCCCGGAGATTATGTAACTTTGCTCTAATGAAAAAAACGGTAAAAATTTACCAGCCTTCTGAAGAAGAAAATCCACTGCCGGTAGTGGAGGGTGTGAAGTGCGGGTTTCCTTCTCCCGCGGAGGATTTTTCCGATATGCGGCTCAATATCACACAGGAGATCGTGAAAAATCCCGCCTCGACTTTTTATGCAAGGGTCAGCGGGAACAGTATGATCAATGACGGAATTGGAGACGGAGACATTTTGGTGGTTGACAAATCGGTGGACCCTTACGACGGCTGCATAGCCATTTGTTATGTAGACGGGGAATTTACCTTAAAACGCGTGGAACGGCACAACGATCATTTAATGCTGGTTCCCGGGAATAAAGCTTACAAACCCATCCAGATAACCGCTGATAATCATTTTACCGTTTGGGGTGTGGTCCGTTACGTGATCAAAAAACTTTGATTATGTATGCACTGGCCGATTGCAACAATTTTTTCGTGAGTTGCGAAAGGGTGTTCAATCCGGGATTGAACGGGAGGCCCGTAATCGTTCTTTCCAACAACGACGGATGTGCGGTTTCGCGCAGCAATGAAGCCAAGGCCCTGGGTATTTCTATGGGAGTTCCACTTTTCAAGATCAGGGATATCGTTGAGAAACACCATGTGGCTGTCTTTTCTTCCAATTTTGCACTTTACGGGGACATGTCCCGAAGGATACACCAGACATTACGTCAATTGGCTCCGGCCATAGAAATCTACTCCATTGACGAAGCGTTCCTGGACCTCAGGGGACTCGAACGTACAGATCTGGATGCCTTTGCCAGAAAAGCCTCGGCAATGTGTTTCAAAAATACGGGAATACCGGTATCGGTGGGGGTGGCTCCCACCAAAACACTGGCCAAGATCGCTTCCAAACACTGCAAAAAACGACCGGAGTTACAAGGCGGTTATTTTTTGCACCAAAAAGAGGATATACGGGAAATGCTCAAGACTGTTCCCGTGGAAGACATATGGGGTATAGGAAGGAGGTATTCTCAAAAATTGAATTCCTACGGAGTATATACGGCGGCGGATTTTGTGACTCTGCCTCCGGAATGGGTAAAAAAGGAAATGAGTATTAACGGACTGCGTACGCAAAATGAATTGAAGGGAGAATCATGTATAGATTTTCTGGATTTTGTTCCTCCTAAAAAGCAGATTTGCGTATCACGCAGTTTTGCCCGGGAAATGGTTGATTTTGGAAATTTATCGGAACAGGTCTCGCTCTTTACGGCCATGGTATGCGAAAAGCTCCGACGGCAAAAAAGTGCCTGTCACCAGGTCATTGTATTTCTGTTGACAAACCGTTTCAAGGAGGATGCACCCCAACAATACGAAAGCCGCATGTTTACTTTTCCGGTGGCCGCTTCCAGTACATTAGAGATTAACCGTGTTGTTCTTAAAGAATTGTCTTTCCTGTACAGAAAAGGGTACGGATACAAAAAAGCCGGAGTCATTTTAACCGGGATCATACCCGATGACGCTGTTCAATTGAATTTATACGACAATACGGACAGGATGAAACACTCCCGCCTGATGAAAGTGATGGACCAGGTAAACGAACGGATCGGTCACGGGACGTTGGCTGTGGCCACAGAATCCCGCGAAGGGATAAAAATGAACCGGCAAAGGCTATCGCCGCAGTATACTACCAAGTGGACCGATATCCCGGTTGTAAAATCATCCCGGTAATTGCATAATCCGGTGTTTTTTTTAACTTACAAGGTAATATTTAAAATATTCGCTATGAGGTGGTTACTAGCTGGTCTGCTGCTCCTCTCTCTTTCAGGCTGTTCAAACGAAATAAACGAAGAAATGCTTTACGGGACCTGGGTCATGGAAAGTATTGACGGACAAAATATCCATACAAATGATTTTTTTGTCATCAGGTTCAATCCGGACGGAACGGAAATGCATGCATCTCCTTTATACGAGGATTCGGTGAATGTACGTTGGTTTCACAGTGAAGATTATACGTACAGATTTCTTTCGGAAACAAAAAGATCCATCAGGATTTCCGGGACGTCCCCGTTAGGCATTCCGGTAGATTTGAACCTGAATATTTTGAAGCTTACCCGGGATAAACTGGTGTATTTTTATGCCGAGCCGTATTTTGCCGGAGTTTATATCTCTGATCACAGGCCAATCACTTTGCGTAAGCCCAAAGAAGATTATTCACAAGCAATTCTTGGAACCTGGGAATATGAAATGGAAGGGAAGAAGTTTCGCATGGAGTTCCCGGATGGGAAACAGTACAATTTTCATGTTTTTGATGGTCAGTCATGGAACATCACTCCCGATTCCCCGCACCGTTATTATTTGTATAAAGACTTCCTGGTTGGTCATGCCGTTAAAGAATGGAACGGGATAAAGAGAAATCATAATCACCATCATGATAACTGGCATATTAAGATCAAAGGGGAAAAAATGTACATGACAGCATTCCGGGGTCTGGACAATGTTCAACTCAAGATCATTGCCCAAAGAATCAAGTAAATTTTTTATTAAACTATGTAAAATAGTTGCGTAACTAAAAAATATAGTTATATTTGTGGTGAGAAGCATTTTTAATTATGAAACTCACTGCAAAAGAAGAAGAGGTAATGACCTTTTACTGGGAGAGGGGTCCCTTGTTTGTAAGGGAACTTTTGGAATTCTACCCGGAACCCAGACCACATTTCAATACACTCTCTACAATCGTCAGGGGATTGGAGGAAAAAGGCTTTCTGGATCACAATGCTTTTGGCAATACCCACCAGTACTATCCCGTTGTAAGCCGTGAAGACTTCCGCAAATCCACCCTTAAGGGTGTTATTCGTAAATATTACAGCAGTTCTGCCTTCAGTGCCGTTTCTTCACTTATTGAAGAAGAGGCCATATCACTGGATGAATTGAAGAAACTCATCACAGAAGTGGAACAAAAAAACAGCTGATCATGGGTGCTTTTGTAACATATCTTTTGAAAGCCGGCATTTTCCTGCTGTTTTTTTACCTGTTCAACCGGTTGTTGCTGGCCAAAGAAACATTTCACAGGTTCAACAGGATCGTTTGGCTGCTGATCATACCGCTTTCCCTGTTACTTCCCTTCTGCGTTCCGGGCTCCTTTGATCCCCTTGCCTGGTTTGGAACAAAGGGACAGTCGGGGCAGATGATCATCGTTCCCGAAGGCATGACCGCCCGGGTGATTGATGCCGAAAAGGACACCCACGTTGCAGCCCGTATGGTTCAGTGGATCCTCCTGGTTTACTTTATCGGTATGCTGGTCTGTTTTGTTTTCTATGCTGTTTCTTACATTAAACTGGCTACCATATTATGGAAAAACAAACACAACAGGAAGGCAGATGCTTTTGAAAACCTGCTGACCGAATGCCGCAAATTAGCCGGTGTTCGCCGGAAGGTTTTACTTCTGATTCATACACAGGAAATGGCCCCGTTCAGCTGGATGCGTTACATAGTGGTATCTGAAAAGGATATGAGAGAGGACGGAAAGGATATCCTGATCCACGAGCTGTCCCACGTACGTAAAGGACATTCCCTGGACCTTATACTTACAGATTTGTTCATTCTGTTCCAATGGTTCAATCCCGCCGCGTGGCTTTTGAAACAATCCATCCAGCAGGTCCATGAATTCCAGGCCGACGATGCGGTCCTCAAAGCAGGCATTAATGCAAAACAATACCAACTATTATTAATTAAAAAAGCTGTTGGCACAAGACGCTACTCCATGGTCAACAGCTTTAATCACAGCAAACTCAAAAAAAGAATTACCA
>JAAYYL010000095.1 GCA_012515395.1 Bacteroidales bacterium
CCGGAAAGAGAGTAATTAATTTTTATTTTGATTATCAGGCGATTGTGGTTTTGCGACGATTTTTTACTCCAGATTTGCCGGTTTTTTGAATTGGGGAATTTTTATGGAACGCTTTTTGACTTAAATATTGACAACGAACACAGTGAGCGCGCGGAATTTTTTCATGCAAACAGAAGATCCATTGATCGCGCCACGAAATAAAGAGGGATACTGACAGGCGACAGTATCCCTCTTTGCATTTTTATGTACTTGCGGAGAAATCAGATTTCCCAGTCGGTTCCGTCTTTGGTATCTTTGATTTGAACGCCCAGTCCCGAGAGACGGTCACGGATCCTGTCGGACTCTTCCCAGTTCTTTTGGTTTCTGGCTTGTTTCCGGAATTCAAGTATCATGTCAATAAGACCTCCCACCAACGGAAGCCGGTCTTCATCCTTTTCTTCACGAAGACCCAGTACATCATTTACCAGTTGGTCGTAAATTTCTTCAATCCCTTTGACATCTTCTTTAGATACCGGTTTTTTATTATCGGCAGTTGTATGTATCCAGGTAACCAGATCAAACAATGCGGCAAGTGCTACCGGAGTATTCAGATCATCGCAAAGGGCTGCATAGATCTTTTCCCGGGTCTCCTGAACAAAGGCTGAGGGAGATTCTTTTTCCGATGTCACCAGTTTTTTGATCACGTTCCTGCCCCTGAGCAGACGTTGCAAGCCTTTTTCCGCAGCCAGCAAGGCATCGTTGCTGAAGTCCAGGGGCCCGCGGTAATGTGCCTGGAGAATGAAAAAGCGGATGGTCATGGGGTTGAACGGCTGGGACAACAGTGTATGAGTTCCTTCAAAAAGCGCTTCAAGCGTGATGAAGTTGCCCAGTGATTTGCCCATCTTCTGGCCGTTGATGGTGATCAAATTGTTGTGCATCCAGTACCTGACGCTGTTTTCTCCGCGGGTAACCGTATTCTGTGCCAGTTCACATTCGTGATGAGGAAATAAAAGATCCATACCGCCGCCGTGAATGTCAAAAACCTGACCCAGGTATTTGGAACTCATTACCGAGCATTCCAGATGCCACCCGGGGAAGCCTTCGCTCCATGGAGAAGGCCAGTGCATGATGTGTTCGGGAGAGGCTTTTTTCCACAGGGCAAAATCAAAGGGAGACCGTTTGTCATCCTGACCGTCCAGGGTCCGGGTGTTGGCCTGAAGGTCTTCCAGTATGCGCCGGGACAGGATTCCGTAATGGTGCAGGTGGTTGTATTTTTCCACGTCAAAATAGACGGATCCGTTGATTTCATAGGCCATACCTGCATCCAGGATCTGTTGGATCATGGCTATCTGTTCGGTAATGTGACCGGAAGCCCTGGGCTCTATACTTGGGGGCAGGGTGTTGAGGGCAGCCATGGCCCGGTGGTAACGGATGGTGTAATATTGCACCACTTCCATGGGTTCCAGTTCCTCCAGGCGTGCCTTTTTGGCGATCTTGTCTTCGCCTGCGTCGGAATCGTTTTCCAGGTGTCCCACATCGGTAATGTTACGAACGTAACGTACTTTGTATCCAATATTCCTGAGCAGCCTTACAAATACATCGTAGACCACACCGGGACGGGCATGTCCCAGGTGCGGATCCCCGTAAACCGTGGGACCGCATACGTAAAGTCCCACATGATCCGGAATAAGCGGTTGAAATTTTTCCTTTTCCCTGGTCAGGGTATTGTAGATAAAAAGATCTCTGGGCATAATGGTACATTTACATTTTCAACAGGTGCAAATGTACGTAATTTTTCAGCCCGATAC
>JAAYYL010000096.1 GCA_012515395.1 Bacteroidales bacterium
AATCCCCTGGCAGCCAGTAATTCGGTAAGACTGACCGTACCTGCCTTGAAGTAATCTTCATTCAATCTGGCGTTTTCTTCCGATTCTTCTATAGCCAGTTGGGCCAAAAGCAATTTCTGGTAAGATTCTACGAACGATCCCCAGGCCTGACGGATCTGCATAAGCAATTGTTGCCGCCCGTCTTCTCTCTGAATGCGGGCCCTGTCTTCTTCCAATTTCTTTTGCTTCAATGCAAAGGATCCCCTGGCCCAATCAGATATGGGAACTTGAACGACCGCCATTACGGCTCCGTTCCAATTGTCTTTATCCAAAAGATTTTCATAATAATACATCGCGCCAACACCTATCTTTGGAAGGTAACCTGCCCGTTCAATCCTTTTTTGCAGTCTGGCAGCTTCTACTCCCAAATTCAACAAACGGTATTCGATACGTTGGTCAATGACGGAAACCGGCTCCACATAAAATTCCACAGGATCGGCAAAAACAAAATCTCCCGGAGGTGCAATTTTAAAGTTGTCCAGGGAATCAACGGATAATCCGATCTCACGTGCCAAAGCCATCGTTGCCAGGTAGATCCCGTTTTCCAATTCTACGTTCTTGGTTGTAAGGGTGTTCTTTTGCAATTTCACTTTCAGGACTTCGTTCCTGCCAAGAAGACCGGCATTGTAAGCCTGTTGTACGTCTTTTTCCACGGAATCCAGTACGGTTTTCATTAGAGAAACGGTTTTTCGTTTCTCTGTTAAGGAATAAAGAAGCCAGTAATATTCTTCCGTTTTGTCCAGGACCTCATCCGCTGTTCGTTGCGTAAACAGTTCGCTGGATTCTATACCCAAATTGGCCAGTTTTGTGGAATAAAAAATCTTTCCACCCATGAATACCGGTTGGATGGCCGTAGCACTTACCAGGATCCCGTCTTTTAACAATTCCATGCTACCCAGCATTCCCATATCTATTGACATCATGGGGTTGCTTGCCTGAAATCCCATCCCGAATGCGGAAACGTTCGGAAAAAAGTAGGTCAGTGCCTGTTTTTTCATTTGGAGGGATATCTGCTCTCCCAATTTCATATCTTGTATCCGGGCATTGTTTTCCAAAGCCATTTGCCTGCAGTCCTGTAATGTATAAGGTTGTGAGGCTAGCGGTTTGACTGCCATAAGAGTGATAACAAATACGAAATAAAAGATCTTCTTCATTACAACGTCAGTTTTTCAGGTTCGCTTATGGACCGGGCTTTATCTTGATTCCTGTATAACAGCCAGTAAATTACCGGCATGAAAACTGAAACAAAGAACATGGAAGTGATAATTCCAAAACAGATGGTAGCAGCCATGGGAGCCCAGAGGGAATCATTCACTATCAGCATGGGAATAACCGCAACGGCTGTGGATGATGATGTCTGGAAAATAGGCCTTATACGTCTGCATCCCGCCCTGAAAGCTGCTTCTTTAACAGATGAGCCTTCCAGCCGCAACAACTCGGCATAATCGAACATTATGATCCCGTTGCGGACCACCAGTCCTATCAGGGTCACCACCCCCAGGAATGTGGTCATACTTACAGGCAGACCCAGTATCCAGGTTCCAACAAGGGCGCCTAAAATGCTTAAAGTGGTTGATCCCATTACCAAGAAAGCCAGGGATACTTTTTTAAAATGGAACAACAGGATAAGGAATATCAGAAATACAGCTATGGCTACTCCCTGCAGGATACCGGGCATCAATGATTTGTCTGCATGGTAAGTGCCTCCGTACTGGTAACGTATCCCTTCCGGCATGGTTGTGTTGTCCATAACCTCCTTGACCTGATCAAAGACATCCGTTGATATTTTCCCGTAGTTCAGGTCCATCATCAGTGTCAGCGTAGGATATCCGTTTCTTCTTACTATTTGTGAGATATTCCATTCCGGCTCAAGGTGAGCGATCTGTCTGAGCGGAACACTTACTCCGGGGATCATGCCTTGTACGTATTCGTCCCCCAGACTGGCAATATCCAAAGAACTACCGTTATCGTCTGTTCGGATAAGTACCGGAACGGTTTTGCCGTCCGTCAGCACAGATGTGACCGGAACGCCGGAAAACCTGGAAGCCAGGTTCAGTGAGAGGTAGCCGGGATTGATCCCCACTCTTGCCGCTTTTGTGGCATCTACCTGTACGTCAACACCGTATTGCATTCCTCCAAAATCGGAACGTACACTGGCAATGTGAGGGATCTTCCTCATAACAACAGCCAGGGAATCCCCCAGGTGCATCAATGCCTGCTTGTCTTCTCCTATGAGCCTTACTTCCACTTCGTTGGCAGCCAGCATGGAATAATCCAATTGTTTGACACGTACGTATGTTCCGGGGAAATAATGAATGTATTTCTTCTGATATTCGGCTACCAGTTCTTCTGTTATTTTATAAGAGGGCGTGTTGACTATGAATTGTCCGAAATGGGATCCGGGAATCTGGGGCGTGTAGGAAGCCTGGAACCTGGGTGCACTGGTACCGATAAAAGAGGTCACAGCCAAGACCCGGTCATCTTGTTGTATCATGTTACGCAGGGAATCCGAAATTTTTTCCGTGTCTTCCAAAGCAGACCCGAAAGGCAGGTAAATCTCCACAACAAATTGTGTCCTGTCTGCCATGGGCATCAGCCGTTTGGGTAATTGCAGGTACACAAAATACGGCAGCACCAGGAAGAGAATGATAATCACAATAACCCACACGGGATGTGAAAAGGCCTTGCGTAAAGTTTTTTCGTAAAAAACGCCGAACAATTCCAATACGGATATGCCTCTTTTGCTTTTCTGCCGTTGTTTTTCGACCACCTGCTTCAACCCTTTCCGAATAGTAAAATACTGGAAATACGGAATATAAAGCATAGCTATGGCCAGAGAGACCATCAGGGAAATGGATATGGCCCACGGAGCCATGAAGATGAATTCCACATAATTCTCTGGAAACGTAAAATAGAACGGAAAAAAAGTAATACTTATAGCCAGTGTGGCAGAAAAGACTGACCGGAAATAGGAACTGGCCGCTTTGATGGAAGCTTTCCACCGGCTCATTCCGTGATCCAAAAAGGTCATGTAATTGTCAATGACCACAATACTGTCATCCACCACCATACCCAAAACTACCAGAAGGGAAGCCAGTGTCACGGTATTGATCTCAAAACCTATGACATACATGATCCCTATAGAGATAAAAATGGTTATGGGAATGGCTGTGGCAGCAACCGATGCCACCCTCAGGGGCAGCATCACGATCATAACGGCAATAACAGCCAATATGGCCGTCAGCATTTCCTTGAGAAACGAATACACAGAATCTGCCACTACTTTGGGCTGGTCTGCAATCCGGAATACACTTACATCAGGTGGAAGTTCCGATTCAAAATCCTTCAGAATACGATCAACCTGTTTGCCCAGTTCCACCATATTAAACCCTTTGCTCATTTCCATGGACAAAAGGAGGCATTTTTTGCCATTATTGGTTATGTAACTCATGGGGTCCGGGTATTCCCTGACAATTTTCCCAATATCCTTAACACGCAGCACATTGCCTGACCCGTCAAAATAAACCGGCTGTTCCAGTATCTCCTGCTCACTGGTATAGGCGTTGTTCAGGTGTATGGGGACCACATCCCCCATGGATGTGATGTTGCCCGAGGAAGTGATCAGCCCTCCTGCAAAGAGCTGAATCATTATCTGCTGCGTGTTTAAAGAATACGCTGCGAGTTTTTCCTTATCCAGGTATATGCTTATCTGCTCCTCCTGTTCACCGTATCGCTTGAGGTTGGTCACTATGGGCAAAGTGCGGAGCCTGCCTTCCAGGCGGTCCATAATCTTTCCCAGTTGTGTGTAAGTTTTGGAATCGCTTTCCAGGGTAATCAGAATGGCCGAGGTTTCCCCGAACTCGCTGACGACCATCAGCGGTAAGACACCCGGAGGAAGCTGAACCCTGAGATCTTCCAGGTTCAGTCGCAGGTTGGCATAGAAATCCCGGGGATTTTTTTCAGTATCTGTCAGGTCCATAACAAAATAGACCATACCGTCCCGTGTCAGAGAATATGTATTTTCCCGATCGACTTCCTTGTAACTCAAAAGGTGCCTTTCCAAGGGAACAGTCAGTTCTTCTTCTACTTGTTCCGAAGATGCTCCCGGATAAATTCCCAGTACCAGAGCATTGCGTATTGTAAAGTCCGGATATTCCTTTTTTGGCATGTTGGGCAAGGCATAAATGCCCAATCCCACCAGAAAAGCAACCAGCAAAAGAACGATCTTGTGATTATGCATTGTCCATTCGACAATGCCTCTTCTCTTGTTACTCATTGACCACGATTACCTTTATGTTATCACTGATCCTGTCAAAACCGGAAACTACTACGCGGTCACCGGGAATAACGCCGTTAAGTATGGTTACGCCTCCCGAAACGATTTCTCCTACCTGAACGATTCTTCTTTCTACCGTATTGTCCCGGTTCACTGCCCAAACATAATGTCCCTTCCCGAATTCCAGGGGCATTATCGCATGTACCGGCAATACCAGGCTGTATTCGCCTGTAAGGTTTCCAATAAAGACTTTACACACCATGCCGGGTAAAAGACCTGCCAGATCCCTGTCAGGAGCGATCTTCACGTCATAACTGTGTGAGAGAGGATGTGCACGTACTCCTTTTTCCACGATCTTTCCGGTTGTTTGCTCGTTGCGAAGGGCACCCACCGTTATGCGTGCCGTTTGACCGGTACGGGTTTCGAAAATTTCGTTTTCCGGAATTGCCACTTTTATTAGCGGTTTATGTGTATTGAGCAGGGTCAGCACGGGTTGGTCAGGCAGTACGTTCATGCCCGGTTCCATCATACGCTCTCCCACTACGCCACGCTGGGGTGCATGAAGTTTTGTCTGGGCAAGTGATCGGGCAGCTATCTGTTCCGAAGCACGGGCTTGTGCCAGTTTGGTTTGAATTTCAATAAATTGAATTTCAGGTAAACTGTTTGATTCATAAAGCTGTTGCATCCTTTGATAAGCGTCTTCCGCCTGGCGTAAAGTGGCAGCAGATGTAGCATACATGTTTTCCAGCGTAGCGGGATCCGTTTCTGCCAGCAGTTGCCCTTCCTGAACGGTCTGACCTTCATGTACGTATACTTTTTTGATTTTTCCGGGAGCGGGAAAACTCAGCATAACGCTGTTTGATTCTTCCACCACCCCTATATACTCCCTTTCGGTACAGGTCATGGATTCGGTTAGGGTAATTACCTCAACCTTTACTTCACCTGCCACAGACCGGTTGTTTCCGTTCTTTGAACGGCAGGAAGTGAACACCGCGGCCACTGTCAAAACAATTAAAATGCCTTTATTTATTGGTGATTTCATAGACGGATTTGTTAGGGTATACAAAAGTAATTAAATTCATGGAAAACCTTTATATTTGTACAATATATCTATGCAAAACGACCGTAAAAAATTGCTCCTTCATGTCTGTTGCGGACCGTGTTCTACAACAGCGCTGGAACGTTTATATCCGGAATACGATGTTACGGTTTTCTTCTACAATCCCAACATTGCGCCACAACGTGAATACATTCTTCGCAGAGATGAATCAAAAAGGTATACGCAGAAAGTGTTCGGGACTGCAGTACCCTTTGTGGAAGGAGCCTTTCATCCGGATGTTTTTCTGAAAACGGTAAAAGGTTATGAAAACGAACCTGAGGGAGGAAAGCGATGTGAACTATGCTTCCGTCTGAGAATGGAGGAAACAGCCCGTTTTGCCAAAGAAAACGGGTTTACACATTTTTGCACCACCCTTACTCTGAGCCCTCACAAAAACGCTGTGCTGATCAACCGTATAGGTGAAGAACTGGCTCTTAAATACGACGGCCTGACTTACCTGCCTTCCGATTTCAAAAAACGGAACGGTTTTGGCCGTTCCGTTGAGATCTCAAAAAAACACGAAATGTATCGTCAGGATTATTGCGGATGCGTTTTTTCTATGAGAAAATCCGCTACTTATAAAGGAAACGTTTGATACTCCTTTTTGGAGTCTTCTCAAAAGCTTCCGGCTGCAATTCAATTTTATGTATCCGGCTGAATACCGGCAGCAACATATTTAACCGCATACGGTTTTCTTCCATCAGCTGGGCCAGGTTCATGTCATCCAGTGATTCCTGGGAAACCCGGTCGTAGTCGGGAAATACCAGTGCCACCAGTTTTTTGTCTCTTTCCACAACAATGGATTCTACTACATACGGCTGGTTGTTCAGTTTGTCCTCAATTTCCTCGGGGTAGATGTTTTGTCCGTTCGCCCCAATAATAAGGTTTTTGCTGCGTCCTTTGATAAATACGTTGTTGTTCTTATCTATGAGCCCCAGGTCACCGGTACGCAGCCAGCCGTCTTTTGTAAAAGCGGCAGCCGTAGCCTCGGGATTCTTGTAATACCCAATCATCACGTTATCTCCGCGAGCCTGCAATTCGCCCACTATGGTATGGGGATCGTCTGAATCAACACGAAGAGACATTCTGTGTACGGGCTTTCCGCAGGATCCCTTTACGAATTTTTGGGGGTCCTCATAAGACAGCAACGGGGCGCATTCGGTCATTCCGTACCCTACCGTATACGGCAATTTGATGATCTTCATGAGGTCTTCTACTTCCTGATTTATGGCAGCGCCACCTATCACTATGCTCCTGATCTTGCCACCGAAGGCGTGTAACAATTTTTTCCGTATTTGTTTGTGTATTACCGAAGCCAGTCCGGGAACCTTCATGATGGATTTGACCACGGGTTTGCGGATGGTGGGAAATACAGAGCTCTTGAAAATCTTTTCAATGACCAGCGGAACGGTGATCAGCATGTACGGCTGGACAGTAGCCAGCGCGTCCAGAAGAACCTTGGGAGAAGGAACCTTTCCCAGGAAAAAGACCTGTGTGCCTCCTGCCAGCTGGTAAATGTATTCAAAGGCCATCCCGTACATGTGGGCCATGGGCAGCATGGATACGATATTGTCCCCGGGACCGTTGGGCAATTCACTTAATCCAAACTGTATGTTTGAGCTGATGTTTCTGTAAGTAAGCATGACTCCCTTAGGGGCACTGGTTGTTCCGGATGTATAATTGATCAGGGCCAGATCGTCAAAATTATCGGTCGGGTAATTCACATCACCGGGACCGAATCCGTTGGGATATTTTTCTTTAAACAACGCATCGATGTTATCGTCCGCTTCCTTAACGGCAGGATCTTTGGCATACGCTATCTGCCAATCTTCCAATACAACAACCAACTCCAACAAGGGCATGCGGGTGATGTCCGTTTTATCCCATATCTCGCGGCTTACAAAGAAAATCTTTGATTCCGAATGGTCAGTCAGGGTCATAACACTTTCCGGAAGAAAATCATTGAGAAGCGGCACAGCCACTGCCTCGTATGAGGATGCTGCCATGAAAGCGATGCCCCACTCGGCACTGTTTGGACCGCAAAGAGCCACTTTGTCTCCTTTTTTCAACCCCATTTTCTCAAACAGGATATGGTAGCGGGCGATCTTTTGCGCCATTTCGCCATACGTATAGGAATTCTTTTTATAGTTGGTAAGCGCGGGCATGTCCCAAGCCTTAACTATACTGTTGTGGATGTACTCCAGATAATGAGTTTTCATAACCAGTTTTTTTTTAATCCGGTTAAAAATATGTATTTTTTTTGAATAAGAAGCGCCTGAGGATTCCGAATTATTGCAAATTTCTGACTATCAGGGCCGTTCCCATTCCTCCACCGATACACAATGATGCCAGTCCGTATTGGGAACCTCTTTTCTTCATTTCATAAAGAAGGGTAACGGTGATCCGGTTACCGGAAGCGCCAATAGGATGCCCCAGGGCAATAGCCCCGCCATTGACGTTGCAATGCGATTCAAACCATTCCCGATCCACACCCTGCTGTTGTCCCAATTCTTGCATAACAGCCAATGACTGTGCGGCAAATGCTTCATTCAGTTCAACCAGGTCCATCTGTTCCAGGGACATTCCGGCACGTTTAAGGGCTTTATCAACTGCAGGGACCGGGCCCATTCCCATATAGGCGGGATTGACGCCTGCCTGTCCCGTAGCAATGATCTGTGCCATTGGTTTTAAACCCAATTCGTTAACAGCCTGTTCAGAAGCCAGCAGCACAAATGAAGCCCCGTCATTAATCCCGGAAGCATTCCCGGCTGTTACGGTACCGTCTTTTTTGAAAGCGGGCCGCAGGGTTCCCATTTTTTCCAATGTGGTATTCCTATTGGGATATTCGTCGGTATCGAATTCCACCGATTCTTTTTTACGCCTGATGGTTACCGGGACGATCTCGTCCTTGAACTTTCCCGCGTCTATGGCATTGATGGCTTTCTGCTGTGAGGCAAAAGCGAATGCATCCTGCTGTTCCCGGGTAATATTGTATTTTTCGGCAATATTTTCTGCAGTAATACCCATGTGATAATTACCAAAGGCATCCGTTAACCCGTCTGTAACCATGTGGTCTACGGCTTTGAAATCACCCATTTTGATACCTTCCCTGACTCCCTGTAACACAAAACCGGCTGATGACATGTTTTCAACGCCGCCTGCCAGTATGATACGCGCGTGACCGCACAGAATGGATTCGTACCCGTTTATTATGGATTTCATACCACTTCCGCAGATCATGTTTACCCCGTAAGCAGGTACGAAATCCGGGATACCTGCATTGATGGAAGCCTGACGTGCTATTCCCTGTTTCTGTCCTGCCATAAGGATGTTCCCTACGATAACTTCATCTATTAGGGATGGATCCAGACGGGTTTCTTCCAATATGTTTTTAATCACAACGGTTGCCATATCTGCCGGGCTAACACCGGTTAAGGATCCCAACATTTTCCCAATAGCTGTACGTTTGGCTGCAATGATATACACTTTTTCCATAATAAATTGATATTTTGATAATTACATTTCTTTTAAATCGTTTGCCACTATAAGCTTGCAACCGGTTGCTTCCTGCACCTGTTCAAGCGTAAATTCTGCGTTGATCTCCCGCAAAACCAATCCTTCAGGCGTAACATCCATAACTCCCATTTCAGTTATTATGCGGTCTACCTGACCGGCAGCAGTCAAAGGCAATGTGCACTCTTTTAATATTTTATGATTTCCCTTTGCGGTGTGCTCCATGGTAACCAACACTTTTTTGGCTCCTGTTACCAGATCCATTGCCCCTCCCATTCCCGGCGTCTTTTTGCCCGGTATGCACCAGTTGGCTATGTTTCCCTTTTCATCTACCTGCAGAGATCCCAGGATGGTCACGTCTACATGACCGCCCCGAATTATGGAAAAAGAAATGGACGAATCAAAACAAGAGGCACCTTCTTTCAATGTAATGGGACCTCCTCCTGCATCTATCAAATCCGGATCTTCCTGACCGGGTGCGGGCGGATTTCCCATCCCCAGGCATCCGTTTTCGGATTGCATGATTACTTTCACATCTGCAGGCAGGTATTTAAGCACCTGCGTAGGCAGCCCTATTCCCAGGTTGACAACGTATCCGTCTTTCAATTCTTTTGCCGCGCGACGGGCAATGGTTTCCCTGATCTGATTCTTGTCCATAATTTGGTATTAATTTGATTTGTAATTATTTATTGTTTCTTTTTACATATTCCTGAGCAACATAAGAAGCTACGTCGTCTGCATATGTATTGACTCCAAAGCCCGCATCAAAACCGATTTCTTTTGCCAATTCGTGAGAAATGCGCGGCCCTCCGCAAACCAGAATCATACGGTCCCGGATGCCTTCTGCCTGCGACATTTCTATGAACTCCGTACAATTTTTAATATGGATGTCCTTCTGGGTCACGGTTTGCGATACCAGAATGGCATCTGCTTTCAGTTCCAGAGCCCTGGCAATAAGTTCCTCGTTTGTAACCTGCGATCCCAGATTGTAAGCCTCTATCATTTCGTAACGTTCCAGCCCGTAATGTCCGGCATATCCTTTCATGTTCATGATGGCATCAATACCCACTGTGTGTGCATCTGTTCCTGTACTGGCACCTACCATAACCAGTTTTCTTCCAATGTGTTCCCTTATAAAATCATCCACCCCGTGCATATCCATAACGGTACTTTCCACTTTGGGAACATGTATATCAGCATAGTTTACAGTATGTTGCAGGTTGCCGTAACAATTGAAAAAAGTGAAGCCGGGATTCAGTTCTCTGGAGAACACCACCTGGGGGTTATCCATACCCATGCTGCGTAACAGTTGTTTGGCTGCTTCTATGGCCTCGGGGCCGGCCGGTACGGGCAACGTAAAGCTTAACTGCACCTTGCCATCGTTCATGGTGTCCCCGTAGGGTTTTACTTTTTTCAGGTCCAGCGTTTTATCAAAATCCTGAACTTCTGTTGAATACAATCCTCCTCCCATAATTATCGTTTTCCTTTAAGCAATTCAATATAAGGGTTGAAATAAATTGAAGATTTACGGGTCACCCCGTCCAGACCTTTACCCCCTTCCTTAGGTCTGCGAACATTGGCGAAATAGCCTTTTTCCAAGGCCGTAAAAAGACCCTCTTCTTTCATCTTTTCCAAAAGATCACAAGCATCCTCCAACACCCGGGCGGCTCTTTTTCGAATGATGCCGTCCTGTTTAAATTCCACTTCACTGCCTATGTTGCGGAAGCTGGTAAAAATGTAACGTGCATTTTCAATGGATAAATACCGGTCACTCATGAAAGGGGTATGAATGGCTTCTGTGGGCATACCCAGAAGCTGGATCCCCTGGCCGGTCCATATCCCTGCAATATTAAAAAGAGCATCCTGTATGTGACCCCTGAAGATATTTCCGGTCATAAATTTTGTAGGTGGCATGTATTTCAGGGGAGCTTTCGGAAAAATTTCACGCAACATCTGTGCCTGTGCCAATTCAAAGAGAAAAGCATTTTCCAGCTCCGGATTCATTTCAAAGGCATGTCCCAGGCCCATCTGTTCTTCCGGAAGGCCCGCGATCAGGGCAAGTTGCTCATTTATAAAATCCGAGGCAAGGACCGTATGTGCTTCATCAAACGCATCTGCCGTTGTCAGGTAATTGTCTTCTCCGGTGTTGATAATCACCCCGGCAAATCCGTTGATGATCCTGGAAAAATATTGGTCTATCAGGGTACGTTGCATATTGATATCCCGGAACAAAATCCCGTAAAGGGCATCATTGAGCATCACGTCCATGCCCTCAAAGGCTCCCATAACGGCAATTTCCGGCATGCAAAGTCCCGAACAGTAATTGCACAAGCGGATGTACCTTCCCACTTCATCCCCTACTTCATCCAATGCTTTACGCATGATTCTGAAATTTTCCTGAGTGGCAAAAGTCCCGCCGAACCCTTCGGTAGTAGCCCCGTACGGTACATAATCCAGCAAAGACTGTCCGGTAGTTCTTATCACTGCTATGATATCGGCTCCCTGGCGGGCTGCTGCCTGTGCCTGCAGGGTATCTTCGTATATGTTCCCTGTAGCTACAATTACGTATAAATACGGACGGGGACCCTCTCCCAGTTTTTCTATCCGGTCTTCCCTTGAACGTCTTTTGTCCCTTATGCGTGAAACACTTTCGCCAATATAAGGTTCAAGTACACGATTGATCTCTGCGGCAGTATGTGGTGACAAACGGGCAAAATCAAACGTTCCGGAAGCAATTTCCGTGGCAATGTGGTGCGGTGTACTGCCTGTATCCAAAAGGGCATTTCCCAGGAAATGCAGCACGCCGTCTGCCAGCATCCCTTTTTCCTTTAAAGCATCAACAACCAGGTTGGGCAACGGGATGTCTTCCTTGTTTACGCCGTCAATACCCATAAGACGGCATAGTGTTCTTTCCACACTGACCGTTGTGTAATTTTCAACAAAACGCTGGACCTGGTCCGCAATTTCCCCGGCGGTTTTCCGGGCCTCTTCCACTTTATTAAAATCAAGTCCTAATTTAGATTCTCTCATTTCAAATACTTCTTTGCCGTGTCTATAAACGATTCGTCAACTCCCAAAAGTCGCGCAATGTTGAGTGCTTCCAGGGGAACGGAACCTCCTTTATCTTCAATCAAACTGTAATTCATATAACGGTTTATCCGGAGCGGATCAAGTCGTCCCTTCACATTGGATCCCTGAAATCCGGCCACCCGCAATTTTCGGCATGAAAGTCCAAGATCCCCGTAATGGGTACTGATCAAAGACATGACACCGTTTTTTTCCAAATATTCAACAAAAGCACACAAAATGGCTGCCCCTTCGGCGGGATTGGTGGTTCTGGCCGGTTCATCAGCCAAAATAAGCATTTTTGTGCCGACGGCCATATTGGCCATTATCCGGTCCAAATCCAGCATTTCTGCTGCAAATGATGACAACCCTCTGTATTGGTCCTGTTTGTCTCCTATGACCAGAAAAACGTCCTTTACAAGAGGAATTGACGCCTTTTGTGCAGGAACAAAAAAAGAAAACTGTGTCAGAGCCTGAATCAAGGCCAGGGTTTTTAAAACCACTGTTTTACCGCTCATGTTTGCCCCGGTCAGCAAGCAGGGTTCACTATTTAAAGTAACAGAAACCGGCTGAAACTTTTCTCCGGCATTTTCAAGGGTGTCGGCAATGGCCGGATTAACCATTTCCACTACGGACAAAACCCCGGGCCTGTCATAAGGCACGGTTTCAGGCCTCACCATGTTGTACATAAGAGCCAGGCGTGCTTTGGCAAACCATATTTCTATCCATGCGATACGGTCAAAATTTTCTTGTAACGCCCGGTACATGACAGCAAGTTTCAGGGATAATTTTTCCCTGACGGCAAGCTCCTCTTTCTGAATAATATCCTGAAGCCGGTCCCATGTACCGGCATCCCTTCCGGGATCGATGGATGCAACTTGTTTACGTGCCTCGGCAAGTGATTTGCTGTAGGAATCGTAAATATAAAAGGAGACGGTTCCGGTATGATCCGGATCCAGCATGTTGAAGGCTTCCTGCAAAGGATAAAGATTTTCGTGGACAAAGCCGGCTTGTAGGCATAATGCTGCGGCATCTGCGCAAATGATCGAAAAATGTTTGATCTCAAAGAGTTCCACCTCGTCCAGGATTCGTTTTTCCTTCAAAGCCGTCAAAGTTCCCTGGATGTCGTGTATCTTGGAAAAAAGATGCTCAAGCTGCATCAGTACCGGTTTGACTTTTTGGTCTGAAAGAATCTCGCAGGCTTTCTGCAGAATGTCAAAATGACCTTCCAACAGATCCCTGTCCGAGGAAAAAGGCATCCGCATGAGGTAACGGCGTACCCTGGAACCGGTAAGTTCCATTTTGTCAACCAGGTATTTCAGGCCTTCAATTCTTTCGGAAAACCGGGCAAGATTCATCCTTCCATTTTTTTTATATCGTAAACGGGAACACCCACTTCCTTTTGTATAACATCCACAAGTTCTTCAGAATTAAGCCGGTAACCCTCCGGCGATACCGGATTAACACAAACTGCCAGCAAACGTGTTTTGAACAACTGGAACATGCGTCCTCCTTTACGCAAGAACGAGTAAAAAACACGCGGCTCGGCAAAAATACGTGAAAAATCCCTTATGTAAAGCTCCGTTCTTTCTACTTCTTTTCTCTCTGCCAGGGTTTTCAGCAATGCGTTGCTTACGGCTCCGGGAACGTAAATCCTGTTTTCGCATTTATCCATCACGTCCCTGACTCCCGCAGGAAGCAAAGCCGATTCAACCCCCGGATCCGTGATTTCTCCCCCGGCGCTTATTCCACGTATCCCCCGTGTAATATTTTCCAGCTTTTTTCTGAGGGATATGTCGGCCAGTGGAAGGTGTACGGTATCAAAAACAAAACGGGTTTTTTCTGCCAGTGTTCGCATATTCAATGAATAAGCAGCTCCCACGGCCAGTATCATTGATTCTGTAACTGCGGGAGAAGCGGGACTTAACCGGGAAATGGCTCCGTCCACCAAACATACGTCTATGGGATATTCTTGTGGCATTTGGTGTACCCAATTCTGCAATAACAAAGTATCGGCCGGACCCGCCAGAATCATTTTTCCTCTTTCCAAAGCCCTGGCCGTAATCATTTTGCCTAATACGGTTTCGTTAGGAAGCACCTCACATATTTCGGCCCTGAAACGTTTTTTTGAATAATAAGAAGCAACTGTTGTAAAAAACATTCCCTTTTCCAGGAATATTTCGGGTTTGGGGGTGGCCGTAACCCGGTCCACCCCTTCCCCGTCAATACCTATTGAAGTAACGGCAACGACTTTTTGCCTTTGATACAGCCTGTCCATTACATACCTCAGACATTCGGTCTTTCCGGTATTTTTACCCAATCCGACAACCGAAAGACTGCCGTAACGGATGATCTGGTCTGTAAAAGGCATTCAGTTGCTTACTTCTTATGGTTGCGTTCTTTTCTTTGCAAATAGGAAGGCTCAAGCGACAGTTGCTGTCCCTGCAGGATACCTGAAACACCTTCAAGGGATACTTTGTCTTTGCATTTTTCGCAAACACAATCGTTTTTGTAATCCGTCGGTTCCGTATAGGTAGTTATCACTCCCTCGTAATTACGCAATACCATCCTTCCGGGTGCCTGGCTGATCACATAGGTGGGCATTACAGGAATTTTTCCGCCGCCACCCGGAGCATCCACTACAAAAGTAGGTACGGCATACCCCGATGTATGTCCCCTCAATCCTTCTATGATCTCTATACCTTTTGAAATGGGAGTTCTGAAATGTTCCAGTCCCATGGACAGATCGCACTGGTAGATGTAGTAAGGACGTACACGGATCATAACCAGTTTATGTACCAGCTCTTTCATGACGTGAACACAATCATTGACCCCGCGCAGCAATACGGTCTGGTTACCCAGCGGAAAACCGGCATCTGCCATCATTTCACAGGCGGCCTTTGAAGTCGGAGTAATTTCGTTGGGGTGGTTAAAGTGTGTATTGATCCATATGGGATGGTACTTCCGCAACATAGCCAGTAATTCCGGTGTAATGCGCTGCGGACAGACTACCGGCGTGCGTGTTCCTATACGGATGATCTCCACGTGAGGAATGTCCCTCAAACGGGATATGATGGATTCCAGGCGTGCATCGCTCATGGTCAGCGGATCTCCTCCGGAAAGAAGGACATCCCTAACCTGCGGTGTACGGGCTATGTAATCGATCGCCTGCTGTATCCTGTCACTGGAGGCTTCATGGTCTTTTTGTCCGGCAAAACGGCGCCGGGTACAATGACGGCAATACATGGAACATTGGTCCGTAACCAGGAAAAGCACCCGGTCAGGGTATCTGTGTGTCAGGCCCGGAACCGGGGAATCTTCATCTTCATGTAACGGATCCAGCAAATCAGCCGGTGAACGGTACATTTCCTTTTTGGTAGGAATGGCCTGTTTACGTACCGGGCAGTTGGGATCGTCCGGATCTATCAGACTCAGGTAATACGGCGTGATGGCCATCCGCAGTAATTTGAGGGATTGGTGAATGGCCTCTTCTTCTTCCGGTGTCAGTGTAAGGTATTTCCGGAGTTGTTCCAGGTTGACTATGCGGTTGCGAACCTGCCATTTCCAGTCATTCCATTCCTGGTCCGTGACATTGGGAAACAATTGTTTTCTTCTTGTTTCTTTCATTATTACAATTTATTATGCATACAGTTCGGTAAAGATCTTGCGGAGCTTTTCACTTTCACGGAGCAATTGCAACGTGATCTCGGCATGACCTTTTGTATATCCGTTGCCCACGATCATGGTTACGTCTGAACCCACACCTTCTGCGCCCAGAGCCGCTTTTGTAAAGCTGGTGGCCATGGAGAAGAAATACACCACTCCGGTGTCCTTGGTACACAGAATGGAGGTCATTTCCGTATCCGTAATGTTAACGTTGTTTATGGTCACATCGCACAGTTGGCCGTTGGTAAGTTCTTCGATTTTTTCCAGAACGGCAACAGGCTGGGTAGCATCGGCCGAGAATACATGGTCACAGAACCCCAGTGCCTCCAAACGTTTTGTGGAACGCTCGCTGTGGCAGAGACCGATTACTTTTCCTGTGACGCCGGCTCTTTTTTTGGCTTCGTAACTGCAAAGCATACCGGATTTTCCACCGGCCCCGATAATCAGTACGGTATCTCCGGGTTTCACCAGTTTGGCAGTTTGTGCAGGGGCACCGGCAACGTCCAGAGCCGATAAGGCAAGTGTTTCAGGCATGTCATCGGGGATCTTGGCATAGATCCCGCTTTCAAACAGGATCGCTTTTCCGTCAATATCCACCTGATCGATATCGGGCCTGATGTCTTTGATCTTGTCAATGCGCAGGGGTGTCAGTGAAAGGGATACCAACGTGGCGATCTTGTCTCCCACTTTCAGATCGATCTTGCCTTCCAGGGCTTCTCCGATCTTTTCCACAACGCCTAATAACATCCCTCCTGAACCGGTTACTGGATTGCGGTGTTTTCCCTGCTTCGCAACAATGCCCAACATGATCTCGGCAATCTTGGCTTTGTCGCCTCCGGCTTGTTCTTCTATCTGTGTAAAACTTGCCGAGTCAATATTCAGGGTTTTTACATTTATGAGTAACTCGTTGTCGTAGAGCTCATCCATGTTGTTATCCAGTTTGTTGGCAGGTTGCGGAAGAACGCCTTTGGGTTCAATGACCCGGTGAAGACCATACTTGTTACCTTTTTTCATTTGCAGTTGTTGTTAAAATAAGTAATTAAATTAATTGTAAATTATTGTTTTATGGGTAAACTTAAAATTTCACGAGCTTCTGCGGGAGTGGCAATTTCACGACCCAGCTCCCGGGCCAGTCGAACGACTTTTTGCACCAGTTCACCATTGGATTTGGCCAATACTCCTTTGGATACGTACACGTTATCTTCAAAACCCACCCGTACATGGCCTCCGTCAATTATGGCGGCAGCTGCCAGGGACATTTCGTAACGGCCTAATCCTGCCACGGTATATGTTGCATCGGAAGGAATGCTTCCGCGCAGGAAAACAAAATCCCTGAGGGATCCCCCTATGCCTCCGTTGACTCCCATTACAAAATCAAAATGCATGGGCTTCTGGATATACCCCTTCTTTTCAAGGCGAAGGGCCATTTCGATCATGCTTTTGTCGAAGACCTCCAACTCGGGTTTGATGCCCCTTTGAATCATGCGTTTTCCGAAATACTTGATGGTGTTCTCGGTGTTTTCAAAGATCTCGTCTCCTCCGAAGTTGAGCGTGCCGCAATCCAGGGTGGCCATCTCGGGGTTCAACTCGGTGGGTTGCAGTCTTTCGTCGTTTGTCATGCCTACGGCTCCTCCTGTGGAAGGTTGGATGATGACTCCGGGACACGCATGGGCGATGGCTTCCATGATTACACGGAAACGTTCCTTATCCTGGGTGGGGGTGCCGTTGTCGTAACGGACGTGAAGGTGAATGATGCTTGCCCCCGCATCGTAAGCAGAGCGGGCTTCACGGACACATTCCTCTACGGTATAAGGGACTGCGGGGTTGTGTTCTTTGAGCACTTCGGCTCCGCATATGGCAGCGGTAATGATCAGTTTGTCCATAGTAACCTCTTGTTTTAGATGTATTTTTTCAATTCTCCGAATGCTTCTTCCACCATGTCGGCTGCATAATTGATGTCTTCATCGGTATGGCGGTAAGCTATGTATCCATGATGAAAAGGTTGCAGGAAGACACCGCGTCTTATAAGTTCGGTATAGAAACCGGGACGAAGTTTTTTGTAGAGGTTGTCGGCATCCCTGTTGAATGTAATAAAAGGCATCAGGGGTATTCCCGATACTTCCACGTCGTAAGGAACTTTTTTCACTATCTCACGCAATCTTTTTCCGAAGTGCTCTCCTTTTTCACGGATTTTCTCAAGGATATTATCACGTTCCAGGATCTCAATGGTTTTCAGTGCTGCAGTCTGTTCCAGGCTGTTGGGAAAAAATGTGGAAGAAAGGAACACCTTGTCGGCAAGCACTTTCATGTATTTTTCCTTTCCTACCACGGCTCCTATGGGGTAACCGT
>JAAYYL010000097.1 GCA_012515395.1 Bacteroidales bacterium
GAGGGCCTGCCGGATATTCACCTGTATTTTGCAACACTTCTAGGCAAATACCTGGGTTACGAACCCGCGTTGGAAACTTATTCCGGGGAAAAGCCGTTCTTCCATATGAAAGATGCCTGTTTCCGGGAGACCCCCGATACATCTTTCGGGGCTTTTGACCGGGAAGATTCCGCCCTGATGCAGAAGATCCTGGCCGGTGCTTCAGAGGAAAAAATTCCTTTACTGTGTTCCGGTTCACGACGAAATCATTTTCTGAACAGTCTGATTAACTATTACGGTTACCACATGGGAAAATGCCCCGAGATTAAATCCCTTGAGATTTTGCATCAGGTTTTTCTTTAGTAACTTTGTCCGCTCATGTCACTGATCAACACCGCCTACAAGCTCTATAACAAAAAACTCCTGACAGAACTGGACTTTGCTTCCCGGGATCCTTTTCCTTTCCAGGAAGCCACGTTTCGTTATTTGATGGAACATGCGTCGAATACCGTTTTCGGGAAAGATCACAAAATCTCCGGGATCAAAAGTATTGATGCATTTCAGCAACGGATCCCCCTGCATTCGTACAACCAGATTGAACCTTATATCCGGCGAAGCCTGAAGGGAGAGGAAAATGTTCTGTGGGACAAGCCCGTACAATGGTTTGCATTGTCCAGCGGCACCTCTTCCGCAAAATCCAAGTTCATTCCCATGAACAGGGAAAACCTGCAATTTTGCCATTACAAAGGCATGTTAACCATCCTTTCTTCGTATGTAAGAACGTTCCCGAAATCAAAACTGTTCCTGGGCAAATCACTTACTCTGGGAGGTAACCGTCATATTGACAAAAGCATAGACACATCCTGCTGCTACGGAGATCTCTCTGCTTTTCTGCTTATCAACACTCCGCTTATTGCACGTATGTTTACCACACCCAACAAAAAGATCGGGCTCATCCCGGACTTTGAATACAAAATAGAACAGGTAAGCAAGCTCATTGCCCGGCAAAACGTGGTCAGTTTCTCCGGAGTGCCTTCATGGAACCTTATTTTAATGCGCAAAGTGTTGGAAATCACAGGAAAAAACAACCTGAGTGAACTCTGGCCCAATATGGAACTTTTTATGCACGGAGGCGTAAGTTTTGAACCCTACCGGGTCCATTACAAAACATTGTTTCCTTCTCCGAATATGCATTACCTGGAAACATACAACGCCTCTGAAGGCTTTTTTGCTTTCCAGACAGATCTGAACGATCCCGGTCTTCAATTGCTGCCCAATGTAAGTGTATTCTATGAATTCATACCCCTGGACAAACTGGAAGCCGCACAAAACGGATCTTATACCCGGTTCCTGACAATGGACAATGTGGAAAAAGATAAACCTTACGCCATGGTCATATCCACAAATTCCGGATTATGGCGCTATTTGATAGGAGATACCGTCCGTTTCACAGACCTGTATCCTCACAAGATCCGTATCACCGGACGTACAAGGCTGTTTATAAACACCTTTGGTGAAGAATTGATGATAGAAAATGCGGAACGTGCATTAGCACATGCCTGTGATGTTACGGGAGCCAGCGTCCATGAATATACAGTGGCTCCGGTATTTATGGATACCCAACAGAAAGGAACCCACCAATGGCTTATAGAATTTGAAGCCCTGCCTACGGATATGGAAACATTCACACGAATTTTGGACAGGGCCCTGATGGACCAGAATTCCGATTACGAAGCTAAAAGGCTGGATACCGGAACGATGGATATGCCGCAAATAACCAGTATGAAAACAGGAAGCTTTTACCGTTGGATGGCGCTCAATGATAAGCTGGGCGGACAAAACAAAGTGCCCCGGCTGTGGAGCACCCGTCAATATGCGGAAGCTTTATTGAAGATCAATGAGGGATTGTGATATCATTGAAACGTTTCGTTACCAGGCAAAACATACTGGCGTGTATGCCCGTTACCTGGAGCTGCTCGGTATAGATCCCCTCCGGGTAAAATCTCCGTCTGACATTCCTTATCTTCCCATCCGTTTTTTCAAAACGCACAATATATACAACGGACAGAAACCGGCCATGGAGGTTTTCACAAGTTCAGCCACTACCGGCATGATACCTTCCCGCCACCCGGTAGACAGTCTGGAGCGTTATGAGAAAAACGTCCTGGAAATTTTCCGTCATTTTTACGGTGACCCGTCACAATATACTATCCTGGGCCTGCTTCCTTCTTACCTGGAAAGAAAAGGGTCTTCCCTGGTATATATGATGAAGTTTCTGATGGAACACGGCAACACTTCCGAAGACGGTTTTTACCTTTACAACAGGCAGGCTTTGTATGAACGCCTGATTGCACTGGCGGCCAAAAACATGCCCGTCTGGCTCTTAGGGGTCAGTTTTGCCTTACTTGATTTCGCCAGAGAATTCACGGTTCATCACCCGGGTCTTACAATAGTGGAAACGGGAGGCATGAAAGGACGGGGAACCGATTTAACCCGCGGGGAACTCCACCGGCAGTTAAAACAAGGTTTTCCGCAAAGTCCGGTACACAGCGAATACGGAATGGCCGAGTTGTTTTCCCAGGCCTATTCCTGCACGGAAGATGATTTTTTCAGTTGTCCGCCTGTTATGCAGGTAAAGATACGGAACCTCCAGGATCCTTTCATGGAAGAGCCTGACGGCCACCGGGGAGGCATCAATATTATTGATCTGGCAAACCGCCATTCCTGTTCTTTTATTGAAACCGAAGATCTGGGATTTCGTCTTTCAGACGGACGTTTCCAGGTTTTGGGAAGGATCCCCGACGCTGAACGCCGGGGATGCAATATGCTTATTGATACTTACTGAACAATTCTTCTATCATGGCAGTGTATTTATCCGCCAGTTCCTGGTCTTTGTTTGCTTTCAAGATATCGTTCACATGTACAAAGGTACTGATTGCCGATTCGGCGTCTGTGGAAGAAAGGAACCCGTCCCTGAAAGGACTCAGGAAATATTCTATGGCTGTATAAGTTTCATCCATGAAAGGAACTGCCAGAGCCCTGGCTTTTTCAGGATTATCCAAATAATAATACAACTCTATAGCTTCCATAACCCCTACTTCGTTCAGGGAAGGCTGCACAAAATAATTTAAAGGATACTGTTTCATGACTTCCATCCCTTTATCAATAATGGCTTCTGCCTTTTCCGGTTTTCCCTCCAGGATCAAAGCTTTGGCCACCTGGGTATACATTTGTCTGACAGCCTGTTGTACCAGATATAAATAAGTTACATGGTAATCCAGCAACACGTCGGGCTGGTCCATTCTTCCCCACCGGTATACATCCATAAGCAATGTATAGAGTTTGTCCGTATCCATATAAGGTACTTCACCGCTCAACGAATCCACTTTAAAAGGCATTAGTTTATAGGCCATCCCGTCAAAACGCAAATAATCCCTGATACCAATATTCAGATCCCCCCCTTTGGAAACCATATAAATAGGCCTGTCCCACTGATAATTGGCCAGCAAGTCCAGGAACATCATTTCCACTTTCATAAGTGTATGTTTATTCTCGGGAATATCCAGATCCATATACTCAGGAATCAGGTGTGCATCTTTGGGAGCTACAATCCCACTGGCCAAAACGTTTTCTTTATTGACCGGAACACGTAATTTCCTTGCCGGCAGGTAATTGATCTTTGTGCCGTCTGCCAGCTGGATCTTTGCCTTTGGGTTCCCCATAACACCTACAGCCTGTAAGGCAGAAACCCTTTCGGTAACTCTTTCGTAGACCGGCAATATTTCATTGGTTCCGTAGAGATACGATTCTCGTGGAATAGAAAATTTAAGCGGTGCGGAATCATAGGTTCTCCACTGCATCTGATCAATATACCAGTCCGTTCCCAACAAGGATGTATTCAGAACCCTCACGTCGGTTCGGATTCCCTCCACCTCCTGTGCATACCATAACGGAAAAGTATCGTTGTCCCCGTGGGTCACAATGATGGCATTCCGGTCTTCATCGCATGTATTCAGAAAATTGTAGGCGAAATCCCTTGCCGTATAACGGCCGCTGCGGTCGTGATCATCCCAGTTTTGGGCCAACATCTGGAAAGGTATAAACAAGCACAGGACGGCAGCCGTGACTCCGGAAATGGTTTCAGGCAATTTTTTGCGTAATAAAGAAAACAGTGCCATCACACCCAGCCCTACCCATATTGAAAAAGCATAAAACGAACCGGCATAGGCATAATCGCGCTCTCTGGGCTGATACGGCGGCTGATTCAGGTAAACCACCACAGCCAATCCGGTCAGGAAAAACAGCAAAAAAGTGATCCAGGCATTGCGTTTGTCCCTGGATACCTGGTACACAAAACCCATTAAACCCAATATCAGGGGCAATAAATAATAATGGTTTTTGCCTTTGTTGTTTTTAAGCATTTCCGGAGCCATTTCCTGGTCACCCAGACGCGCCCTGTCCAAAAATTTTATACCGCTTTCCCAATTTCCTCGAATGGGATCTCCCGGGATAGTCCCCTGTATATCGTTCTGTCGTCCCGCAAAATTCCACATGAAATAACGCCAGTACATATAGTTCACCTGGTAATCAAAAAAGAAGAGCAGGTTGTCCCCGAATGACGGCATGTTTTTCCCTTCCGAGTTGAGCTGTCCGCTACCCGAGTTGTACGAATCGTAAAACGAGGCATGTGATTCCCGTTTGCTCCACATCCTGGGAAAGAACATTTTATCCGAATCTTTGTATACAGGCACTTCCGGACCTTTCACCCTTGCATAACGGCCATCCAGTTTTACAGTTTGTTTTGTGGCTTTCCATGTATCATAAGGCGAATTGTAAATTCCGTCATATACCAGGGGCGAAGAGCCGTACTGTTCCCGTGCCAGGTAACGTCCAAGGGCAAAAGGATTGTCCGGCTGGTTTTCGTTGGTAGGTGTTTTGGCACTGGAACGAATTACCACCATGGCAAAAGACGAATACCCGATGACGATAACTGCCAGACAGAGCAATATGGTATTCCACAGCACTTTGCCTTTTTTATGAGTAACCAGCACTCCCCGGAACAAAGCAGCTAACAACAGAAGCACAAAAAACAACATCCCGGTATTGAACGGCAATCCAAAGACATTCACAAACAAAAGATCAAACCATCCTGAAATTTTTGGTAGCCAGGGTATGATCCCATACAATATAAATACAATAATTACCAGGGATATGAGAACTGTTTTTACAACTCCTTTCCAGGTAAAAGGATACTTTTTGTAAAAGTAGATAAAGACCAGGGCCGGTATGGTTAGCAGGTTTAGCAAGTGAACGCCTATGGAAAGCCCCATCAGATAAGCGATCAACACAATCCACCTGTTTGCATGCGGTTTATCCGCGTTTTCTTCCCATTTAAGCATGGCCCAGAATACGGTCGCCGTAAAAAGCGAAGACATACCGTATACTTCGGCTTCTACGGCAGAGAACCACGCTGTGTCCGAAAAGGAATAAACAAGCGCCCCTGCCGCTGCTGCTCCCCATATTGCAATGGCGTTCCCTTTTTTCAGAGGGATTTGCTGTACTTCCAGCAACCTCCTGCCAAGGTGAGAGATGGTCCAGAACAGGAACAGCACGCAAAAAGCAGAAGCCAACGCACTCATGGCATTAATAAGCATGGCGGCTTGCTGGTCGCTCCCGAACATGGAAAACAACCTGCCAAAAAGCTGGTAAGTGGGATTTCCGGGAGGGTGACCCACCTCCAGTTTGTAAGAAGAGGCAATGAATTCACCGCAATCCCAGAAACTGGCTGTCGGTTCTATGGTCGCCAGATAAACAGCGGCCGATATAGCAAAGACCACCCATCCGATAAGGAGGTCCGTTCTTTTGAATGTCCTTGTTTCCATACCACAAATGTAGGCTATTTTTTTTTACCTTTACCGTTGATTTTGCTTGAAAATTATGGATTACATTGTATTGGGACTCGTTGTCAGTTTTTGCTTTATCCTTATCTATACACGGGCACCTCTTGCTTTGTTGCTGACGGGTTGTTTCCGCTACAATATTTCCACTGAAAACGAAGAACAGGGAAATATCCGTTTTTCCCGGAACATTCTTTGTTTTTTCATAATGGCCGTCATTTCCTTTTTCATTGCCTTTCATTCCCGGTTGCTATCTCCTTTACCGGTTCCGCTACAGGGTTTTTCCCGCCCTCTTGTTTTTGGAACGGTCATGGGTGTATTTTGCATTTGGTTTCTATTTAAAGTGGTAATTATAAGAATAATAGGGTGGACAATTGATGCTCCGGGATTTATGAATTTTTTAGGTCGTACGGGACAAGATTTCTGCATTCTTACCGGCTTTGTCTTTATCCCGTTCCTGGTGCTCTTAGGTTCGCTCAACAATCTGTCCGGCAGTGCGGTACTGATCACGGCAGCCGTGATTGCAGTGGCCGGTTATATTATCTATGCCTTACGCTGTATAAGGATTTTTCTTGCAGCCGGCTATTCGCTTTTTTTCTGGATTTTGTATCTTTGCACACTTGAACTGGTACCCTTAGGAGTATTAATTCATTATGTTGCGGGGATATGACAATGAAAATCAAGAATATACTAATTTCACAACCAACGCCAAACGGATGTTCCCCCTATGTAGAAGTTACCGAAAAGTTTGGTCTTTCCATAGATTTTATTCCTTTTATACGTGTTGAGGGATTGTCTGCAAAAGATTTCCGTACACAAAAGGTTTCTATACCTGATCATACTGCCGTAGTTTTTACATCCCGTTCTGCCATTGATTCATTTTTTCATTTATGTGAAGAATTGCGCATTACTATTCCGGAAACCATGAAATATTTCTGTATGACGGAAGCCGTTGCGTTTTACCTTCAAAAATATATCGTTTACCGGAAAAGGAAAATCTTCTTTGGAAAAGGGAACATCCCTTCCCTGATGGAATCCATCGGCCCAAAACATAAAAATGAAAAATTTCTGCTCACACTGGCCGATTGTTATAAACCCGAACTTCCCCAGGCTTTTGAAAAAGCAGGTCTTAAATTTACCAAAGCCGTATTGACCCGGACCATGATGGAAGACCTGTCCCGGCTTGATCTGAAAAAGTACCAGATGCTTGTATTTTATTCTCCTGCCGATGTGCGTTCCCTGATGGAGAATTTTCCGGAATTTAAACAAAACAGTATTTTATTCGGAACTTTCGGCAATGCAACGGCACTGGCACTTAAAGAGGCCAACTTGCAATCCTGCTTTGAAGCACCTACTCCGGAAGCGCCTTCTATTGCACAGGCATTGATGCTTTATTTGGATAAGAACAAATGATCATGAAGCGGACTTCCTGTCTGTTTACAGGGTTTCTTTTGGCTTTATCGGTTTTATCCTGCCAAAAAAATTACAACCATTACCGGGAATTGGTATATGGCAAATGGGATCTTGTGGCTGTTGACGGCCGGACACCCGCATTGGGCGAGCAATTGCATTTCAAAACCGGCACAGCGGTAACACTTACTCTTGACGGACAGTCTTTTGACGGGGAGTACCAGTTTTATTGCAACATACTGACTACTTACTTTGAAAACAATGAGAACCTGTTTCAGGAATGGCGAGTGGAAACCATGAAAGATTCCCTGATGCTCGCTGTCATTGAACTCCGTGAAATGAACGGAGACACCCTGGATGTGACAGGCTCCCGTCTGGAATACAAAAAACTTCCGTGATGAACAACGCAATTTCTTATGCGTTCGCCAAAAAGATGCGTCTTTCTTCAAAAAAAGAAATTGATTCCCTGTTTACCGGAGCCTCTTCATTTACCAGTGGTCCGTACCGTGTCTTTTACCGGATCATTAAACGTGAAGAAAACGCAACATCTCCATGCAGTCTGGTCATAAGTGTACCTAAGAGGCATATCAGATCTGCCGTCAAAAGAAACCTGGTTAAACGCCGTATCCGGGAAGCTTTTCGACTCAATTATCCCGTTATATTGGCCCCTGCATTGGAAAACAAACAAATACGGCTCCTTTTTTTATGTTTATATTTGCCTTATGAAGTCTACCCCTACAGCAAACTGGAGGCAAAAATGCAGAAACTCCTGGAACGTATTGCTCAAATACCTGAAAAAGGTATTGATCTTCCCGTTGATCCTGCTGATTAAGTGTTATCAGATCTGCATATCCCCCTTTACCCCTCCCTCATGCCGGTTTACACCAACTTGTTCCCAATATGCCCTTGAGGCTCTACGTAAACACGGACCGCTGAAAGGTTTGTATCTTGCTGTATGGCGCTTTCTCAGATGCAATCCGTGGGGAGGCAGCGGTTACGATCCCGTTCCCTGAGCATCCAGATAATCCCTTAGCTTTTGAGCCGTTTTTGCCGGAATCACCCCGGAAAGTTCCTCTAATGTTGCTTTTTCTATGTGTTTGAGGCTTCCGTACCGTACCATTAGTCTCTCCATGGTGCGGGGACCGATCCCCGGAACATCAGTAAGTACGGAACGTGCAAAGCCGGAACTCCGTTTTTTCCTGTGAAACGTTATTCCAAAACGATGCGCTTCATTACGCAGGTGCATAAGAATTCTTAACGAAGAGGAATTCTTATCCAAAAACAACGGGGTTTTATCTGTAGCCAGATATATTTCTTCCAATCTTTTTGCCAGACCTATCACTGTTACGGCAGGAACCAGTTGCAGGTCTTTCAGGGCAGAAAAAGCTGCCGACAATTGCCCTTTACCTCCGTCTATGACCACCAACTGCGGCAAGGGTTGTTTTTCTCTCAACACACGGCTGTAACGCCTGGTGACCACCTCTTTCATGGAAGCAAAATCATTTGGACCCTCAACGGTCTTTATGGAAAAATGCCTGTAATCTTTATTGCTGGGAACTCCGTTCCTGAAAACAACACAAGCCGCCACGGGATTGGATCCCTGCAGGTTGGAATTATCAAAACATTCAATGTGGACCGGTAAAGATGGCATATTCAGATCCTGTTGCAATTTTTCCAGCACTTTTCGCGTTTTTACATCCCGGCTTTTTCCCTTGTCCCGTGATTCAATAAGACGGAGCTGTTCCGTTTTGTAATTTTCGGCATTGCGCAGACTCAAAGTGACCAGTTTCTTTTTGTCTCCTTTCAGGGGAACATGTACACGGTGGTCGCCGGGAACAGCTTCGGGAAGAAATGGCACCAGTATTTCCCGGGAAAGCCCGCCGGTCTGTTCTTTCATATCGGCAAGAAACAAGCTCAGCAGCGTTTCCAGTGTTTCTTCAATTTGCAACTTGTATTTTACATTCCGGGACTGAATAACAGACCCTTGAGAAACGCGCATAAAATTTCCAAATGCCATGGAAGACGACTCATTTGTCAACAGGCTGAACACGTCAACATTGGATATGTGAGGGTTGACTATGACCGATTTATTTTGATATCGTGTAAGGGCTTCCCATTGTTCTTTGTATTTTTGTGCCTGTTCAAAATTCAGTTTCTCAACCGCATTATTCATTTGCTCTTCCAAAAGGTTCCTTACGGATGTAACGTCTCCTTTCAGAATTTTTACGGCATCCCGGATATATTGTTCATAGGCGTCCTCCGTTTCCAACCCCACACAAGGTGCTTTACAACGGCCTATGTGGTATTGCAGGCATTTCCGGTAACGTTGGGCAGCTATTGCTTTTGGTGTAAGCACCAGAGAACAGGTGCGTAAAGGATACAAATTATGGATAAGCTGCAGGAGTTGCCTGCAATAATAAGTACTGGTATAAGGACCAAAGTAAAGCGATTTGTCTCTGATCACTTTCCGGGTCTGCATGATTCGTGGAAAAGGTTCATTTTTCACGCATATCCACGGAAATGTCTTATCATCCTTAAGCAGGATGTTATATCTGGGCTGTAATCTTTTGATCAAATTGTTTTCCAGTAACAGGGCGTCGCTTTCAGTTTCCACTACGGTATACTCAAGGGACCGGGCCCGGCTGACCATACGCTGTGTCTTAATTGACAAGTTTTTTCCGCGCGTAAAATATTGTGAAACCCGCTTTTTAAGGTCTTTGGCTTTGCCTACATAAATAACCGTTCCGTCTTTGTTCAGAAAACGGTACACACCGCATTGATGAGGCAGCAGGGTTAATTGATCGTCTATATGAGCCATAACATTGTAAAAATACATATATTTGCCAAACCATTTATGAAAAAACTAATAGAAACCAAAGATCTGCGACAGGTCTTCGGGGAAAAATCGGTAGTGGGTTTCTTTCTTGCACCGGCCCTGATGAAATTGATGAAGCTTGACAAAATAAACAAGCTTTATGACAAGGTGGCAGATTTTCAGGGACGTGAATGTTTAGAGGCTTTTCTGGCCGAAATGCGTATAACATACGAGATCCCCTCTACAGATCTGGCCAACCTTCCCAAAGAAGGGCCTTTCATTACTGTGTCCAATCATGCATACGGCGGCCTTGACGGGATCATCCTGATGCATCTTGTTTCTGAAGAAAGACCCGATCTGAAAGTCATTGTTAATTTCCTGTTATCCCGTATTAAACCTTTAGAGAATTTCTTTTTACCTGTCAATGCCTTTGATAAAAATGTATCATCCCGTTCCAGCATTAAAGGAATCCGCCTTGCTAAAGAAAGCCTCCAAAACGGAAGTCCTTTAGGCCTTTTCCCTGCCGGAGAAGTTTCACATATAGGACCTTCGGGACAGGTGGAAGACCTTCCCTGGCACACTCCCATAGTTAAATTCATCCAAAACGCAGGAGTGCCTGTGGTCCCCATTTATTTTGGAGGTCACAATTCGGCCCGGTTTATGCGCCGGGCAAAAATCCATCCCATGCTTCAGACAGCCAGTTTGCCGGCTGAAGTACTTAACAAAAAAGGCCAACGCATTTCCATACGCATAGGAGCGCCTGTAAGTGTGGCCGAGCAACAACGCTACCGGGATTACAAGGAACTGGGGGATTACCTGCGTGCCAGGACTTACGCCCTGGCGGCAAACATAGAAAAAGAAGACAAGTATAAAGACCTGGAACATGCAGCCCCCATTGCAGTGGCTAAACAAAACGATCTGGCGATAAGGGAAATTGAGCAGCTTCCTTCACGAAATTGTCTGTTCAAAATAAACAATTTTGCCGCTTATTTTGCTCCTTATTCCTTTATTCCCAACCTCATGTACGAAATCGGAAGAAAAAGGGAAGAGGCGTTCCGTTCCGTAGGTGAAGGTACTTACCAACCATTGGATCTGGATCCTTATGACCGTAATTACCATCATTTGATTTTGTGGGATACAGAAAAAAAGGCAATCGTGGGAGCCTACCGCATAGGCATGGGAGCCGAGTTAATGAAACGGTTTGGCCCTACGGGATTTTACAACAGCACACTTTTTCAGTTTGACGAAAAATTTGAACCTGTGCTTCGTCAGAGCCTTGAACTGGGCAGGGCCTTCATCAGTCATGAATACCGGTATGAAACCATACCCATGATGTTACTCTTCAAGGGCCTTTTCCACATCATGCTGCGCAATGAGGAATACCGTTATTTTATTGGACCGGTCAGCATTTCATCCTGGTATCCTGAATTGTATCAATCCCTGATACAGAAATATATCATGGAACATCACAGCACGCCTGATTACCAAGACTGTGTACATCCACGATGTCCCTTTGTTCCTGAATTCGGATTGGTCAATCCTGACGTCTTACTACGCGATATACAGACGCCCGAACAACTGGACCGGCTGTTGATGCGCATGAGTAACAGGCAATACCGCCTTCCTTCATTGGTGAAACGCTACCTGAAACTAAATGCCAAAGTGGTTGTGTTTAATATTGACAAAGAATTCAACGATTCTCTGGACGGATTCATCGTTTGTGATGTGCAGGAAGTCTCCAAGGAAGAATTGTTGATGGTAACCAAGGATATTTCGGATCCTTCGGTAATCGAAAAACGCTTTGGAAGGTCTCTCACAAGATAAAATCTTCATGGAAAAGGCCCTGGAAGAGGCCCGTACGGCTTTCGCCAAAGACGAAATTCCCGTGGGAGCCGTTATTGTTTGCCGGGGTAAAATCATTGCCAGGGCTTACAATCTGACGGAAACTTTAAACGATCCGACGGCACATGCCGAGATGCAGGCAATAACAGCCGCATGCAATTCCCTGGGAGGTAAATACCTGGATGATTGCACGCTTTACGTAACATTGGAACCGTGTGTAATGTGTGCCGGAGCCTGTGCATGGGCTCAATTGGGTCGCTTGGTGTATGCTGCAAGTGATCCCAAAAGAGGATACACCTTGTGTCCGGGCAATATCTTGCACCCAAAAACGGAAGTATCAGCAGGTTTGCTCTCTGAGCCGGCCGGACAGTTAATGAAAGATTTTTTTGCGGGGAAACGCTAATGTTATATCTTTGCAGCCTCCGATTGAGCTATGGTGTAATGGTAGCACTACAGATTTTGGTTCTGTCTGTCCAGGTTCGAATCCTGGTAGCTCAACAAAGGATGAGCTATGGTGTAATGGTAGCACTACAGATTCTGGCTCTGTCGGTCCGGGTTCGAGTCCTGGTAGCTCAACTTCTCTTGTTTTTTCCTTATAAATTCCAACTATTAAATACAATCAGTTAATTTTGCCGAATGAATAAACTGATTGCCTGTTTTGTTTCCTGTTGTTTTCTTCTGGGAACGTATTTCCCGGCAACCGGACAGTATTACAAAACCGGTGAAGACCCTGCCCGGTTGAAATGGAATCAGTTGCAAGCCGGTCCCTATAAGATCATCTTTCCCCGGGGTACGGACTCCCTGGCTTTTCGTTACGCCTGGTTACTGGAACAGGTCACCCCTCATGTTATGAGATCCCTGGAAGCTGATACCCCTGCCATCCCCGTGGTTTTGCATCCTTACAATGTAAATAGCAACGGCATGGTTGCCTGGACACCAAAAAGAATGGAACTGATAACCACACCCCCTTCTTCAGGAACCATGCATAACTGGGAAAAGCAACTGGCCGTCCATGAAACCAGGCACGTGGCACAAATGCAACGTGCCGGTGAACACTTTTTCCGTGGTTTCAGGTGGTTTTTCGGACAGCAATCGGAAGGCGTGTCTGTTGGTTTGTATTTTCCCCGGTGGCTTCTGGAAGGAGACGCGGTAATAACCGAAACGCTGTTGTCTTCCGCCGGACGCGGCAGGGAAGCCTCTTTCCTGATGCCATACAAAGCCTATTTTGCAGAAAACAAGTTTTTTTCTTACGATAAATGGCGTTACGGATCCTTTCGTCATTTTATTCCGGATCATTACGCACTGGGATACATGAAATTATCCGTTGCCACATTGAATGCGGCTGAAGACGCGCTCAGCCGTATATTTACGGATATTACAAAATACCCTTACTGGCCATTTATTTACGGCACAACCTTCAAAAAAAATTACGGTTCGTATGCCGTAAAACTATGGGGTCCGGCAGCAGATCACTATAAACAGATCTGGCAACAGGAAGAAATGCTTAAACAACCGGCGGATCCGGGCGTACAGCTCAACCGCAGTGTGAAGGATTATGTCCGTTACGCCTCCCCGGCTCTTGTTATGCATGAAGACGGGGCCGGGTACCTTTATGCCGTAAAATCATCTTTAGCAAAAACATCCCGAATCATTCGCTTTGATAAAAATGTTGAGCAAAAAGAACACCCCTTGTTTCCGGCAGGGAACATCAATTCATCTTTGAACGCAAACGGTCCTTACCTCTATTGGAGTGAAACGGTCAGCGGATACCGCTGGGCTCACGAGAATTACTCGGTGATCATGAAATACAATGCGGTCACCGGACGCAAACAACAACTGACATCCAAAACACGTTATTTCAATCCGGCTCCCGGCCCCGATAACAAACTGCTGGCTGCGGCGTTTTATAAGCCGCAGGGAGGTTCGCAATTGCACCTGTTGAACGCCATGACCGGCGAGCTTTTGGAAATTGTTGAAATACCCGACGGCGGGCAAATTACGGAAATTGCGTGGAGCAGCATAGATACCCTTATTGTGATGATAACGGGAGAAAACGGTACCGGGATATACAAAATGGACCGGAACTCCGGCCTTAAGACCGTGATCCTGCCTCCCTCTTTTCATTCCCTGGGAGGTTTGCAATATGCTTCCGGAAAGATATTCTTTAAAAGCGACAAGGTCAACAATACCGACAATATTTTCAGCATGAATGAAGACGGGTCCGGAATACTTCAGCTTACGCGGGCCCGCTTTGGCGCTTTTGATCCTTTGCCTTACGAAACGCCGTCAGGAACATTTCTGTATTATACCAATTACACAACCCGGGGATATCAGCTTACCCGCTTGCATCCGGACAGTCTTCTAAACGCGCCGGCTTGTTTTACACGGGAACATCCGGATTCTTTTATCCTTTCGGAAAAATCCGGTTTCAACATAGATACGCTAAGGGTTCCGGAAACCATTTCTTACCCCGTAAAAAAATACAGCAAACTCCTGCATGCCGTCAGAATTCATTCATGGATGCCTTTTTATTTCAATTACGACAAACTGGAAAATTTCACCTTTAAGGAATACTACCGGTCCGTGGCACCGGGTGCTACCATCATGTCACAAAACACCCTGGGAACACTTGTCACCACCATGGGATATTCTTATCACCAGGGATTTCATGCCGGACACCTGAAAGTTAATTATTCAGGATGGTTGCCTGTATTTTCATTCCAGGCAGACATTAACGACAGGTACCATACCCACACCTTTACCATACCTGAAAACGGACAATACAAATGGGCAAGTGACACCTTGATGACCCCCGCTCTGGAGTTTTCCCTGCGTTCCTACATTCCTTTTACTTTCAACAGCCACGGTTGGCAACGGGGACTTGTGCCGCAAATAAGGTACAGTATATCCAACGATACATACAGACATCCCCTGAAAGACAAAACCGTCGTAAACCAAATGTTCCAGGCAGGATTACAGTATTATCAAATGATGAACCGTGCACCCCGGGATATTTTTCCCCGCTTTGGATTCGGATTGAATGTCCAGACTTCATTTGCTCCGCAAGCTGCGGGACTTTTCACCAATATCCTGTATATGCAGGCCTACGGGTACCTTCCCGGATTCCTGAGGAACCAGGCTCTCAAATGGAACCTGGGATGGCAGGAACAACAGGATAAGGATCGGTTCTTCTACCTGGGAACATTCATGGCCGCTCCCCGTGGTCTTGATCAACGCATCCTGGCTCCCGGAACGTTTTCCGCCTCTGTGGATTATGCCATTCCGGTGTGGATTGGAGATCCATCCATCCCCGATGTGATATATATCAAACGGCTTCAGGTTATACCTTTTGCAGATTACATGCAAACCCGCCAAAGTGACGGCGTCAAAAACGAATACTGGTCTTTAGGAACGGATCTTCTTATGGATTTTCATTTGTTCAGAATAGGGGTCATGCTTTCTGCCGGGGTTCGTTATGCCTATACGTGTGAGCACAAACACCGCTTTGAATTTTTGTTTTCATTTCCCGCTTTTTATTAAAGTTCATGAAATTACTGCGCTTTTTTTCTCCTTACGAATGGTTCTTGCTGTCATCCATCATAATTCTCAATTTCGTCGTCTTTTTTATAACCGGCCAATGGGATGCTTTGTCAGCCATTGCAACAATTTCCGGAGTTTTATGTGTGGTTCTTGTAGCTAAGGGACACATTTCCAATTACCTTTTCGGATTGATCCAGGTGAGTTTATACACATATCTTTCCTGGGGAGTGGGATATTGGGGAGAAGTAGCCCTCAACGGGTTGTACTACGTGCCCATGCAATTTATCGGATTTTTCATGTGGAGAAAACGGATAAGGGAAGGGAGCAAGACCCGCGTCAAAGCGAAAAACCTGACCAGGCAACAACGCATATGGCTGTTTGTTGCATGTGTAATACTCATCACTGCAGGCGGACTGTTATTGAAATATTACAATGACCCCGCTCCTTTCCTGGATTCCACCACTACATTTTTGTCAATTGTGGCCATGTACCTGATGGTTAAAACATACTCGGAACAATGGTATTTGTGGATCACTGTCAATGTTGCTACTATCATCATGTGGGGAATGGCTTTTATCCGCGATGGCCAGGAGGCCGGTCATCTGATTATTGCATCCATGTGGTGCGTTTACCTGCTTAATTCCATTCACGGTCTGATTATCTGGAAAAAGGCTGCCAAAACGTCTTCGCTGACAAATTGACAGACTTTGTGCCGTGGCATTGATTTTGCGTTATCACCCTTCATTGAGTGAAAACATTAAAAATCAATAAAAACAATCATTTTAAAACTTTTAAAGAAATGAAAATCAAACCTTTAGCAGATCGAGTAGTCGTTCAGCCGCAAGAGGCGGAAACCAAGACAGCTTCGGGCCTCTACATTCCCGACACCGCAAAAGAAAAACCCCAACGTGGAAAAATCGTAGCAGTAGGCAGCGGTAAAAAAGACGAGCCTATGGAATTGAAAGAAGGTGACATGGTTCTCTACGGCAAATATGCCGGTACCGAGATCAATGTTGACAACGAAGAATACCTTATTATGCGTCAATCGGACGTTTTAGCCATTATCTAAAAAATTAACCCTGTAAAAAACAAATTATCATGGCAAAAGAAATTAAATACAATATTGAAGCCCGTTCCCTCATGAAAGAAGGGGTTGATGCTTTAGCCGATGCGGTAAAAGTAACTTTAGGTCCCAAAGGACGTAATGTGGTTATTGACAAAAAATACGGAGCACCCCATATTACCAAAGATGGTGTAACCGTGGCAAAAGAAATCGAACTGGAAGATCCGTTTGCCAATATGGGTGCACAAATCGTTAAGGAAGTGGCTTCCAAAACAAACGACCAGGCCGGTGACGGAACAACAACTGCTACCGTTCTGGCACAGTCCATTATCAATGTGGGTTTGAAAAACGTTACGGCCGGTGCCAATCCCATGAACTTGAAACACGGCATTGACAAAGCCATTCAATCGGTAGTTGCCAGCCTCAAAAAACAAAGCCAGCAGGTGGGCGACGATCTCTCAAAGATCGAACAGGTTGCCGCCGTCTCGGCAAATAACGACCATTCGATCGGCAAACTGATTGCCGAGGCCATGGGCAAAGTCAAAAAAGAAGGCGTGATAACGGTTGAAGAAGCCAAAGGCACGGAAACGGAAGTGAAGGTTGTCGAAGGGATGCAGTTTGACCGCGGATACATCTCGGCCTATTTCATTACCAATTCGGAGAAAATGGAAGCCGTGCTGGAAAACCCGCAGGTGCTGATCACAGACAAGAAGATCTCCACCATGAAAGACCTGATGCCCCTTTTGGAACCCGTGGCACAGAACGGCCGTTCCCTGTTGATCATTGCCGAGGATGTGGACGGTGAAGCTTTGGCTACCCTGGTGGTCAACCGCCTGCGCGGCACCTTGAAAATCGCAGCCGTTAAGGCTCCCGGATTCGGAGACCGCAGAAAAGAAATGCTGGAAGACATTGCCATTCTGACCGGAGGTACCGTGATCACGGAAGATAAAGGCATCCGCCTGGAATCTGCTACCCTGGATATGCTGGGATCCGCAGAAAAAGTGGTTATTGACAAAGAAAACACTACTATCGTAAACGGCGGCGGCGAAAAGAAAGCCATTGACCAGCGTGTGGCCCAGATACGTAAACAAATGGAAATTACCACAAGTGATTACGACAAAGAAAAACTCCAGGAACGTCTTGCCAAGCTTTCCGGAGGTGTGGCCGTACTTTACGTAGGTGCCGCTTCCGAAGTGGAGATGAAGTCCAAAAAAGACCTGGTGGAAGACGCTCTGAATGCTACACGTGCAGCCATTGAAGAAGGTTTTGTACCCGGTGGTGGCGTAGCTTACATACGTGCCATTGATGACCTGAAAAAAATCAAAACGAAAAACGAAGACGAAGCTACCGGTATTGCCATCGTAGCACGCGCCATAGAAGAACCTTTGCGCATGATCGTTGAAAATGCAGGACAGGAAGGCAGCATAGTAGTACAGAAAGTCCGTGAAGGAAAAGAGGACTACGGATACAATGCCTGGACAGGAACATATGAGAATCTGTTCGCTTCCGGCGTCATTGATCCTACCAAAGTAGCCCGTGTCGCCCTGGAAAATGCAGGATCCGTTGCAGGGATGTTCCTGACCACGGAATGCGTTCTGGCAGAAAAGAAAGAAGAGAATCCCCCCATGCCGGCCCCCAACCCCGGAATGGGCGGAATGATGTAATATTCAACATATTACAAACCTTTGGAACACGGGAAGTTATGCTTCCCGTGTTCTTTTTTTTCGTATCTTCGTTTTATGAAGAATATACGCCTTTTACTCTGGCTTACTCTTCTACTGGCGGGTTGCAAGACCCCAACTGCGGAAACGCCCCGGGTCATGGCTTTAGTCTTTGACAAGCCCGCAATCTTATGGGAAGAACGCCTGCCGTTGGGTAACGGAAGGCTGGGGGCTATGCCGGACGGGGGTATAGCGGCTGAAAACATTATTCTCAACGAGATATCACTTTGGTCGGGATCTCCGGCAAACGATCTGAGACAGGGAGCATACCAGGTACTGCCGGCAATCCGGGAGTTGCTCTATAAAGAACAAACTCCCAGGGCACAGGAGATCATGTACCGTTTTTTCACTTCCCGCACAAGGGGTTCTGAAGGAAGTGGCGGTGCCGGCAATACTTTTGGTAGTTACCAGGTTCTTGGTTCGCTGTCACTGGATTTTATCTACGACGCATCTGTCTCTTCCGTTTCCGATTATTCCAGAATGCTTGATATTGCCACTGCCACTTCCTTTACGTCATTTAACCTGGAAGGTGTTACTTATACCCGAGAATGTTTTACGTCCCTGGCAGATGACGTGATCATTTTGCGTCTTACAGCTTCACAGCCCGGATCTCTTTCGTTCAAAGCCACGTTAAAGCGCCCTGAACGAGCCCATGTGCGCGTAGCTGACAGCTGTCTGATCATGGAAGGATCGCTGGTTTCCGGACAGGATACAATTCCGGGAATGAGGTATTATACCCGTATGGAAATCATCCCGGAAGGACGCGGCCGTTTGAGCTATACTCAGGACTCCATAATCCTGCAGCAGGCAACACAGGCAAACATAATCATTTCCGCCGCAACCGATTTCATGGTGGATTCCATGTCCCTCAGTCCGGATTCATCATACATTTTTAGGGCAGATTCCCTTGCACGCAGGGCCGCTGTCAAAGAATATCCCGGACTGAAAAAGGATCATATTGATACCTACCAGCATTTCTTTCATCGTGTTAATCTGCATTTACCGGATTCATCCGATTTGTATTTTCAAACGGGAAGGTACTTGCTCATTGCTTCCACCCGCCCCGGATCGCTTCCGCCGAATTTACAGGGATTGTGGACTCCTCACATTCAGACACCCTGGAACGGTGCTTACGATCTGAATATGCATGTGCAAATGAATTTCTGGCCTGCTTTAAGCACCAATTTAAGCGAGTTTCAAGGGCCGCTTGCGGATTTTGCCGCATGGCTTTCAGAAAAGGGAAAACAAACGGCTGCCGGATACTACAATGCTCCCGGATGGACGGTGCATGCCCGCACCAATCTATGGGGCTATACCGCACCGGGACACAACACCGCCTGGAGTGCTTACAATACGGGGGGAGGCTGGTTGTGCAATCCTTTGTGGGATTACTATCTTTACACGTTGGACGTTGAATACCTGAAATCGGTATATCCCGTTTTGAAAGAAGCTTCACGTTTTTACCTTGCCTCTCTTATGGAAGACCCCGTATACGGATGGCTTGTTCCCGTTCCTTCCATGTCTTACGGCAACACGTATTATATCATGGATCAGGAGGCACCCGGGCAATTGTCCGTTCCTTTGTTCCTTTGCATGGGATCTACGGCAGACATACAAATGATAAGAGAACTGTTCTCCAATGTCATCGCTGCCAATCGTATTTTGATGAACACGGAAGATTTTCCATTTATCTACAAACTGGAAGAAGCGCTGGACAGGCTGCCTCCTTACACGGTAAACGAAATGGGCTGTCTGAGACGTTGGTTATACGATTATACGGAAGAAGACCTGAGAATGCGAAATGTAACGCATCTTTACGCCTTGTATCCCGGTCATCAGATCACCCATAAAGATTCCGTACTGTTGAAGGCTTGTGCCCAAACATTGGAAAGACGGGGTTACGGCGGATCCGGGTGGCAAATGGCATGGAACCTGAATCTCCGTGCACGACTGGAAGATGGGGAGGGTGCTTATAAGGTCTTGACTGAAATGATGTCTCCGGCTCTGGAAGAAAGTATTTCCCCTTACCTGACAGGGGATCTTTCGGCTATAACACTTCTGGGATCAGGGATGTACCCTAACGGGTTTTCTTCCAATCCGCCATTCCAGATAGACGGAAATCTTGGAGGATGTGCCGGTATTGCCGAGATGTTGCTGCAAAGTCACCGGGGGTACATTCACGTATTGCCTGCCTTACCTGAGGCGTGGAAGCAAAAAGGATCTTTCAGGGGCCTTTGTGCCCGGGGAGGAGCAGAGGTGTCCTGTAAGTGGGAAAACGGGGAAATACTTGAAATTCAGATTAAGGCAACTTCCGACAATACGTTCAGATTAAGAATTCCGGAAAATTTTGACAGGATTAAAAAGCAGTATATTGATATCCCGCTAAAAAAAGGTGAAATAATAACCTATCATACAAAAAGTAAAATCAACCGTAAAAAAACATTATGAGATCAGACAAACAAGAACAGGACTTTCGCATAGGCTGTCATCTTTCAGCTTCCGCAGGATACCTTGCAATGGCAAAAACCGCCGTTGAGATAGGCGCCAATACATTCCAGTTTTTTACCCGGAATCCTCGCGGCGGAGCAGCCAAACCAATTGATCCGAAAGACATTGAAGCATTCCAGCAGTTTTCACAAGAAAACAATATCGGACCTATCCTGGCACACGCATCTTATACAATGAACTTATGTGCCGCCGAAAACCGGATCCGGGAATTTGCGCTCAACACCCTGATGGACGATTTGTTCAGGATGGAATATACACCCGGGAATCTGTACAACCTGCATCCCGGAAGTCACGTACAACAAGGCGTTGAAAAAGGCATTTCTTTGATTGCCGATGCACTAAACGCAGCCATAACAAAAGAGCAAACCACCTGGGTACTGTTGGAGACAATGGCCGGAAAAGGCACGGAGATAGGCCGCAGTTTTGAAGAAATCCGGGCTATTATGGATCGTATAGAAATTCGTGATCGGTTAGGAGTATGCCTGGATACCTGTCATATTTTTGATGCCGGATACGACATTAAAAATAATTTGGATGGCGTTTTGGAAAATTTTGACAAAATAATCGGTCTGGAGAGGCTAAAAGCCATTCATATCAACGATACCAAAAATCCGTTTGAAAGTCACAAAGACAGGCATGAAACCATAGGAAACGGTTATCTGGGCCTGGAGACGTTCCGCAAGGTCATAAACCATCCGGCTTTACGACACCTCCCGTTTTATCTGGAAACGCCCAACGAACTACCGGGATATGCCAGGGAAATCGCTTTGCTGAAAACCGAACGAACCGGGGCATAAGCAGCCAGAAATCCTATTCCCAGAACGACCAGTGAAACCAATACCATATCCGACCATTGGACGTCTACCGGGTAAGCCGTAATCATAAAGCTGCCCGGAAGGGATATAAAGCCAAAACGGGATTGTACAAAACACAGGAGCAGGCCCGTAATCATACCTGCGCCCCAGCCGATTATGGATATCAGCCACCCTTCGGTAATGAAGATCTGCCGGATCAAAGAGGGTCTTGCTCCCATGCTTACCAAGACCGCAACGTCTTCTTTTTTCTCCAGAATAAGCATGCTGAGGGAACTCAGCACATTGCAGGATATGATCAGCAGTATGAATCCCAAAAGCACGAAAATTATGATCTTTTCCGTTGTCATCATCCGGTACAGGGTTTCATTCTGTTGGTAACGGGTCAGTACCGTGTAGCCGTTTCCCAGATGTTCTTTTAATTCTTTGCTCAATGATTTTGCACTTCTCGGTTCTTTCACGCGAATTTCCAGATGAGACAAACGATCTCCGTAATCCAGGAGTTTCCTGGCAGTTTCCAGAGATACCAGTAAATGGTCTGAATCGTAATGCTGTTCTACGGCAAAAATGCCGGCAGGAAACAATTTCTCCTGCCTGAGTGAAGCCATGGGATTGAGCGGTGAAAAAACGGCGTCTTTTTTGGGATAATATATCCATAAAGGATCAATAAAAGCCACATTTAATCCCAGATTCCCTGCAAGGCCCCTTCCTACTACGGCTTCTTCCAATTCACCAAACCGAACACTGAACCTTCCGTGTGTCAGATAAGCCTGTAGAGGGGACTGTTTCATGAATACACTGTCAACTCCTTTCATCAGAGCCACTGCCTGTTGGTTTCTGTATTGAAGAAATACTGTTTCTTCAATGACCGGACACAATGCTTCTATACGTGAATCCTGAAAAATCTCCCCGAAATCGTGTATTCCCGGTATTGTTTTACCTTCCGTACTTCTGATTATCAGATCGGGATCAAAAGCATTGTACATACCCTTTACCAGGTTGTCAAACCCGTTGTATACAGACAGCACAACCACAAGAGCCATGGTTCCCAAGCCAATTCCTATAGCACTAATGGCTGAAATGACATTGATGATCTGTCTGGATTTTTTTGCAACCAGGTACCGTCTTGCTATGAAGAAAGCCGTTTTCAACCTTAAGCCGTTTTGTTACTTAAGCAACTCCTCAATGTGTTGCACATAATCCAGGGAATCGTCCAGGAAAAACACCAATTCAGGGACAATTCGTAATTGCCGGGCTACCCGGCGACCCAATTCTCCCCGGATGGCTTTGTTTTGTTCTTTTACCTGTTCCAGAACTGCATCGGCCTTTTCAGATGGGAAAACACTTATCCAGGTATGAGCCACAGAAAGATCGGGGCTGATGCGAACCCTTACTACGGATATCATGGCTCCCCGGTAGGATGCCATACCTTTTTCCCGAAATATTTCCGAAAGATCTTTTTGTATCTGACGGGCTACTTTTAGTTGTCTTGTACTGGTTTCTGTTTCGGGGACTTTCATGATCATACAATCTTTATTATGAAATAATTTTTCTTTCCTTTCTGTACCAACAGGTATTTCCCCTGTATAAGCATGTTTTTGTCTACGGTCAGTTCGGGTGAAGCAATCTTTTCCTTGTTCAGGCTTAAGCCTCCGCCCAAAATTAATTTACGGCATTCGCCTTTGGAAGGAAGTACGGATGTTTCTATGGCAAGCAAATCCGTAATGACGGAAGGCAATTTGTCTTCTGTGATTTCAAACTGAGGAACACCCTGAAAAACAGACAAAAAAGTACTTTCTTCCATGGACATTAATTGTTCTTTTACCCCGTTTCCAAACAGAACCTGCGAGGCGGCAACAGCTTTGTTATATTCATCAGCCCCGTGTACCATTGTTGTTACACATTCCGCTATAACACTTTGCAACAGCCTTTTGTGCGGTTCTTGCCTGTGTTTGCCGACTACTTTTTCAATTTCCTCCCGGGATAAAAGAGTAAAGATCCTGATGTATTTTTCCGCATCCTGGTCACTAACGTTCATCCAAAACTGGTAGAACGCATACGGAGTCGTTCGTTCCGGATCCAGCCACACATTTCCCGATTCGGTCTTGCCGAATTTTCCTCCGTCTGATTTGGTGATCAACGGACAGGTAAGTGCAAAACTTTCTCCGCCTTCTTTTCGGCGGATCAATTCAGATCCGGTAGTAATATTGCCCCATTGGTCAGAGCCACCCATCTGTAATTTGCAGCCGTAATGCTTATAAAGATAGAGGTAATCGTACCCCTGCAGCAACTGGTAAGTAAATTCGGTAAAAGACATTCCTTCCGATTCTTCACCGGTTAGTCTTTTGCGTACGGAATCCTTGCTCATCATATAATTGACGGTAATATGCTTCCCGATATCTCGCGCAAAATTGAGGAACGTATAATCTTTGGTCCAGTCGTAATTGTTCAATAAAAGGGCGCCGTTGGATCTGGTCTGGTCAAAATCAAGAAAACGCATAAGCTGTCGTTTTATACATTCCTGATTATGCCGCAATGTATCCTCGTTTAAAAGGTTTCGTTCAGAAGACTTTCCGGAAGGATCTCCAATCATCCCCGTAGCACCGCCTATCAGGGCAATGGGCCGGTGTCCGCATTCCTGGAAATGCCGAAGCATCATAACACCCACCAGGTGCCCGATATGCAGAGAATCCGCCGTGGGGTCAATCCCAACGTATGCCGTTGTCATTTCTTTGTTCAACAATTCTTCTGTTCCGGGCATTATATCGTGGATCATGCCCCTCCATGCAAGTTCTGCCACAAAATTATTCTGCTTCATCCTCTGTGTTGGTATGTTTTGTGCAAAGGTAAAGAATAAAAATTTGTACTTTAGTGGGATAATTCATTTTTGTGATGAAGCGACTTTTTATACTGTTTTCTCTTGTATTCCTTTTAACGTCCTGCGAATGGTTCAGGCAACCGGAGGAAGCGCCACCGGTCACTCAAAAAGTGAACACATATATGCTGGAGCTGATGAAAGAAGTTTATCTGTGGGAAACGCATATCCTGGACACATTTGACATTCGGTATGAATTTGACGAATTTGAGTTTTTTGAAAAATTGTGTTACCGGACAGAAGACCGTTGGTCATTCCTGACCGATGATGTTCAGTCTCTTCTGGAAGGTGGTGAAGGCGTGGAAACCACGTTTGGGTATTCCCTGGCATTCGGCACATTTTCCAACACGGGCAATTATTTTGCCGTTATTCAATACGTATATCCACAAACACCGGCCACTGAAGCCGGGTTGAAAAGAGGCTCCATTATTATTGAAATGAACGGAAATGCGATTACCCGGGACAATTATACGGATCTTTATTATTCCTCTTCACTGAGCCTGACACTGGGAGAATTACAGGATGGCGTTATACACCAAACCGGTACGGTTAATCTTACTGCCCGAAAACAAAATCTGAATCCCGTCATTGCTTCAACCGTTATTGATAACGGCTCCCAAAAAACAGGATATATTTGTTATACGGACTTTTTCGGAAATTCCGAGACCCTTTTTTACCCGGTTTTCCAGGAATTCAAAGCTGCCGGGATCACAGACCTGGTTCTGGATCTGCGTTACAACCTGGGCGGATACCTGAGTGTTGCTGCAGCCCTGGTAGGTGTAGTATGTCCGTCGGAATTCCTCACGGGCAACACGGTCCTGATCTCAAAAACATGGAACGATCTCTACCAGGATTATTGGGCAGACAACAACCGGGATGATATGTTGCATGAGTATTTCCCAAAATTTTCAGATGTGCCTGTGAACCTGAACTTATCCCGCATCTATATTCTGACAGGATACAACACCGCAAGTGCTTCCGAATTGACCATCTGCGGTCTGGACCCATATATGGAAGTTATTAAAATCGGAGACGTGACCCGGGGAAAATATACCGCAGCCATGATCTTTAATCCGGAAGAAGATCCGGAAATTGAGAATTGGGGAACCCAGGCTATCGTATACAAGTACGCCAATGCAGAAGGTGTCACGGATTTTAAAAACGGTTTCTCTCCCGATTACCCGGTAGAAGATGTGCTTATGGGAGAAGTATATTCCCTGGGAGATCCGCGTGAAAATCTTTTTAAAACCGCACTTTCGCTTATTGGAACAAACGCTCCGTCTTCCGTATCCCTGCCTCCCACCCGGAATATTTCCGGGGTGAACTTTGACCGCTCTTTTTCATCTAAAATGAATGGACTGAACCATCATTTGATTGATACAAAAAAACCGTAACAACTCTATGAAACCTTACAGATTCTTTCTTTTCCTTTCTGCCGTTCTGGTATTCACGGCATTTTCACAGCCTTCTTTTTCACAAACATTCCAACCGGGTCGTACTCCGCTGGAGATACAACTTTCCTCTTTACCGCAGGTTACTGAAGTATTAAGGCTGGAGAGCAGCACATTTGATGAAAAGTACAGGATCCGGGTCCGGCAAATGGTCAATCACGAAGATATCATTTACGGTTTTTTCGAGCAACGCGTCTTTGTAATGCATGCAGGAACTGACCGTCCTACCGTTCTGGTTACCGAAGGATACGGAGCCGACTATGCGGCAAATCCCCGGTATCGTGAAGAATTGTCACGTTTGCTGGATGCCAATCTTATAGTGGTAGAACACCGTTATTTTTCCGAATCCGTTCCTTCTCCCAGGTACTGGGAATTTTTAAACGGCCCTCAGGCGATGACTGATCTGCATAAAATCCGCGAGATTTTTGCCGCCGTATATCCCGGGAAATGGATCGCTACCGGAATCAGTAAAGGCGGTCAGACCGCCTTGATGTACAGGACGTTATATCCTGAAGACGTAGATATTACCGTATCTTATGTAGCCCCGTTGTGCCAGGGTGTAGAAGACGGCAGGCACGAACCTTTTATAGCCCGTAAAGCAGGGACCCCTGAAACAAGAGAAAAAGTCTTGAACTTTCAGAAAGAAGTCCTTATACGCAGGGACAGCCTAATGCCTCTTTTTACAAGTTATTGTGATTCGGCCGAATTAAGTTTTACAAGACCCGTGAATGAGATCTTTGATTATTGCGTTTTGGAATATTCTTTTGCCTTTTGGCAATGGGGTACGGATCCTGACAAAATCCCGGCTTCAGACGCTTCCGACAAACTTGTTTTTGCACATTTTATGCAGGTGGCATCTCCCGATTATTTTGTCAGGGATTCTCCCACCATGCCTTTTTTTGTACAGGCTGCCAAAGAATTGGGGTATTACGGTTACGACACAAAACCGTTCCGTTTCAAAGTAGAACGAACCCGTTTTGTTCCCGGAAAACAAAAAAAACGTAAAAACGATTCCGTTGCTGTAAATACTCCCGCTGAAGGAGAATGGGTTACCCGTAAATACCCCGCTATGGAGCTGAAAAATGCACGGGGATATCTAAAACAACTTTTTTTACCGGACACGTACAAACCCCGTTTCAAAAAAACATTGTACCGTGAACAAAGTAAATTTGTAAAAGAAACGGATGCCCGCATGGTTTTCATATACGGAGAATGGGATCCATGGACAGCAGCAGCCGTTCCCAATCCCGACAAACCCAATATTTTGTACTACGTGGAACCCGGGGGAAGCCACCGCGCCCGGATTTCAACACTGCCTGAATCCATGAGAAACGAATTGTTACAACAATTGCAAGTCTGGTTGAACGAATAATAATGATATGGATCCTTTTATCCCGCTTACCGTAAGTGATAAAGAACTCCTGGACCCGTACCTGAAAAACTCCGGTAAATCCGGTTCTGAATACGCTTTCTCTACCTTGTATATGTGGTCAGGGATATTTCACACTTTTCATAATTTTATACAGTCCGGGAACGATTCATTGCTTGTGATCCGCAGCCGTAAAGATGAAAGCACCCCGTTTCATTACTTATACCCCTTAAGCCTGAAAGGCCCCGTTCCACCGCAAACGGCATTATCTGTTCTGGAAAAAGTGTCCGGAAATGATCCCTATTTACTGGGCGGACTTTCGCAGAGCGAAGCGGCCATGCTGGAATCCGGGTTTCCTGATCAATTTATCATTCAACCCGTCAGAGACTCTTTTGATTATATTTACGACATAGGTGATCTGACCCATCTGAAAGGAAAAAAATTACAATCAAAAAGAAATCATTTAAATGCATTTCTGAATAATTATCCGCATTATGAATTCCTGCCCATAACAGAAGCTGACATTGCCGATTGCCTGGTCATGAATGATCAATGGTGCAAGATCATGGGATGTATTTACAATCTGGAGATGGAAGAAGAGATTTGTGCCGTACACAGGGCTTTCAGGGCATACCGGACATTAGGACTGGAAGGCTTCATGATAAAACTTGACGGACATATCATCGCATATACGTTGGGGGAACCTTACAGAAAGGACACTTACCTGGTTCATGTAGAAAAAGCGTTCCCCGAATATCGCGGGGCGTATCAAGCTATCAACCAACTATTTGTGAAATATATTGCGGGGAAATACCCGGATGTAAAATATATAAACCGGGAAGATGACGCCGGAGACAAAGGACTTCGTCATGCAAAAATGAGTTACCGGCCGGCCTTGCTTCTGGAAAAATACATGACAAAAATCACCCCACCAGCCATACCATGACATGGTCTTCCAGCAAAAGATATTCCAGGGTAAAAGTTTCTTCTATGCCATCCTTGTGGTAGAAGACGGCATCTAATTCACCTTCTTCTTTAGGTGAAAATCTGCTGATTTTCATTTGCTCTATAAAATCCACATCGGGTTGGGACATATATTTGTACAAGGCTTCCTTGGCACTCCAGATCAGTGCCAGTTGCAATTCGCGCACTTCCGGTTTGTCGGAAAGAAATTCTTTTTCTTCTTCTCCGACCGCCTTTTTTTCAACGGCAGAAAAGTTTCTTTTTAGTGATTCAATATCAATGCCCACGCTGTTTTCCGGGTGGGTTAGAACGGTAGCAAAGCGCCGTGTGTGTGCAATGCTGATCTCAATTATGGAGTTTTGTAAAAACGGCCTTCCGTTCTCATGATATCCCAGGTAAACCTTTTCTTTAAAGATGGTATCCAAAATGGCTCTTACGGCCAGTCGTTCCAAACGTCGTTGAGGATTGGTTATGTACGAAAGTTCTTCCTGTTCATCATTCGGAAGAACACACATTGTTTTTAATTGCTCTTCGGGTTCGGTAATTTCCCAAACGGCAATTTCTGCTCCATTCTTAAATTTTTCCCTAAAAAACAGTCCCATAAACGAGCGGTAAAGATAACAACAAAATTTAAATCCTGAACAATCCGAAAACAGCCGAACCGCTGCCCGTCATGGACGCGAATACTGCACCTTCCGTGTACAATGCTGTTTTGTATTCTTCTATCTGGGGATGTTTCTCAAAAACCGTTTCTTCAAAATCATTTTCTACTATATATTTCCACGAATCTATAGGTTGCATTAAAAGATCTTTCAATGCCGTATTATGCTTTTTTAGTCTGAGGCCTCCGTAAGCCATGGCCGTAGATACAGAAACAGGGGGGAAACGCACTTCTATACGGTACCGGGTCAGATCCGGATCAAAAGGTGTCAGGACATCTCCCCTGCCTGTTGCCAGATAAGGTTCATAGGGAGTACTTTGAAGAAAAAAAGGAACATCGCTTCCCAGTTGGAGGGCATAATGATGCATTTGCGTGACTGTCAGCCCCAATGAAAAATGTTTATTCAGCAATTGAAGACAAAAAGCCGCATCTGAAGAACCTCCGCCCAAACCGGTGCCGGGCGGTATTTGTTTATAAAGGTGAATATCCACCGGGGAAATATCGAAATCCCGGGCTATCAAACGGTAGGCTTTTACGCAAAGGTTTTCTGATTCAGGACCCGGTAACGGCAATCCGTACATAAACAAGCGGACGTTCCTGTCTTTTCCCCGGGCATCCGAAATTTCAAGAATATCACACAACTTATGAGGCACAAAAAGAGTTTCTATATCATGGTAACCGTCCGCGCGCTTTCCCAACACGTGCAATCCCACATTGATCTTGGAATAAGGATAAACTACTGTAGTGGCCATATAACAAGGGTTAACCGCACTTTGAGAACCCGCAGCTCATACATAGCAGGCACCCTTCCTGGTATACCAGATTTTGCGATCCGCATTTTTCACACAACGTTCCCGACGTGTCTTTTGTCCCGTTGGGAATGTATCTTTTCAATGCCCTTTCAACACCGGTTCTCCAATTATTAATAGTCTGACTGTCCAGTTCCAGCGAAGAGACCAGGTGGACTACTTCTTCCACGGGAAGCCCGTTTCTTAACACACCGGAGATCAGCTTGGCATAATTCCAATAAGCCTGGTTGAACATATGCGATATACCTCCTACCGTATTGGGATACCCGTATTTGTCAATAAAACGGAAATCGTAACGGGATCCTTTTTCTTCAACCACTTTGATAACCTGGCCCATGGTAACTGATTTGGGAATCACACGTGTGTCTTCGTCCAGTTTCCCGGTAAAAATTTCGTATGGCCGCCCCTGGTACAATCCCACAAAGGCAATCCATTGTTCATTGGCGTTTTTGAACCGGATTATCTCAGCATCCAACGCTTCCGGTCTTTCTTTGGGAAGGGATTGTATTTTCTTTTTATCCTGCGACTCGGAAGAAATAAGCACTCCCGAACGACTTCCTTCCCTATATACGGTAACGCCTTTACATCCCCATTCCCAGGCGGTTTTATATACCTTGGCCACCATGTCTTCCGTAATATCTGCCGGCAAATTTACCGTAACACTGATGGAATGATCCACCCATTTCTGCAATTGTCCCTGCATTTTAACCTTTGCAACCCAGTCAACATCATTGGCAGTTGCCTTGTAATAAGGAGATTCCTGAACCAGTTTTTGCAACGCATCCTTGTCCATGCCAATAACGGCATTTCTGTCATGACCGTTTATTTCCGCCCAGTCCAGGAATTTGTGGTGAAATACGTTGTACTCTTCAAACGCATCCCCCATTTTATCGGTATAAGCTACAGTAACGTTTTTATCATTCGGGTTAACCTTCTTACGACGCTGATAAACAGGCATAAACACCTGCTCAATTCCACTGGTGGTTTGTGTCATAAGACTGGTGGTCCCCGTTGGCGCAATGGTCAGCATGGAAATGTTGCGACGCCCCGATTTTTCCATCATTTGATAAAGGGTTTCGTCCTCCTGTCTAATCCTTTCAATCATTGGATTCCTAAGTTCCCGGTTTGGATCATATATGGGAAATGCACCACGTTCTTCGGCCATGATAACCGAAGACCGATACGCCGTGAGAGCCAGTGTTTTCTGAACCTGGACACCTACCTGTATAGCCTCCTCCGAGCCGTAACAGAGTCCAAGTGCAGCCAGCATATCTCCCTCAGCAGTAATGCCCAGTCCCGTACGCCTTCCTCCCATACTTTTTTCTTTGATCTTCATCCACAATTCACGCTCGTTTCTTTTGATTACCTCGTCTTCCGGGTCCCTGTCTATTTTGGCTATGATGGCATCTATCTTTTCCATCTCCAGATCTACCAGATCGTCGTTCAGACGCATGGCTTTCATAACATGGTCTTTGAACAACGCCATATCAAACCTGGCATTTGCAGTAAAAGGATTTTCCACATAGGAATACAAGTTGATGGCTATCAGCCGACAAGAATCATAAGGACAAAGCGGGATCTCACCGCAGGGATTCGTACTTACTGTCTTATATCCCAGGTCCGCATAACAGTCGGCAACGGATTCGCGTGTTATGGTGTCCCAGAAAAGCACTCCGGGTTCCGCCGATTTCCATGCATTGTGGATTATCTTTTTCCAAAGGGCGGCAGCGTCAATTTCCTTTTTATATTTCGGAGTCGTTGCTTCTACAGGATATTGCTGTACATATGTTTTACCGGCAAGAACCGCTTTCATGAAATCGTCATCAATTTTCACGGATACATTGGCTCCGGTCACTTTGTTTTGTTCCAGTTTGGCATCAATGAACTGTTCTGCATCCGGATGTTTAACCGATATGGTGAGCATAAGAGCTCCCCGTCTGCCATCCTGGGCAACTTCGCGTGTAGAATTGGAATACCGTTCCATAAAGGGAACCACTCCCGTTGAGGTAAGGGCCGAGTTTAACACCGGAGACCCTCCCGGCCGGATGTGCGACAGATCGTGACCGACACCGCCCCGGCGTTTCATCAGCTGAACTTGTTCTTCATCAATTTTCAAAATCCCGCCGTAAGAATCGGCCGGGTTCTGATGACCTATCACAAAACAATTGGACAAAGAAGCTACCTGGTGATCATTCCCGATCCCGGACATGGGTCCTCCCTGGGGCACCACGTACTTGAAATGATCCAGCAATTCAAAAATTTCCTTTTCGCTCAGGGGATTGGGATATTTTTCTTCTATTCTGTAAAACTCCCGCGCCAGTCTCCTGTGCATATCCTCGGGAGTGCATTCGTAAAGATTGCCAAAAGAATCTTTCATGGCATACTTATTGATCCAAACCGAGGCGGCCAGCTCGTCGCCGTTAAAATACTCCTTTGTTTTTTTCAAGGCTTCCTCATAGGGAAAAACTGCCTTTGCATTCTTGACTTCAGAATCCATCGCGCTGTAAATAAGAAGGTTACTAAATAATAATTGTTTTCCGGCGGAAAAGGGAATTGCAAGTTAGCTCAATCGTTGCTGGATTAACAGAGGCATAGTAAAAAGATATGCACAAAATTTTTAACAACAATGCATCGTGCAGTTGGAGCATTTTGTAAACTCCCCGCGCAGCCTGCTTTCCACCATTTTTTCCAGTCTTTCACGGATGGCCCGGGTGCGGATACCGGCCAGGACATCTTCCACAAAGGCCATTTGCTGGAGCATTTTTGCCTGAGCCAGAGGAATTCCTCTTGAACGCAAGTAAAAAAGGCCCATTTCGTCCAGACGGCCAATGCTGGCACCATGTGAACATTTTACGTCATCGGCATAAATCTCCAATTGCGGTTTTGTAGTGACTTTGGCGTCATTGGTGAGCAGTAAATTATGATTTGCCTGATAAGCCTCGGTTTTCTGTGCCCCCGGCGCCACTTTTATCGCTCCATTGAATGAACCCCGGGAGTGATTATCCAGAATCCCTTTGAATAATTGACGTGAATAACATTCAGGAGCATTGTGGACAACGGAAATATCGTAATGTATTTGCTGTTCCCCGTCAGCCAGATAAAGTCCGTCCATACGGCAAACCGCCCCGGGATGGTTCATAACGGCATGAAGCTTATTGCTTATGATTCCGCCGTAAAGGCTTAATACGTGACAATCCAGGGCAGCTCCCTTATCCAGGGTTGCCATAAGATCCAGCCAGTACCGGGAACGAATATGTTCATTCTGCATGAACAGGATATCAAGACGGGCGTTTTCTCCAAGAGTGATCTTAGAAAAACGGGAAGTCCTGTACAAGTGTTCTTTTAATGTATGATCGCACACAATAATTTGAATTCCGGATTCCGGCTCCAGCGTCCACTCGTTGGTAAACTCCAGGGGACAGGACAGGTTTTCGCTCCTTACACTTATGATTTGTATGGTTTCTCCAAAGTGATCCCCCTTGATATGCAAACGCAAGCCTTTATCATCAGGCCCTCTTTTAAGGGTTACCCCGTTTTTTTCATTTTCGTCTTCCTGAAGTATGCCGTCCACCAGGAAAACCTGCCTGATTTTCTCATCAGGCACGGTACAGCGGAAAGCACGCCTTACTTCAGGCATATAGGTGTATTCTTTCATTTTCCGTTAATAAGATGGTCGTAGCCCTTTGTTTCTACTTCCAGAGCCAGCTCTTTTCCGGCCGTTTTAATAATCTGTCCCC
>JAAYYL010000098.1 GCA_012515395.1 Bacteroidales bacterium
AGCGCGTTCTATGTTTTCGCCTTCTTTAATCGGTACAATGATCATATTTACAGACACCTCCTTTTGTTACGGGGTGCAAAAGTAGATAAAAAAATGGGAAATCAAAGCGTAACCTGTATATTTGTGACCAAATTTTAAATATTTCTTTCAAATCATGAGAATTGAAGGTATTCCTTCCCGGATTCCGCCGGCAAAACCTTTGGACGGAAGCGTTGATCATGCTCCTGTAAGGAAAGATATACTTACCGCTGAGGAAAAAAAACTGGCACTGGCCAATGCACTCCGCTATTTTCCAAAAGAGCAGCATGCGGAACTGGCTCCCGAATTTGCACGGGAACTGAAACAGTACGGACGCATTTATATGTACAGATACAGGCCGGAAGAGCCCCTCTCGGCAAAAAGTATAAACGACTATCCGGCCAAATGTTCCCAGGCGGCAGCCATCATGCTGATGATCAACAACAACCTTGATGTCGCAGTAGCGCAGCACCCACACGAACTCATTACTTACGGGGGAAACGGAGCCGTGTTCCAGAACTGGGCGCAATACCGCCTTACCATGAAATACTTGTCAGAGATGACCGAAGAACAGACGCTCGTTTTATATTCCGGTCATCCCCTGGGCCTTTTTCCTTCTTCAAAAGATGCTCCCAGGGTTGTTGTCACAAACGGAATGGTTATTCCCAATTATTCATCCAGGGACCATTGGGAAAAACTCAATGCTCTGGGGGTGTCCCAATACGGGCAAATGACGGCCGGTTCTTTCATGTATATCGGTCCGCAGGGGATAGTTCACGGAACTACCATAACCATTATGAATGCGGCCAGAATGAGGCATGCCGGTCACAAAGGCTCTCTCCTTTTTGTGTCCAGCGGCCTGGGCGGCATGTCAGGTGCTCAGCCTAAAGCGGCACGAATAGCCGGGGTGGTGGGCGTTATTGCCGAGATCAATCCCCGGGCAACTGAAAAAAGATACCGGCAGGGATGGGTGGATGAAGTGTACGACAACCTGGAGATACTGACAACGCGTATCCGTAAAGCCAAGGAAAACGGGGAAGCCGTCTCTCTGGCTTACCGGGGAAATGTGGTAGATCTGTGGGAATATCTGGACCAATCCGGAATATCCGTGGAACTGGGATCGGATCAGACAAGTCTGCACAATCCTTTTTCGGGCGGATATTACCCGGCGGGTTATTCTCTGGAAGAATCCGCAAACATGATAGCCAACGATCCAAAACGTTTTGAAGAAGCCGTGCGAAACAGTCTCGTTCGACAGGTCAATGCCATCAACAAACTGACCCAAAGGGGCATGTATTTCTTTGATTACGGCAATGCCTTCCTTCTGGAAGCGTCCCGTGCGGGAGCCGATATTCTGGATGCAAGCGGTAAATTCAAGTATCCTTCCTACGTTCAGGACATCATGGGGCCTTTGTTTTTTGACTACGGGTTCGGTCCTTTCCGCTGGGTATGCACATCTTCTTTACCGGAAGATTTGCACACTACTGATGAAATTGCTGCCTGCGTTTTGGAGGAACTGGCCGAACAGGCACCTGAAAACATCCGGAATCAAATGCTTGACAACCTGCATTGGATACGTCAGGCGGAAAAAAATAACCTTGTGGTCGGGTCGCAGGCCCGAATCCTGTATGCCGATGCACAGGGACGCATTCGCATTGCGCTGGAAATGAATCGTGCAATCCGGGAAGGCCGTATTAAAGCACCCGTAGTCCTGGGTCGTGACCATCACGACGTTTCAGGTACCGATTCTCCGTTCCGTGAAACTTCCAATATATACGACGGGTCTTCCCTGACCGCGGACATGGCCGTACATAATGTAATCGGAGATGCATTTCGCGGAGCTACATGGGTTTCTTTGCATAACGGAGGCGGCGTAGGTTGGGGCGAAGTCATTAACGGGGGCTTTGGCCTGGTCATTGACGGAAGCCGGGATGCCGACAGACGTATCAAAAAGATGCTTTACTGGGACGTGCACAACGGCAT
>JAAYYL010000013.1 GCA_012515395.1 Bacteroidales bacterium
ATGGTTCCCAGAATCATGCCCAGGAAAGAAACCATTTCCATATTGCCTGTGCCGTATGCAATATGTTCTTTTCCGCCGATATCCCTTATCAGGCCGTATTTGGAAGGTGAAAACAAACTGCTCTGTATACCCATAAATAATATGGAAAACATGACCAGCCATACATTGTGAAATAAAAAACCGGCAGAAGCAACTATCATGATCGGGATTTCGGCCGCTTTTGCAATCCTTACTACATGGATCTTTTTAAAAGTTACTGCCCATCTTCCGGCCAGGGGAGAAAGAAAAACGTAAGGCAAAACCAGCGATCCTGCTGCCAGCGATACCAGGGTTTCTTCATACTCCATACCCACCCAGCCCACGGCAATGAAACAGGCTAGGGTTTTCAGGTAATTGTCATTGAGGACTCCCAAAAAATTGGTTGATAACAGGGGCCACCACCGGGGATGCCTGTTCATGTCAAAGTGTTTTTAGTGCAAACTCAAGACGAGCCAAAGTGTCTTCCTTTCCTATAACGGCCATGATATCAGCTATCCCCGGACCCTGGGGTTCTCCGACGACGCATAATCTCAAAGCATTCATTACCTGCCCGGTTTTTAATTGCGATTGTTCAATCCATTCATGCAATGTTTTATCGATGGATGGCACATCAAATGGGGTGCAGGCTTCTAAAACTTCTTTGGCACCGAGTACTATGCCGGGGGTTTCCTCTTTCCAGTGCTTTTTCTTTTGGGTCATATCGAATGATTGCGGAGGCACAAAAAAGTAATGAGAAAGATCCCAAAAATCTTTGACAAAAGTAGCGCGGCTTTTTATAAGGGATACTACCTTTTCCGCTTTAAGGGGAGTTGTTTTTATGCCTTTGCTTTGCAATACCGGAATAAAGTCCTGAACCAGCCTTGCATCGGAACGGCTTCGAAGGTATTGCTGATTAAACCATCTGGCTTTCTCCGGGTTGAAACGGGCTCCTGATTTTGCCACGCGTTCCAGGGAAAAAGACTGTATCAGGTCTTCCATGGAAAAAAGTTCCTGTTCGGTTCCGGGGTTCCATCCCAGCAATGCCAGAAGATTAACGAAGGCTTCCGGGTAATAACCGTCTTCCCGGTATCCCCTTGACCGGTCGCCGTCGGGGCTGTTCCATTCCAGGGGAAATACCGGAAATCCCAGCTTGTCACCGTCCCTTTTACTCAGTTTCCCTTTCCCGTCAGGTTTCAATAACAAGGGGAGATGGGCGAATTGGGGTCTGTGGTCCTGCCATCCGAAAGCCTCATAGAGCAAATAATGCAAAGGCAGGGAAGGGAGCCATTCTTCGCCCCGGATCACATGGGATATCTCCATAAGGTGATCGTCCACTATGTTGGCCAGGTGGTATGTAGGCAACCCGTCGTTTGCTTTCCACAAAACTTTATCATCCAAGGTGTCGCTTTCAACGCTTACTTCTCCCCGTATGAGATCGGTCATTTCTATGGTTTTGTTCACGGGGATTTTAAAGCGGATGACCCAATGGTTGTTTTCCATCAGGCGGCGTCCGGTTTCTTGGGCAGACATATTCAAAGAATTGGCTGTCTTGTTTCTGAATGCGTGGTTGTATATAAAGGTGTCACCCCTGCCTTCTGCCTCTTTACGGTATGATTCCAATTCTTCCGGAGTATCGAATGCATAATATGCATCCCCTTGATCTATCAATTGTTGCGCATACTCACGGTAGATGTGTTTCCGTTCGCTTTGCCTGTATGGAGCAAAAGGATGGCGTGAAGAAGCTTCAGATACCATGTTGCCGTCGGAAGCAACTCCTTCGTCAGGAATAATGCCACACCAGTTTAACGATTCGATGATGTATTTTTCTGCTCCGGGAACATAACGTTGTTTATCCGTGTCTTCAATTCTCAATACGAAAGTTCCTTTATGTTGCCTGGCGAACAGGTAATTAAAAAGTGCAGTGCGCACTCCCCCCATGTGAAGCGGCCCTGTTGGGCTGGGAGCAAAACGCACCCTGACTTTTTCTGTTTGCATATCAGTCTTGTGTTTGATGTATGTAAGAGTTATCTGTACTTAAACGTTGTTGTCCGTTCTTTTCTTCTATCTTATGTTTGGACGGGCCCGGCACATCGGCCGGAAATGACATTTTATAGCGAGCCTCTTTTCTTTTAAATGCAGGCACCTGTTCGAGTTCAGTTATGTTTTGGTTGTCGTCCAGGATCAGTACGGGTTTTTTATTGGGAACGGTTTGCTTTAAAACGGGTTCCTTCCGTACATTGAAAACACTCCGGTTTTGTGTTATCCGGAATTCTCCGCCTTCTGTTTCCAAAGGGGCTTGTTCATAGTCATCAACAATATCCGTGCCGTCATTTTCGGCCGGTTCACCGTCCAGATAAACGGATTCCAGGGTTTCTTTTTCTTTCCCCGCATCACTTCCGTAAACGGCTATGGGAGGCAGTGAATGAATGCTGAAACCCGTAGCGATCATCGTTACCCTGATCTCATCCTGCAAAGACGGATCGCAGATGATACCTCTTTTGAAATTGGATACACCTCCGGTATAATCTGCAATATAACCCATTATCTGTGACAATTCGGTCATGGACAATGCTTTCTCTTTCCCTGAAGTGATGTTTATGAGCACATTTCTGGCACGGGTCAGATCCGCATCGTCAAGAATGGGCGAGGTGAAAGCCGATTCAACCGCTTTCACGGCCCTGTTTTCGCCACTGCCGGATCCGGTGCCCATAAGGGCCATTCCGCTTTGTTTCATGACCATTTTCACATCGGCAAAATCCACATTCATGAATCCCGGCCGGGTGATGATCTCCGAAATACCCCTTACCGCGGTGTTTAATATGTCGTCAGTACGTTGAAAGGCCTCAAAAATAGGAAGGTCTCCGTAAGCCTTGTAGAGTTTTTCATTGTCAATAACCAGCATTGAATCTGTATATTGCTGCATTTCCTGTATGCCTTCCATGGCACGTTTCAGAAAATCTTTCCCTTCATCCCGGAAAGGCAAAGTTACAACAGCTACGGTAAGTAGGCCCATATCTCTTGCGATACGTGCCAGAACCGGAGCGGCTCCGGTTCCTGTTCCGCCACCCATACCGGCAGTTATAAATACCATTTCCGTGTTTCCCTCTAACAGAGTCCTAATGCGATCTTCACTTTCCAGAGCAGCCTGTTTGGCAATTTCCGGATTGCAGCCGGCCCCCCTGCCGCGCGTGATAACGCTTCCAAGTTGCAGCTTTTCCGGCACCGGACTCATATCCAGAGCCTGTGCATCTGTATTGCAGACTACAAAATCAACATCTGTCAGTCCGGCCCGGTACATGTGGCTAACGGCGTTACCGCCTCCGCCTCCTACACCGATCACTTTTATAATGGATTGGTTGTTTTCCCAGTTCAGAGGGATGAATTCTTCTTTTTCTTCCATATCATTTACGCTTCATTATCCACATTCTTAAAATAACGACTCAGAGAATTTATAAACAAATTCCCTTGTGTTACGTTTTCTTTGTTGTTGTCTTTTTTTACGTTTTTGGTTTTTCTGACCTTTTTTGTCTTGTCCGGGCCGTCGCTTTCTACGTTTTGAAATATTTCATCCAGGTTTTTGCTTTGCTCAGCGGAAAAATTGGCTTGTTTTTCAAACTCGCTGATCAACATACCAGCGGCACAAGAATAAGTTACCTGGTTCACTTCTTCACAGTCTTCCGTTATCAGTCCGTGGGGACGCGCTATACGGGCATCATACCCTGTTTTGTATTTTATAAACTGGGATAAATTGGAAAGCAAGGCACCGCCTCCGGTAAGAACAATCCCTGCAGGCAATTTATCAGCAAAACCGCTTTGATGGATTTCGTACATAACGGCATCCAGTATTTCATCCATCCTGGCCTCTATGACGTTGGCAAGATATTTAAAAGGAATTTCTCTTGATTCCCTTCCTCCTATCCCGGAAATGACAATAGCTTTGTTTTCCGGTGTAAGATCTGCATAACAGGAACCGTACTGAATTTTCATTTGTTCTGCCTGCCTGGAAGTCACTTCACATCCCTGACGGATGTCCTCGGTAATGACATTTCCTCCAAACGGTATGACGGCTGTGTGACGTACAATATTGTCCTGATAAACGAGCACATCGGTTGTTCCCCCGCCAATGTCTATCATGGCCACGCCCAATTCTTTTTCGTCTTCGTGCAATACTGCTTCAGCAGTGGCCAGTGGTTCCAGGATGAGTTTTGACAACTTCAGGCCGATGTTTTCTATACATCTTTTGGTGTGTTCGGCAGAAACGCTTTTTCCTATGAAGAGCTTATAATTTGCTTCAATACAACTTCCATACATACCTACCGGATCCGGCATATCCCTGTATTCATCCACATGATAAGATTGTGGTACTACATGAAGGACTTCTTCTCCGGGATCAACACGCGAGTGATACATATTGCGCCACATACGGTCGATCTCTTCCCGGGAGATTTCTTCCTTACAATTTGAGCGGTTGTTTGTGCTGCTTACGGATTTACAGCGGATATACTGTCCCGCTATGCCAACAGTTACTTCTTTTACGGGTTTCCCCGTCTTTGCTTCCAATTCTTCAAGAAGCGGTCTGAGCGTGTTCAGAACGCTCTGATTATTGACCACTTCACCGCGGAGTATCCCTTGTGACGGGGCTTCACAGGACGCAATCACTTTATAGCCTTCAGTTGTTTTTGTTCCTGTCAGGCAGACCACTTTTGTGGTCCCCAGATCAATAACAGAAATAGTTTTTTCCATGGGTCAGAGGTTTTATATTTTTATATTTCTTTTCGTGTGCAAACAAGTTGATTCCCAAAACGGGCATCAACGGCAATGTATTTTTCCATTCCCAGGTGTGGTACCAGCACCCGGTAAAATTCCAGGAGTTTATCCATTTTGTATTCAAACTGTTCCAGGGAACCGATTTTCAAAATAGGATGTTTTTCCTCCGGAATGATTAGTATATCCCGTGAATTTGCCACGGAAACACTTTGTACTTTTTCTTTCCAGAAAACATGATCTGTAATGTAAGAAATCATGCGGCTCATCTGTTGCAGCCATGTGTCGGCAGGTGCAACAGTGCCCCGGTATGCGGCGGGATAGTCAAAGGGGACATCCCCACTGACAACCATTACAGGCAACCGGTAAGGATTTACCATAGGAATAATGAATTGTTCGCGGGAAACAAAGAAAGACCCCCGGTGTGTTTCCACCCTGAACAATGGCATGTGCTGCACAATTTCCAACCGGAGTGTTCCGTTAATGGTCCGAACGGCATGGCATTGCCGGACAGATGCGAACGATTCCACTTCTTTTTCAAGCACGTGCATATTGATCTCGGCAAAATTTTCTCCCAACATCTTCAACGGGTTGTTTTCCAGAAAATTGGCAATTTCATGGGCTTGGATAAGCGGATTTTCCAGGCTGTCTTTCACTACAACCACTACCTCCTGGCACCTCTCCTGGCTTCTTTCACGCACCAGGCTCCCGGCAAAATAAAAATAGGCTCCCACAACTCCCGACAAGGCCAGGTAGCCCAGAACATGCAGTATTTGCTTTGTTTTACTCATACATCCATCTCTTTCAGGCATTCCCTGATCGGTTGCACCAACCGGTCAATATTTCCGGCTCCCAAGGTGACCAGGACACGCGGTTTATACTTTTTAATGCATTCAATAACTTTTGTGGCATCAAGTATTTCCTTTTCTTCCACATTCAGGTATTTTGCTATCGTTTCCGCTCCAACACCGGGAATCGGCAATTCCCTGGCGGGATAAACGGGCATTAGGATAACCCTGTCAAGTAAGTCCAGGCTTCGAGCAAATTCACGTGCAAAATCCCGGGTCCTGGAATACAAATGAGGCTGGAAAATCCCTGTGATCGTTTCCCGGGGAAACCATTCCCTGACCGATTGTACAGCGGCCTGTATTTCCCTTGGATGGTGAGCATAATCGTCAATATAACAATACCTTTTGGTGTGGTATTGCACATCCATTCTTCGGGCCACTCCGCGAAACGAAGACAATGCTTCTTTTATGGCTTTTGCTGAAACACCATTCAAATATGCCAATGCAGCAGCTCCCACAGCATTTTCCACATTGATTCGTCCGGGGATTCCCAGCTGACAGTCTTTCAGCAAGGTGTCCTGCAGTACCAGGTCAAACGAAAAGATGCCTCCTTCGCCAATGTGATGACGAGTGGCGTAAAAGTCACACGGTGTGTCGTAATGATAGGTGAAGCAGCTGATGGTCCGTGGCAATGACAAAGGCAGTTTCACTCCTTTTTTCAATACCAGGGAACCTCCGGGTGCAATTTGCGCAGCGAACTGTGCAAAAGCTTCTTTGACCGCCCTGTGGGATCCGTAAATATCCAAGTGGTCCGCATCTGCCGAGGTAATCAGTGCTGTTTGCGGAAATAATTGCAAAAAAGACCGATCGTATTCGTCAGCTTCTGCAACAAGAAACGTATTGTCACTCAACAACAGGTTTGACCGGTAATTTTTGGATATACCCCCCAGGAAAGCCGTACATCCTGTCCCCGAAACCTGCATGATGTGAGCCAGAAGGGTAGATGTAGTCGTTTTTCCGTGTGTGCCGGCAACGGCCAGTGTTTTGTGGTCTTTTGCGATACGGCCCAGCGCCACGGATCTTTTGATGATATCAAACCCGTTTTCTCTTAACCAGAGCAATTCTTTATGGTCCGCAGGTACGGCAGGAGTGTAGATAACCAAAGAATGGTCCGGGTCTTTCCGGAAGTCTTCCGGGATCAGATGCGGATCATCCGAATAATGCACGTCTATACCTTCACTTTCCAATTGGCCGGTTAGCGAAGATGCGGTAAGGTCATAGCCTGCCACAACGGCTCCGGCGTTTTTGTAATACCTGGCCAGGGCACTCATCCCTATTCCTCCGATACCCAGAAAATATACGTTCTTTATCATAATTCCAGGACCATTTGTGCAATTTGTGCGGCCGCGTGGGGCCGGCTCAGTTTTAATATGTTTTCAGACAGGACGGCTAACCGGCTATCATTAAAAACCAATTCCATAGCCTGATCCATAAGCAGATCGGGAGCCCGGAGGTCAGCTACCAGGTACCCGGCATCTTCTTTTACCAGGGCCATGGCATTATGTGTTTGATGGTCTTCCGCCACATTGGGAGAAGGCACAAAAATGCAGGCTTTTCCGGCTGCACTCAATTCCGAGATGCTCCCGGCACCTGCCCGCGAAATAACCAGGTCTGCTGCGGCATAAGCCAAATCCATCCGTTGTATGAACTCCATGGGATAAACGGCCGTCTGCGGGTAATTGTTTTTAGCCTTCGTTGCTTGCAAAATGCCGTTTTTTCCGCTCTGCCAAAGGATTTGAACCGGAAAATTTCCTGCACGCGGCAGGAAATTTTCCATACATCGGTTCAAAGTCCCTGCACCCAGGCTTCCGCCTATTACCAGGATGGTCTTTTTTTTCGGATCCAGCCCAAAATGGTTGCAGGCTGCCTGGTGCGATTCCCGGGTGGAGGGAAGAATATCGTTTCTGATGGGATTCCCTGTCAAAACGATCTTGGATGCCGGGAAAAATTTCTCCATTCCCGGATACGCCACACAAATATGAACGGCTTTCGGAGCTAATAATTTATTTGTTTTTCCTGCATAACTGTTTTGTTCCTGTATAATGTAAGGGACACCTTTTCTCCCGGCTGCCCACAACAGAGGACCACTGGCATAACCTCCAACGCCTACGGCTACCGTGGGTTTGTACTGGTCCAGAATCTTCCGTGCAGCGGCAATGCTATCCAGAAGACGGAACGGAAGCAATAAATTTTCCCGGATACTCTTGAGCGAAAGATCACGCCGGAGACCGGCTATTGGCAATCCCTTGATCGTGTAACCTGCGGCAGGAACCTTTTCCATTTCCATCCGGCCAAGAGCTCCCACAAATAATATATCTGCCCCGGGATCCTGCGTTTTGATGGCATTGGCAATGGAAACAGCGGGATAAATATGACCGCCGGTACCTCCTCCGCTTATGATGATCTTATGATTGCTCTGTCTTTTCATCTCCTGTTACTGATTTCATTTCTTCTTCCGTAAGTTCAAGGGTATAGAGCCTTTCGTCCTGCAAGGCCCTGCTGACGGACAACATCATTCCAAAAGCAATACTGACAGCCAGCACTGAGGATCCCCCCGAACTTATCAGGGGGAGTGTTTGTCCCGTTACGGGAAGCACTCCGACATTGACAAGAATGTGGATCATAGCCTGGGTAACTATAAGTATTCCCAGTCCGCATACAAGCATGGCGGAAAAAACCTTTTTACAGTCTTTGGCTATCAGTATGACACTGTAAAGCAGCCAGAAATACAATCCAATGACAAAAACTCCTCCAATGAGGCCTGTTTCTTCCACGATGATGGAATAGATGTAATCACTGTTTGACAATGGCAAAACATGTCGCAAATTTCCGTTTCCCGGTATTTTGCCTCCAATACCCCCGGTGGCTATGGCTACTTTGGAGTACATCACCTGATCGCTTTCTTTTTCGGCTTCCTGCTCCCCGATGCCCAAAAAATCGGCTATACGTTTTTCTACCGTTTCCAGACGCGAAGAAGAAGCCAGCGTTGGCCCTTCATCTTTTTTCAAAGTCCTCTGAAGCACCATTCCTCCGTACAGCAAACCGACCAGCAAAACCACAATACCTGCCCCCTTGGCTATATGTGAAAAACGGACCCGGGATATGAGCAACATGATAAAAACAGTAACGGTCAGCAGAACGCCGGTAGAGAACCCCTCCCAGATAATGGGAATGATAAAGGCCAGCAGCGGTAGAAAGAGTCGTAGGAGAAAGTCTTTAAATGCAACAATTTTATCTTCTTCCAACACTTTTGCAACGAACAGGATTAGCGCGATCTTGGCAAATTCAGAAGGCTGGAATCTGAACCCGAACATTGTTAACCAACGTGTTCCTTCGTTTCTGCTTTCACCCTTGAACAAGGTAATTACCAAGAGAATCAAAGCTCCTATATAAGCAAAATAGGCTAATTTCCGGTATCCGCCAAGTGGAAAGATATGACATAGATATATAACACCGAATCCAATCAGGATAAATCTCATTTGTTTGAGCATAATTGAAAACGTAGTGGTGTGTTGCATGACCGCTATCCTGCTGGAAGAAGAATACACGAAAATCAGCGAAAGCAATGAAAATATGATGATCAATGCCCACAGGGACGTATCCCCTTTTAACCGTATGTTTTTCTTCACGCTCATGATCCTGTTTACAATTTTCTTACTGCTTCCTTAAACTGATCGCCCCGGTCTTCGTAGTTGCGGAACAGATCAAAACTGGCACAGGCCGGTGAAAGCAATACAGTATCTCCCGGCCGGGACACGCGGTACGACTGCGCAACGGCATCTTCCATGGAGTGTGTGTCAATGATTTCCGAAACCTTCCCGGAAAAGGCATTTATGATTTTTTCGTTGTCTTTTCCAAGACATACAATGGTTTTCACTTTGTTTGAAACAAGATCTGCCAGTACGCTGTAATCGTTTCCTTTATCCTGACCGCCCACGATCCAGATTACCGGGGTCTGTAAACTGTCCAGCGCATACCACACAGAATTCACATTTGTGGCTTTTGAATCGTTGATATACAAAGTTCCTTTTACCCTGGCCACCTGCTCCATTCTGTGAGGAATACTTTTAAAAGAGGTCAGGCTTTCCCTGATCACCGGATTGCTGATATTCATGATCTTTGCCGAGAGGGCGGCAGCCATCGAATTGTAAACGTTGTGCTTTCCCTGAAGAGCCAGCTCGTTGATGAACATTTCAAACTCCTGTTCTCCGTAGATCACATGCATCTTGTCTTCGAGAGCGTAAGCACCTTCCGAAAGCGTATCTTTTTGGGAAATGGGTAACATTTTGGCTTTCAGAACAATGCGATTTAAGTGTTCCATGGATATTTCATCGTCACGACAAAAAATAAAGCAATCGTCTTCATCCATATTCTGGGTAATCCTGAACTTGGCCTTTACGTATTCCTTAAGATCGTAATGATACCTGTCCAGGTGGTCAGGGGTGATGTTCAGCAGGATTGCTATATCTGCTTTAAAATCGTACATGCCGTCCAATTGAAAACTACTCAGTTCCAATACGTATATATCGTAATTTTGTGTAGCTACCTGGTAGGCGAAACTTTGACCGACATTCCCGGCAAGTCCCACATTCAGTCCTGCATTTTTTAGCAGGTAATATATCAGAGAAGACGTCGTTGTTTTCCCGTTACTTCCGGTTATGCATATTTTACGGGCCCGGGTAAAACGTCCGGCGAATTCGATTTCCGATATAACCGGAATCCCGGCCTTGTTCAGGTCTTCAACCAAAGGTAAAGTGTCAGGTATACCGGGGCTTTTAACAACTTCACGGGCCTGCATGATCATGGGAGCGGAATGCATCCCTTCCTCATATTCAATTCCGTATTCACCCAGCAGCTCTTTTGCTGCGGGACGAATGATGCCGGAATCCGAAAGAAACACGTCGTATCCCTGTTTCTTTGCCAGAACGGCAGCTCCCACGCCGCTTTCTCCGCCACCCAGTATTACCAGTCTGTTGTCCATATACTACGTTGTTACCTGATTTTTAAAGTTATAATTGTCAAAACCGCAAGCAGGATACTAATGATCCAAAACCGAACTACTACTTTAGGCTCGGCGATTGGTTTTTCCGGACCCTTGAGTAAAACGCGTCCGGTCACGTCTTTTTTGTCAAATATGTAATGATCGTGCAGCGGAGCACGTACAAAAACGCGTTCTCCCGCAACAGCCTCTTCCTTAGAATATTTTCCTTCAGCAATCAATTTTTTGGTAGCTTTTATACGTGTATGACGGTACCAAAGGCGCTGGACGATCACAGACACGCTTTCAGCCAGAAATACTCCGCAAAGAATGATCAACAGCAATTCCACACGTATCATAAGGGCAAATACAGCTACGATTCCTCCCAATGTAAGGCTTCCCACATCTCCCATAAATACCTGGGCAGGATATGCGTTGTACCACAGAAATCCTATAAGCGCACCAATGAGACCGGCCATAAAGACCACCATTTCCCCTGAGTTGGGAATAAACATGATGTTTAGATACCGCGCGTACACAATATGGCCCGATAAATAAGCCAGTATTCCCAATGTAATGCCCACTATAGCCACCGTTCCGGTGGCCAGCCCGTCACGTCCGTCGGTCAGATTGGTGCCGTTGGATACGGCTGTTACAATAAAAATAGCCACCAGAATGTATACGATCCAGCCGGCCTTTTGGCGGCTTGCTCCCTTAAAGGGCGTTAACCATGAGTAATCGAATAAATTGTCTTTAAGAAAAGGAATGGTGGTTTTGGTACTCTTGATGTGGCGGATATATTGCAATTCTTCTGCCTGTTCTGTTTGTTCCACGTGACCGGGTACATGGGCAATCTCCACAATTACGGCCTGGTCACTTATATACAGGGCCAAACCTACGATCAGCCCCAGTCCGACCTGCCCGTAAATTTTGAGTTTTCCTTTCATGCCGTCCTTGTCCTTGCGCTGCAATTTTCCAAGGAAACGGATCGCACGGGTTTCCTTTTTCCCCGATTTACTTCTGAGTTTTAGCGTATCGTCCAAAAAGCCGATAAAAGACAACCAAAGGGTAGAAATTATGAGTAACTGGACGTACAAATTTGTCAAATCACAAAGGAGTAAAACGGCTGCCAGCAGGGAGATGATAATAATCACACCTCCCATGGTAGGCGTTCCGGATTTTCCGTTTTCACCGGTTTTGGAAGCTGTATCGGTTACCTGGTTCTTTTTCAGTCTGGATATGATGTATTTTCCGGCGATAAGGGAAATGAGCAAAGCAATGATCACCGCAAAAATGGACCGGACAGAAATATAGCGGAACAGTCCCACCCCGGGAAAATCCACATGTTCTTTGAGAAATTCAAATAAATGGTATAACATATTATCCGGTCTTTAAAATTTCACGTAATATCTCTTTATCATCAAAATGTGTTTTTACGCCCTGAATATCCTGATAAGTCTCGTGCCCTTTTCCGGCAACCAGAATGACGGTTCCGGGCCGGGCTGTCCTTACTGCGGTTTTTATGGCCTGACGTCTGTCGGTAATGCGTAAATGACGGCTTTGTTGTTCCGGGCTCAATCCTGCCATCATCTGATCCAGGATGTCTTCAGGGTCTTCAAATCTGGGGTTGTCAGATGTGAATACACACATGTGGGAATACTGGTCCGCTATCTGTGCCATAACGGGTCTTTTTGTTTTGTCCCGGTTACCTCCGCAACCCACCACACATACCAGTTCCTGTCCCGGTTTGAGCAACTCTTTCAAAGTGAGCAGTACGTTTTTCAGTGCATCGGGAGTATGGGAATAATCCACTACTGCCGTTATGTTATTGCCTCCTCTTACGTATTCCATTCTGCCGCTGACTGTTTTCAAGGAACTGAGTATGCGCAGGGTGTCTTCTTTTGGCGCTTCCAATAGCCTGGAACAGGCATAAACGGCCAGTAAATTATACGCGTTGTGCATGCCAATAAGAGAACTCCAGACCTCAGTGCCGTCAATGTTCAATTGCATTCCATCCACGCTGTTTTCCAATATGCGGGCATTATAGTCTGCCATTTTCTTACACGCATAAGTATATTTTGCGGCACGGCAATTCTGGATCATAACCTTCCCGTTTTTGTCATCGTCATTGACCAGGGCAAATGAATTTTCCGGCAACGTATCAAAGAAGCCTTTTTTTGCATCCCGGTAAGCAGCAAACGTTTTGTGATAATCCAGATGATCGTGTGTGAGGTTGGTAAAAATTCCTCCGGCAAAACGAAGTCCCAGGATTCTGTCCTGAACAATGGCATGGGAACTGACTTCCATAAAACAATAGGTACAGCCGCTACGCCACATTTTGTCCAACAGATCGTTAATGGTTAAGGCATCGGGTGTAGTGTGGGAGGTAGGTATTTCACGATTTTCTATATAATTTGCTATTGTGGATATCAGTCCGCATTTATACCCCAGTTCCCCAAACAGGTGGTGGAGCAAAGTGGCTGTAGTGGTTTTTCCGTTGGTACCCGTAATGCCTATAAGTTTCAATTTTGAAGAAGGGTGATCAAAATAAATGTCTGCCAGCTGTCCCAGGGCCCGCTGAGTATCCGGAACTTCAATGAACGTTGTGACAGAGACAAATTCCTGTAAAAAGCCTTTTTCAAGCGGATATCCCTTGCGGAACACCACGGCGGCAGCACCGGATTGTACTGCCTGCCGGATGAAAAGGTGTCCGTCTGTTTGTGTGCCCGAGATGGCTACAAACAGGCAACTCCCGGTTACATGACGTGAATCCGCACAAATGCCGGATATGTCACGGTCAGGCGAACCTGTGACATGTTTGTTTTCCAGTATTTGAATCAGTTTAGAGAGTTGCATTGTGCTTATCAGGTTGTCAGGTTTTTTCCGGAGCTCCCAGTGGCTGACTCCAGAAAGGATTGGTTATATAAATGTGATCGGCTATTTTTTTAAATACGGGAGCAGCCCATGATGCCCCGTAAAAATTGCTTCGTGTAGGGCCGGAATACAGAATGACAATCATACTGTATTTGGGAGCCTGTGAAGGGAAAAACCCCACAAATGAAGCCTGGTGTTTCCGATAACCGTCGTGTACATAGGCTCCGTCGTAGGCAATTTGTGCCGTACCCGTTTTTCCCGAAATGCTGTAACGCGGGTCATTGATCCCGGCTGCCGTACCGTTTTCCACAACGCCCCTGAGGGCTTTATGTACGGCCTTGAGTGTTGAGGGGGAACAAAGCGTTCCGCTTAGCGGTGTATGGGAAAATTCTTCTATTGTCCGGCCATGTTGCATAAAAGATTCAATGAAATAGGGGGTGACCATTTTGCCGTTATTGGCAATGGCATTGTAAAACGTCAGAACATGCAGGGGTGTGAGTTGCATTTCATACCCCATGGCGATCATCGGCAGGGACAATCCTGACCAACCCGGTTCTCCCGGAAAAGGAATACTGGCGCGGCCTTCACCAATCAACTCGATATTCAGTTTTTCATTGAGCTTCATGTTGTACAGCCGGTTGATATATTGTTTTTCCTTGTCCCCGTATTTTTCAACGGCCAATTTGGCAAAAGCCACATTGGACGATTTTTCAAAAGCCTGTTGAACGGTAATCGTTCCGTAAGAACGGCTTGCTTCTGTAAAAGTCTTTCCGTAATAACGCCAACCGTTTTTCCCGGTTTCCACACTATCGCTTAATCTGACATACCCGTCCTCCAGCAATGCGATCAGGGTGGCCAGCTTGAACGTGGACCCGGGATTGGTTGACTGACTGATGGCGTAATTGAAAGTTTCGTCATACGAGCCGTCTTTCATACGTTTCATATTTACTATGGCGCGAACAGCCCCGGTTTCCACTTCCATGACCACTGTTGTGGCGCCTTCAAAAGTGTCATCCAAGGAAAGCTGTTCCCGTAAAGCATTTTCTGCAGCTTCCTGGATGTTGATATCCAGCGTGCTGATAACGTCAAGTCCGTCTTTCGGGTCTACTTCGGGGCGGCTGGAAAGGGGAACCCATTTATCGTCTCCGGACCGGCGGCGAACCCTTTGTTGACCCGGGTACCCTTTCAGATAGGAATTATAAGCATATTCAATACCTACTCCGGAACGCTCGTCCTCACTAATGTATCCTATGGTTCTGTATGCAAGCCTGCCGTAAGGGTATATGCGTTTTTCCTTTTCTTTTGCGATCAGTCCTCCCAGGTACTGGCCTTTATCGAACACGGGAAATTCCCTGATTTTCTGAAGCTCATCGTGAGATACCAGGCGATTGCCTATGGGGAGATTCCGGTATCCCGGTTTTTTTTGCAACCGGGCCTGTAATATTTCCTGTTCATAGGCGGCTGCGGATTTGTCCCCGAAAAAACGAGATAATGCCAGGGCAAGGTCGTCCAGGCTGCTGTTCAGCAGCATGTCATCCGGTACCTGACAATCCATCCGTATTTCATAAAAGGGAACCGTACTGGCAAGAACGCGTCCGTCATATCCCAGGATGCTTCCCCGGTAGGCAGGAATGTCTATGGTTCTGTAGACAATGGCATCCAGCTGGTCCCGGTAATCGGAGAAAAACTGCAAGCGTACGATCTGTCCGATGGCCAGCAATGCGGTCAGCAGATAGCAAAAATAGACGATCAACATTTTACCGTATGTATTCATCGTTCGCTTTTTATCCATGCAGGTGGGTTTTCCGGAGCTTCAAGGGAAGATCCTTTCAACCTGAGTTGTTTTTCAATTTCCTGCTGCCGGCTCTGTTGCATCAGATCGGCAGCTTTACGGGTATATTCGGCGTGGAGCAGCTGAAGCTCTTTTTCCAGCCTGTAATTCTCCAGCAGGGTTTTTTCAATAGCGTTATTCATGCTGATATAGAGAATCAGCAGAAAGAAGATGTACAAAATGAAATTCAAATGGTTGGAAACCAGACCTCTTAACAGGGCCCGTCCTCCGAACAAAGTGGCTATGATCTGTTCGCTTTTACGCATGGATCTTTTCCTCCGTTCTTTCTGCAGCACGAAGTTTTGCACTTCTGGCTCGCGTATTTTGTTGAATTTCTTCTTCCCGGGGAAGGATCGGTTTCTTGTTGACGGGACGTATAAGCCCGTTGGCGGATGCATCCCGGATAAAATGTTTAACCATTCTGTCTTCCAGGGAATGGTAAGTAATAACAACCAGTCTGCCCCCGGGGTTTAACAGGGGAATACTCTGGTTAAGCAATCCTTCCAGCGCCCGGATCTCCTCGTTTACTTCCATGCGAAGGGCCTGGTAGATTTTGGCCAGGAATTTGTGTTCCGCGTTCCGGGGTATGAATCTCTCCAGGGCGCGGGCCAGGTCTCCGGTGGTTTGCAAAGATCCCGGGCTGCGCGCTTCCACAATGGCACCTGCTAACGCTCCGGCGTTTTTAAACTCGGCAAATCTGAAAAAAAGCGAAGCAAGGTCTTTACGGGAGTAGTTGTTCAGAATTTCAGCGGCTGTTTTTCCGCTTTCACGGTTCATTCTCATGTCCAGCGGAGCTTCAAAACGAAAGGAAAAGCCCCGGTCTGCCGTATCAAATTGATGCCAGGAGACACCCAGATCGGCCAGAATGCCGTCTACACCGGTAACACCCCTGTATTTGCAAACATTATGTATAAATCTGAAATTGGAGCGGATCCAGGATATTCTGTTATCATCCGGTATGTTTTGCTGTGAATCCGGATCCTGGTCAAAGGCCAATAGCCGACCCTTTTGTCCAAGCTGTTCCAAAATGGCACGGGAATGACCACCGCCTCCAAAGGTGGCATCCAGGTAAATGCCTGAGGACTTTATGTTCAGAGATTCGATACTTTCTCTCAAAAGAACCGGTGTGTGATACAAACCCATAGGAACCAATATTAGGAAAGGTGCTTTTCTGCAAGCGATACATAGTCGTCTTCACTGATCAGGCTTGAGTGATAGGATTCTTTGGGCCATAATTCTATTTTAAAATCGGCTCCGGCAAAGATCACTTCTTTGTTAACGCCTATCATGTTAAGCAAATGTTTGGGAATCAATATCCTTCCTGTTTTTTCATCGGGTTCTACAACGGCCCGGTTACTCATATAAGCACGCCACAAAACGGCATGTTCCCGGTTGAAAGAGGGATTGAGGCGGGCTTTTACGGCTTCGGACTGTTTTTCCCACTCGTCGTAAGAATACATTTCCAGGCAAGGGCTGAACAGATCTTTCTTCACAACAAAGCGAAGCGAAACATTGGTATCTGCCAGTGCTTTCAGACCGGAAGGAAATACCAGGCGACCTTTATCGTCCAGTTTCGCATTGTATTCTCCAATAAATTTTGCCACGTTTATGCCATATATCTTAAATGCAAAAGTAAAAAAACTTTTCCACTATTTCCCATTTTGTTACAGAAAATTCCACAATGCCTGATTTTTTTTTAGTTTTGTATGTGAAGAAATTTTTCAGCATGAAGAAAAAGTGGTATATATTACTGATAATCAGCATTGTATTTATTGGATGTAACAGGGAAAAAACGCAGGAGGAAATTTCTGCCCCGCCGTGTCCGGCAGAAGAAACCGACGGACAGATTGAACAATTTTGCCGTTTGTTCAACCTGCCTTCTCTGGGCTATGAAACGGAAAATGATGCGGTAAGAAGAAATGAAAATTTTGCCGATATCTTGCAACGCAGGGGAATTGATTATGCCGTAATATTTGCGGTTTCACGCGATTTCAGGGATGTTTTTGACATGAGAAAATTAAGGGCGGGAAATGCTTACACACTGCTGTATGAACCGGATTCCGCGCAACCTTCCTATATGATCTACAAAGAGGATTTCAGAACGCATGTTTGTTTCTCTTTAACCGACAGCCTGTGGGTTTCCCGCTGTGAATTTCCACTGGTAACGGAAGAAAAATTTGTGGATGTGACCATAACGACTTCTTTGTGGCAAAATCTTGCAGAGTCCGGCTACAATCCGCTGGTAGCTAATGGTTTGTCCGAGGTTTATGCATGGACGGTAGATTTTTTCGGCCTTCGCAAAGGAGATACTTTCCGGGCTTATTACCAAGCATATATGCTTAACGGGGAAGAAGTGGAAGCAGGACCTGTACTGGCTGCTGCGTTTATTCGCTCCGGAGAAGAACAATTGGCTTTCCGTTATGTCCAGGACAGTGTTCCTGGCTACTGGGACCAAAACGGAGTAAATCTGCAACGTACTTTTTTAAAGGCTCCTTTAAGGTATTCCAGAGTGAGTTCTGGATTCAGCTATGCGAGGAGGCATCCCATAACCCGGGTGGTCCGGCCGCATACAGGCGTTGATTATGCCGCACCCACGGGAACACCTGTCATGAGCATAGGCGAAGGAGTGGTTACCGAAAGGAAATATACACGCGGGGGCGGCAATACGGTAAAAATAAAGCACAATAGTGTATATACTACCGCTTACCTTCATTTATCCCGTTATGCAAAAGGGCTTTTCGTAGGTAAACGTGTAGCTCAGGGAGAAATTATCGGTTATGTGGGAAGTACCGGGATGTCAACAGGACCGCATCTGGATTTCCGTGTATGGAGGAACGGGAAACCCATAAATCCGTTAAAAATGGAGTCTCCTCCGGCAGACCCTGTTCATCAGGAAAATATGAAAGGGTTTATGGAACATATTGCACCATACCGAAGAAGCTTGAATCCCGGTTTTTATAAAGACTTAGCTTTAAAAATTGTGGATTTTGCGGGAATCAGTTTTGATTGAGATCTTTTTCCCGGTTAACGGGAATGATTTTTCGCAATTCAAAATTTTGTCCCAAGTATTTGTGCCTGACTTCCGGATTGGCCGCCAGTTCATCTGCAGTTCCGCTTTCCAAAATGCTTCCTTCGTACAACAGGTAAGCCCTGTCTGTGATAGCCAGTGTCTCGTGTACATTGTGATCGGTGATGATCACCCCGATGTCTCTGGTCTTGAGCTGGGCTACAATTTGCTGAATATCTTCCACGGCAATCGGGTCAACTCCGGCAAAAGGTTCATCCAACAAAATAAATTTGGGGTCAAGCGCCAGAGCCCGGGCAATTTCACAACGGCGGCGTTCCCCCCCGGAAAGCTGGATACCATAACTTTTTCTAACCGTTTGCAAGCCAAATTCTTCAATAAGTTTTTCCATCCGTTCTTTCCGTTCTGCTTTTGTAAAGGCGGATAATTCCATAACAGACATGATGTTGTCTTCCACACTCAGCTTCCTGAATACGGAAGCCTCCTGGGCCAGATACCCGATTCCTTTTTGCGCCCGCTGGTACATGGGATAGGAAGTTACTTCTTCGTCATCCAGAAATATCTTACCGTTGTTGGGCTTGATCAAACCGGTTATCATGTAAAAACTGGTGGTCTTCCCGGCTCCGTTTGGTCCCAAAAGACCGACGATTTCACCCTGGTCCACATAGATGGAAACATTCTTCACCACGGTTCTCAAACCGTATCTTTTAACCAGGTTCTGACAATGTAAACGCATAATAAGCAATGATTAACTGATATCCAGATTCAGATCGTCCCTCAAAGCAGCTACCTGAGGGTGTTTTTCCGCCATGAACCTTGCTTTTTCTTCGGGCATGTAACAAGTTCCGTCAGGGGTATTTTCCAGAGATTCCTCTACCGCCAATGAAGCCTTCACATTTTTGTTTTTTAATGATTTACGCAGGTATTGGTCTATAGTGACACCAAAACGTTCCTCAATCCAGTTTTTCTGCAGTTCGTTGATTACTTTGAACTGGACAATATGGCCTTCAACCACCGTTGGTGCACAACGGGAAAGGGTAGCCGACAAATGAGGTCTGCTTTCAAAAAGTGCATACAGACCGGGCAGTATCTTTTGCAAATCTTCGGGTTGTATCCCATTTTCATGCTCTGCGGGAACGTCCTTTTCAGATTCTTGTTCTTTTGGAGTTTCCCGGTTCTTCCCGTTTTGGCGCATCAGGTTTTTTATGGAAACCGTGCCGGTTTTGGCAGACATTTTTGCCGAGTTGTCCTCCGGGGCCGAGTTCTGCGTTTTTGAGGGTTCCTGCGTTTTTGAGGGTTCCTGCGTTTTTGAGGGTTC
>JAAYYL010000099.1 GCA_012515395.1 Bacteroidales bacterium
AACGGAGCACAGATTTATCCCCAGGTGTTTATTGGAGATAATGTCCGCATTGGCGCGGGCACTGTTCTTTATCCCGGAGTCAAAGTTTACGACGATTGTATAATTGGTGATAATTGTATCATACACGCCAATGCCGTTATAGGATCTGACGGATTCGGTTTCGCTCCCACATCCGATGGCACGTATCGCAAGATCCCTCAAACAGGGAATGTCATTATTGAAGACAATGTGGAGATCGGGGCCAACACAGTGGTAGACAGAGCTACTATGGGCTCTACAATTATTCGCAGAGGGGTCAAGCTGGACAACCTGATCCAGATAGCCCATAATGTGGAGGTAGGTGAAAACACTGTAATGGCAGCCCAAAGCGGCATAGCCGGTTCCACACATCTGGGGCCCAATTGCATGATTGGAGGTCAGGCCGGGATCGTGGGACATTTGCGAATACCTGCCCGTACGCAGTTAGGCGCACAAACCGGTGTCATAGGTCCTGTAAAAGAAGAGGGTAGTATCTTGTTAGGGATGCCGGCCATTGATCACAAAATCTTTATGAGAGCGTATGCCCGCTTCAAAAGATCAGGAATGAAAAATTAAATGAAACAAAAGACAGTTCTCAGTGATATTGAAATAAACGGTATTGGTTTACATACGGGGAATAAGACAGCCATCAGGATATGTCCCGCTCCGGAAGGGTACGGGATTCGTTTTCAGCGTATGGATATCCCGCAGCAGCCTGTTTTAGAAGCAGTGGCGGATTTTGTGGTTACAACTAACAGAAGTACGGTTTTGTCAAAAGATGATGTAACTGTAGGAACAACCGAACATCTCTTGTCTGCTTTCTTTGGCATGGGGATTGACAATGTGCTTGTGCAAATGTGGGGTGGAGAAATTCCAATTCTGGATGGAAGCGCATTGCCTTTTGCCCGTTTTATAAAGGAAACGGGCGTTTTAACTCAGCAAGCCGAAAGAGAATATATAACAATATCAGAACCAATTGTATTCAATGAAAAAAAATCTGGGACAGTTATAGAAATCCATCCATCAGAGAAGTTAACAGTGGAAGTTACCATTGATTTCAATTCCCGTATACTTGGCAAACAGGCTTTCAGTTATAATGAAGAAACGGATTATTACAGTGAGATCGCTGCCAGCAGAACTTTCGTTTTTTTAGATGAAATATTGTCCCTGTTCAAAAAAGGGCTGGTTAGAGGCGGGGATCTGGAAAATGCACTGGTTATCTCTGAAAAAGAGATCAACCCGGAGGACCTGCAGTTATTAAGGCAATTGTACAACAAACCGCAATTAAATATTCATAAGGGATATCTCAATGATTCCGGATTACGCTTCCCCGATGAATGTGCCCGTCATAAAACCATGGATCTTTTAGGTGATTTGATGTTGGCCGGAAAACGTGTTAAGGGCAGTATCCGCGCTTATAAACCGGGTCATGCTGCCAATGCGGCCGTTGCCGGATTGATAAGAAAACAAATGAAATAAAATGCTATGTCACAAAAACTGAATTTGATACATCCGAAAGCCGTTCTTGGTAAAAATGTAGAGGTAGGGCCGTTTACCACAATAGCGGAACATGTCAGGATAGGCCAGGGAACACAAATAGGGCCAAATGTCACCATCATGGACTATGTAACCATAGGCGATAACTGCAGGATTTTCCCCGGGGCTGTGATAGGCGCGGTCCCACAGGATCTGAAATTTTCCGGTGAGATATCTTACGTGGAAATCGGGAACAACGTTACTATCAGAGAATACGCTACCATAAACCGGGGAACAGCCGCCAGTCATGTAGGAGTTACAAGAATTGATGACAATTGTCTGATAATGAGCTATGTGCATATCGCCCATGATTGTCAGGTGAAACAGAATGTGATCCTGACTTCTTACGTCGGTTTGGCCGGAGAAACGCATGTGGATGAATATGCCATTATAGGCGGGGCATCCGCGGCTCATCAGTTTACACGTATTGGAACGCATGCTATGATATCGGGCGGATCCATGATCGGAAAAGATGTGCCTCCTTATGTGCTTGCGGGAAGACGTCCGCTATGTTACGGGGGAATAAACGTAATAGGCCTGCGCCGAAGAGGTTTTACTTCCGAACAGATTGAAAGGATTCATGATGTCTACCGGATCATATACCAGATAGGATTGAATATCAGCGACGCATGCCGAAAAGTGGAAGAAGTGCTGGATCCTTCTGAAGAAAGGGATGCCATTCTTTCTTTCATCCGGGCTTCAAACCGCGGAATCATTCCCAGTAAGACAAAGTATATGGAAGAAGAATAACGTGAAAGCCTTCTTTACAACCGCATACTGGCCGCCGATCGCCTGTTTCTCAGTTTTTAAGGGGACAGGGGAATGGGTTCTGGAACAACACGAAAACTATCAGAAACAGACGTTGAGGAATCGCTGCTCCATATGTGGTGCCAACGGTCCCCAATGGCTGATCATACCCGTAATTCGCAAACACGGGATGAAAACGCCCATTCGTGAAGTAATGCTTGATATGTCAAAAGACTGGCAGCGGATACATCGGCTGGCTATAGAATCCGCATACAGATCTTCTCCCTATTATGAGTTTTACCGTGAAGAGATTTTGCCGTTTTACCGGCTGGAAGAACCGTTATCGCTGTTTGAATACAACACGGCCATTCTGAAATGGTGTCTGGAAACACTGGACTGTAATATAAAGGTAACATTTACCGATTCCTACATATCCGGTTACCGGGATCATGATTATCGCAAAACCGGACCAGTCTACGAGCCTGTTCCGTATTATCAGGTCTTTGCCCGGAAACACGCTTTTATTCCCGGCCAAAGCATACTTGATCTTATCATGAATGAAGGCCCTGAATCCTGGAAAGCCTTAGAAACGAAGCCCTACGGTAAATAATACTCGTAGTCGGGACAATGTGTTTTGTCCGTGGATCTGGTCATCTCCCGTGTCATAAAGTGAGAAACCTTCTGTTTCTCCCAAACGGTATGAAACTCCCATATCTGCAAAGAACTGATTCGCACGGAATCCCAAACCGCCCGAGGCTATGTGAGTCGGTTGAAAACTGCGTTCCGGAGAACCGTAATAACTGTACCCGCCTCTTATTGCCATTTGTGCTATACGGATCTCCAGCCCGGCACGGAAATTATTGGCAAAAAGGAAACGTGTGCTTTCAGATCCGTAACGGATGAGTTCATTTTCATCTTCAAAAGCCCATCTGTCGTTGCGTGTAGCCAGTTTCATGCTTGTGTAATCAACGCCTTCGTAATCTAAGCTGATCAGTCCGAATGTCCCGAATGTATAGGAAAGTCCTGCGTTAAAACGCCAAGGGGTACGCACCTTGTATGAAAAGACTCCCACTGGGCTGCTGGAAGACTGATTCCCGGCCAAAAACTCGGCAGTCATGTATTCCTGCCAATCGTCGGTCAGGGAGGTCCAGGTAGGTGAGGTAACACTGGCCCCAAGCCGCATGTTTTTAAAAGGAATGGCTATGATCCCGAATTTCATGTTGAAGCCAATACCTGTAGTGACCTGGTCGTATGAATGAGAAAAGGATGAAAATCCGGTTTCAAAATGCTCGGGATTCTGTGATGTTTCAGTAAATTTTTCGTAAGTCCGGTAAAAAATATTCCGAAAATTGAGACTGTATGCGGCAAAGAAACGGTTCCCGATATTTGCTCCCATATTCAGGAGGTATTCTCCCATACTTCCCGTTGATTCTTTAACAAAACGTTGATCAAGAGGACCGCCTACAACAATCATTTCTCCGTCCAGATTTTCCGTGGCACCTATATATTGGTCCGTAGTTCCGGGAAGAGGATCAAGCAGGTATGTGTCCCAGGCAAGGATGGACCGCCATGCCGCATTGGAATCATAGTATGGATTGTAGTCGTCTCCGGATTCAAGATCTGTATATGGAATCCCGTCAGTCATGGTTGCTACGGGAGACAGCCAGCTGGTTACCGCATCGTTCATGCGAACGGAGGTGCGTTGTGTAAAATCCTGGACTTTGTTATAACCTGCTGCGAAGGAAAGGGAGATCAATCCGGTGCTGTTTGACAGGTCCAGTGTTCCGACATACCCTACATTTGATATGCCCCCCCGGGTATAACGATCATCGGTTTGCTGACCAAAATAACTGACCCGGGAAAACTGTGTGGAGAGGGATGGGGTAAAGGTAATCTCTGAGTAAGGATAAACGGCAGATGCTGCAGGATTGAGCATAATGGATCCGAAATCACCTCCCAGCGCAGTTACGGCGTTACCCAAAGCCATGGAACGAGCCGTACCCTGGTAATTCAGATGTGAATAACGGAGAGCATCCCAGGCATTTTGGCCGGAAAGGGCAATAGGGAAAACCAAAGCGATCAAAATCAGATACTTTTTCATTTTTTAAGGGATCAAATATGTAATTTATTTATACGGATCATCTGCGGTATGAACCGCCGCTTGATCCGGAACGGGAAACACTTCCGCCACCACCTGAACTTCCACCGGAAGAACGCGTGGAGCCCGAACCAAATGAGCTTCCCGTGCTTCTGCTGCCGGAAGAATAAGAAGAGGAAGAACTGCTCCTGTTATAGGAACGTGTCTGGGTGCTTACATTGGAACGGCTGCCCGAACTGGTTCCGTAAGAACGTGTTACGCGTGAACTTCCGGAATTATTGTTGATCCTTGCAGAACCTGTCTGATCACCCCTGTAAAAACTGCGGCTGTTCCCCGGGTTGATGGTAGACGATGTGGAGGAGGAACGGTTGTTGTCCCTGTTGTTTTGTGACAGGTTGGTAGATCTGCGGTAAAACGTGTTTCCTGTGGTTTGTTCGGAACGGGACCTGGTGTTGGTTGACGGATCCCTGTATACAGCTTCCGAATTGGTTGTTCCGGTCACCCTTCTGTAGTTTGTGGTTCCGCGTTCTGTAACCGGGTTCTTCACATCATCTGTTACCGGTGTCCTTGTAGTGCGTCCTCCGGAGATCTGATCAATCTGCGGATTTGCCCTTCTGTAGGAACCGCCGGAACGTGTGGAATTTGAAGCCACCATATTATTCGGTTCCACCCTCCTGAGATTGTCCCTGCGGTTATCCCTGTAAGGAGAATCATTGTCATAACGGTTGTGGGATCCGTAACCGCTATGATGATAGTATGGATATCCGTAATAATAGGTGTAACCGGGTCCATACCACATGGACGAATAGGTCCAGGCCGGATAATACCAGTCATTGTACCACCAGTCGTAGTACCAGAAATCATTATAGAAGGAATGTGGATACCAGTACCATTGGGTCCAGTAAGCATAGGGTCTGTACCAGCGCCACGGTCTGTGCCAGGGGCTGTACCAGGATGACATGTAATAGGGGTCCGACCACATGTAGTCGTAGCCGAAATCCATGTTGATGGTCAGGCAGAAATCCTGATCTTCGTCATCGAACAGTTGAAGCTTACGCGCATAAGTGTCGTTGTTCTGGTTGGCGATTAAATATGTCGTTCCCGGCTCAACGTCAATATTGACTACACCGTCCGGATTGGTATAAACCGTTTCCACTCTTGCTCCTTCCTTCTGCGCCTGCTCAATGGTTTGGTTTATCAGTTCGTCGGCTTCTTCTGCCGTGGCAAGCAGGTGTACCCGGGCGGTTACGTCCGGTCTGAAGTAGGTAGCATCATCATACCTGGAGGACGCTACTTGATAGCCCGAGCCGCAAGAAACAGCCAGTAGTCCGGCGACCGGCAACAATAGGATAAAAAACTTTTTCATTTTGCACCTCCTGTTTATATTTAAAGCAAATTGTGTACTTTTGCACCAAATATATTAAAAATAAAGGAAAAAAACAATTTTTTCAGCGTTGTTTTCTACAAAAAATAACAACAAATATTGTACCAGTAAACAAACGTATATGGCAAAAGAGATAACGAACAGGGAGGAAAATTATTCTGAATGGTATAACAATCTGGTAATAAAGGCGGAACTGGCTGAAAATTCAGCGGTCAGGGGATGTATGGTGATCAAACCTTACGGTTATGCCATATGGGAAAAAATGCAGGCGGAATTGGACCGGAGGTTTAAGGAAACCGGCCATGTTAACGCCTATTTTCCTTTATTTATTCCCAAATCGTTTTTAAGCAGGGAAGCCGAACATGTGGAAGGTTTTGCCAAAGAGTGTGCTGTGGTTACGCATCACCGACTGATGGCAGACCCCGGAGGGAAAGGCCTGATTGTGGATCCCGATGCAAAATTGGAAGAAGAACTTATTGTTCGTCCCACCAGCGAAACAATTATATGGAATACCTACCGTAATTGGATCAAATCTTACCGCGATCTTCCCATTCTTTGTAATCAATGGGCCAATGTGGTAAGGTGGGAAATGAGAACCAGGTTATTTCTGCGAACCACGGAGTTTTTGTGGCAGGAAGGGCATACGGCACATGCCACCGCTCAGGAAGCCATGGAAGAAACCCGTCGCATGGTGAACGTTTATGCTTCTTTTGCCAAAGAAGTAATGTCCCTGCCCGTCTGGACAGGTCCGAAAACGGCTTCCGAACGTTTTGCCGGGGCTGTTGAAACACTTTGTATAGAAGCTTTGATGCAGGACGGAAAAGCCCTGCAAGCCGGTACGTCTCATTTCCTGGGACAGAATTTTGCCAAAGCGTTTGATGTTCAGTTTGCCAACAAGGAAGGAAAACTGGATTACGTATGGGCCACTTCATGGGGCGTTTCCACACGGTTGATGGGAGCTCTTATCATGGCTCATTCAGACAATAACGGGCTGGTGTTGCCTCCCAGACTGGCACCCGTTCAGGTTGTCCTTGTTCCCATATATAAAGGAGAGGAAGAAATGGGGGCAATTTGTGCACACCTGGAAAACCTGAAAGTCCGTCTTCAGGAGAGAGGGCTGAGCGTAAAGCTGGATGACAGGGACAATGTCCGCTCCGGTTTTAAATTTTCCGAATGGGAACTGAAAGGGGTTCCCGTAAGGATTGCGGTAGGTCCCAGGGATATGCAAAACAATACTGTTGAGGTGGCTCGCAGGGACACCATGCAGAAACAGCTCCTGCCACTGGAAGGAATAGAAGATGCCATAAAAGGATTATTGGATGAGATCCAGGAAAACATTTACCGGAAAGCCCTTGATTTCAGAAACAAGAACACTTTTGAGATAAATAGTTACGAAGAATTCCGGGAACGTATAGAAGGCGGAGGGTTTTTCCTCTGCCACTGGGACGGAACCGCAGAAACGGAAGCAAAGATCAAAGAAGAAACCAAAGCTACCATACGACTGATACCCGAAAGGGAAGACCCCAAACCCGGAATATGTATGTACAGTGGAAAACCCTCGGCGCAAAGAGTCGTATTTGCCAGGGCCTATTAAACAATAAATCATGACAAATTCAGAAACGCGTCCTGCAAGACAGCAGATCATTAAAGGATTGAACGAAAAATCCCAGTTGAAAAACAAAGTTTACCTGCAAACACTTGAGGTATTCAACCTGACTAAGGAAGTGTTGCACGAAATGAGCAACGACATCAACGAGCTTCTGGAAGACGGGGAAAACCGCCGTGTACGTTTCGAATACAGGGACCGCGGAAAATTTGAGGCCGAGCTGAAATTTGCAGATGACATTTTGCTGTTCAGCATGCATACCGATATTTTCCAGTTTGACAGGGATCACCCCGTTTGGAAGAACGAATACGCAAAAAAGGAACCGTTTTCTACGTATTGCGGCGTTATTTCCGTATACAATTTTCTAACCGATTCGTTCAAATACAACCGTAAAGATGACCTGGGTTACCTGGTGGCCAGGATATTCATCAACAAGGACAAAAGTTACTTTACCGAAGGAAAGCGACAGCAAACACGAGATCTTGCTGCTTTCGGCAAACGAACGATAGATAAGAATGCTATTGTAAATGTGGTGGAAACGGCTGTTTTGTACAGTCTTTCATTTGACTTGCTGGCTCCTCCCTATGAAACTGTTGCCGTTGCCACTGTAGAACAAATGAATGCCAAAATTGACAGTTCCAAAATGCAGACAGGCAAACGCCTGGGATTTGCCTTTTGTGCCGATGATGTAAAAGCAGACCAGGAATAAGAAAAGTTCTATGAAGAGAATAGTATTGATCGCCGTGTCATTGTGTATGACATTGACGGTTGCCTTTGCACAGGAAACCGTAAGGGTGGATTCATTGGGTAAAGACAGTACGAAAATACCCACTTATGAAGAATTGACAAGGATGTATATCCGGCTGGCAGCCAAAGTGGATTCAGCCCGGCAGCGGGCCATTGAAGATTCCATTCTTATTGCACAATTCATAGAGCAAAGCCGCAAAGAGGCGCTGGCCAATATGCCGGCTCCCAAAAAACCTACTTTTTGGACAAATTCCGTATTGTCACAACTGAACTTTTCCCAGACTTCACTGACAAACTGGGCAGCGGGGGGAAACAGCTCCATTGCCCTGGGAGGATATATTGATGCCAAAGCCAATTACGACAAAAACAACATTAAGTTTCAGAACCGCTTCCAGATAGGCTACGGATTTGTAAAAATGTTCGGGGATATTCTTAAAAAAACGGATGACAGGGTGACCCTGGATTCCAAATTCGGATACAAAGCAACGGAAAAACTTTATTTTTCAGCTGCATTGGGAATAAAGACCCAGATGGCTAAAGGTTATAAATACACTAATACGGACACTACATTGGTGTCTCAGTTTGCAGCTCCTTTGTATACCACTTTGGCGCTGGGTATGGATTACCAGCCGTTTCCCTGGTTATCCATGACCTTCGCTCCGTTAACGGGAGGAATTGTTGTAGTCCGGGTGCCTGAATTGCGCGAGAATTACGGTAATAAACCAGATGAAAGTGTTCGCATGGAGTTCGGGGCCCAGTTGAAAGTTAAAATGGATAAAGAAGTATTTAAAAACGTCAAAGTGGATTCTGAATTGACGCTTTTTTCCGATTATCTGAACAAACCCCAGAACATTCAGGTCTTCTGGGATCTTTCCGTTTCCATGCAGGTTAACAAATTCATGAGTGCCAACATCCGCACCAACCTGATTTACGATGACAATATACAAATTGCCGATAAAGACGGGAACAAAGCGCCCAGGGTACAGTTCAGGGAAGTGCTTTCCATAGGGCTTTCCTATACCATATCCAATAAATAGGAAAAATATGGTCGAGCGTGCATTTTATGCAGCGGTTAAACGATTGATGACGGATCCCATTGACGGCCTGCTAATGGCTGTCAGCGGGGGTGTGGATTCCATGGTTATGGCACATTTGTTATTACGCTGGATTGAAACGCCGGAAGGAAGCCGGATCTGTTCCCGGACGGCGATTGCACATATGAATTTTTCGCTCAGGGGAGAAGAAAGTGACAAGGATAGTGGTTTTGTGGAATCATGGGCAAAAAAAAATCATATTCCTTTTTTCAGAAAAACGGTCCTTACAAAAGAGTATGCTTGCAAAAAGGGAATTTCCCTGGAAATGGCTGCCAGAGAGCTTCGTTATCAATGGTTTGAAGAATTATCTAATAAAGAAGGATTCTCGCATACAGCTATAGCCCACAATGCCAACGACAGGGCCGAAACCCTGTTACTTAATCTTATCAGGGGAACAGGAGTCAGGGGTTTGTGCAGTATGAGGGAAAAGAACGGGAATGTAATCAGGCCGCTGCTGGACGTACCACGTTCACTGATAGAAGAATATGCAAGAGGACACAACATCCCGTACAGAACGGATTCCACCAACCTGCAAACGGATTTTGCCCGGAATAAAATTCGGCATCTGGTGATGCCTGTTTTGGAAGAGATCAGTCCCAATATTGTTCCAAGGTTTGGGAAAAATGCAGAAAATTTTCTACAGGCACAGCAAGTGCTTGACGCCTATGTCACGGAAAAACGTGAATTTTGTCAATCCGAAAGAGGGTTTTCTATACCTGCCCTTTTGAACCAGGAACATATGGATTTTCTGCTTCATGAATTCCTTGCTCCGTACGGGTTCAACCCGGCCCAGACAGAAGCCATATCTGCTGCCATGGAAGGGCAGAGCGGAAAGCGTTTTGTTTCCGGATCACATATTGTCTGGATAGATCGGGACGAACTGGTGATTCGTGACCTTCTGGAGAACGCTGTATCTGTGGATGTAACCGTACAACAAATTGACCGTACACCCGGATTTGTCATCCCTGAAGATGCCAAAACGGCTGCCCTGGATGGTGACAAGCTGGGCTATCCCCTGAAAATACGGAAATGGAAACCCGGGGACAAATTTATGCCCCTGGGGATGAACTGTTTAAAAAAAATCAGTGATTTCCTAACCGATTTGAAAATCCCCCTGTACCAGAAACAGCATGTTCATCTGTTGTGTTCAGGGCAGGACATTGTATGGGTCATCGGATACCGGATAGACAACCGTTACAGGGTAACGCCTGATACTACCACGATAATGCTTGTTCATCAAAAGGCAAACGGGCCTGAATCCCCCGTTCGCCAAGAAGATCCCGAATTTGATTTTGAATGATTGTTTGCGGGTCTGCCATTACTTTTCGTCCGGACATATTGATCAAATCCATGATTCTGAAGGGTTTCGGGAAAACGACCAACCGATAGTCCGTAATACCTGCTTCCAAAGCGGCATTCCTGATAGCATCGGCAAGACCTCCTTTTTGATCCGCCAGACCGTTGGCAATTGCATCCGTTCCTGACCAGATCCTTCCGTCTGCCAAACCTGCTACCGTCTGTCTGTCCATAGCCCTGTTGAGGGAAACGACATCCAGAAAGCGGTTGTATGTGGTTTCCACCTGTTTCCCTATTATTTCCAGTTCCCGTTCGCTTTTACTGTGGTAATAGGAATCAAAGTGACTGAAAGGATGTGTGTCTACCGTTTCGTTCCGGATATTCAATAATTCGTTCATGGTCTTTTCACCGTTGAAAGAAATGCTATACACTCCAATAGAACCGGTCAATGTTGAGGGATTGACATAGATCTCGTCTGCTGCACTGGCTATCCAGTACCCCCCCGAAGCTCCCATGTCTCCTATGGATACGACAACCGGCTTAATTTCTCTTGTCAATTGAAGTTCCCTTGCGATGATAGCAGATGCCAGGGGGTCTCCACCCGGACTTTCAACACGTACAACAACGGCTTTAACGGTAGAATCATTGCGGTATTTTCTCAACTGATCCGCAAAAGTTTCCGCGAAAACCTGTCCTGATCCTTTCCCCAGGGCAATATCTCCCGTAGCGTAGACAAGCGCTATCTTTTCTCTTGGGAATTTATTCGTACTAAGCTGCAAGTGTTGTATATAATCCTGAAGACCGACTTTCGGAATCCTGTTTTCAGGCAGGCCATCGTAAACAGAACTTAAATAGGATATCAGCTCATCCCGCAACCATAGCTCATCTGCCAGTCCTGTTTCCACGGCTTGTGTGGCCTCGGTCAAAAAAGACAAATTACAAATACGATCAATAGTGCCGTCTTCCAGATGACGTGCGCGGTCCATCTCAGATGCCCAGTGTCCCCATGCAGATTGCAGGTATTCTTTCAATTGCGTTCTTTCGGGATCGCTCATCCGCGATGCGACAAAAGGTTCGCCTCCGCTTTTGAAATTTCCGTGTCTTATTACCTGGGCCTCCAACCCCAGCCGGTCGAACAGGTCTTTGTAATAATTGACATTGACACTAAACCCTTGCAATGTTATTCCGCCTTCGGGATTTAAAACGATCTTATCGGCTGCAGTAGCCAGGTAATATGCTTGCTGTGAATAAAAATCCGCGTAGCTGATAACCGGTTTTCCGCTTTGACGGAAGGTTAACAATGCATTCCGGATCTCTTCAATATGAGACATTTGGGCATTCAGGTATTGCGGTTCCAGACAGATCATCCTGATGGCCGGGTCCTGTGCTGCCGTTTCTATGGCGTGGACGATATCCAAAAAGCCCGTTCCTCCCTGTACGGCATTCCATTGAAAAGGCAAAAACCCGAATGAAGGAAGTTCGGAATCCTGCGTTGCAATTCCTTTGTCAAAATTGACAACCAACACCGACTTGTCCGGAACACGCGCCGTCGTACCGCCCAGTCCGGCTTGCAGCAAACTGGTGACGGATCCCAAAATCAGGAAGAACCCGCATATCAGAACAAGAGCCGTTCCCAATACTACTGCCGCAAAAATCTTAAAAAAATCTTTCATACCTGTATGATTATTTATTATACAAAAGTAACGATTATCTTTGCATGCGGTTATGTTAAAAACGGTACATACTTTTTTCTGTATCTTTATGATAGGTACGTTCCTTACCGGATCTGCCGGTTTGTCCGTACATCGTTGTCTGCATGACGGTTCTGTCAATCTCCTTCTGTTTTCCGGAGCGTCGTCCTGCAGGGATATCCACGGAAACGAAAAAGAATGCCATACAGGATGCAGCGAAAAACATGATGAAAATTGTTGCAGTACAAGGGTTTTCATGGTGGATGATCCTGTCATGTCTGTTCAGGACCTCTTAAGTGAGGGATTTCCTGACATTCCGGTACAGGAATTGTTTATTATTGAAGGCATGACCGCTGATTTGCTGGCATTAAGTTCTTTATTACCTGTAGTTTCTTTACTCAAACCGCCTTTGGATAATTCTGTGTTTCCGGGGGCGCTCCTTGTTCCATTGCGTTTATAATGATTTGTTTTACAGCACGTAAAACAATTTTAATCATTATTATAAACGCAATTAACAATGAAATACATATACCTACTTATAATTTTCACGTTACCTGTGTGTCTTCACGCACAAACCTACCGTGGGAAAGTAATTATTGCCGGTGAGAACGGGCGCGCGGAAGCTGCCGCCGGAGCGGCTGTATACTGGATCCCGTCTGTTCAGGGAGACCCGGTGGAAAGCCTGGTTTATACCAATGAGGAAGGCCGTTTCAGCATCCCTGTACAAAAAGGTTCTTCCGGAATGATCGCTGCTTCCTTTATGGGATACATTCCCGATACGCTACAGGTGGGGATGGGAGACCGTGATCTGGAATTTATTTTGGCCGAGTCTTCCGGTACGCTGGACGAAGTGCAGGTGACCGGTCGGCGCCGGGGCAATTATATTTCCAACCTTTCTTCCGTGAAAACCGAGGTAATCACCGCCGCAGGCCTGTGCAAAATGGCGTGTTGCAATCTTGCCGAGAGTTTTGAAAACTCGGCGAGTGTCTCCGTGGGGTATTCAGATGCGGTCATCGGAGCGCGGCAAATACGCCTGTTGGGACTTAGCGGGAATTACACCCAGATGCTGGAAGAAAACCGTCCTGCCATGAGAGGGATCCAGGTCCCTTTCGGCCTTGCCTTTGTGCCCGGCCAGTGGCTGGAAAGCATCCAGATAGCCAAGGGAACGGGGTCTGTGGTTAACGGCTATGAAGCCATAACAGGCCAGATCAATATGGAATACCGCAAACCCACTGCACAAATGCCGCTGTTTGTCAACCTGTTTTTAAACAGCGCGTTGAGGACCGAGGCCAATGTTGTGTCATCGCTTCAGTTGAACGATCAATGGAGTACGGTCATCCTGGCACACGGTTCGGCTGATCTGATGCAACACGATGCTAACGAAGACGGGTTTCTGGATGAACCGCTGACCAGTCGTTATTCGCTGGCTAACAGATGGTTGTATGCCCCTGCGTCCGGGGTGCAGCTCCGTTTTGGATTCCGTGGGGTGTATGAAGACAGAAAAGGAGGACAGAAAGACAACCAGTGGGTGCTTCCCGGGGAAAGCCGGGAGAATATCCTGTGGGGATCGCGTATCCTGAACAAGGGGATCAATGCTTATGCAAAGTTGGGGATTCCATTGATGAAACACGACCATGAGCACGAACATGCTCATGAACATGTGAACGAGTCTGCACATGAGGAAGAACATCATGAAGATCATGCCATGGAAGGTATGCATCAGGATGAGCATGATCATGAAGCTGAAGCTGCAACGGAAGATGATAATCACGTGGACCCGAATATTGCACTGGTGCTGGATTACAACCTGCACGGCCAGGACGCCTACTTTGGGTTGAAAGACTTCAATGCGTTGCAACAAGACGTTTTTGCCAATGCCGTTTTTATGTCCAGCCTGGGGGAATCTCATAAAATCACGATGGGTGTGAGTGCCCTGTGGGAACGTCTTGACCAGGTTCTTGTGGACAGATGGCCGGCAGGCGGGGAGGAATCATTTGATCTGGGCCGCAATGAAGACATTTATGGCGTTTATGGCGAATACACGTTGCATTGGGAAGACAAACTGGTTTTAATAGCCGGTGCCCGGGCCGATTACAATACCCTTTACGGATGGTTGTTTACTCCGGGTGTCAATCTACGTTATAATTTTATGGAAGAACTGGTATTCAGAGCTACTGCCGGCAGGGGGTTCCGTACGCCAAACAGCATAACGGACAATATTGGTGTCTTGTCAACAGGACGCAGGATCCTGTTTGAGGGAACTCCCGGACCGGAAGAAGCCTGGACATACGGGTTGAATCTGACCCTGGGTTTGCCGTTCGGTCGGGAAGGATCTTCTACCCTGAGCTTGGAATATTTCCGCACCGATTTTGTCAACCAGTTGATAGCAGACCAGGAATTCCTTTCTTACGCCCCGGTCCCGTCCATCCTGTTTTACAACCTGGAAGGCCGGTCTTTCACCAATACGTGGCAGGCGGATTTTACTACCGAACCGTTCGACGGTTTTTCTGTGCTGGCTACTTTCCGCTACAACGATTCCAAAGTAAATATGAAAGGTCAGGGACTGAGGGACCGTCCCCTGACCAGCAAGTTCAAGGGAGTGCTAAACCTGCAATATACGACGCCTGCGGATTCCTGGGTGTTTGATGTTACGGCACAATTGAACGGCCCGGCAAGAATTCCCGCATTTGCAGCCGGAGGGGAAGATCATTATTCACCGGTATTTCCCATGTTCTTCGCACAGATCACCAGGAAATTCAACAAAGTGGAACTGTATGCCGGAGGGGAAAATCTTTTGAATTACCGACAGCCCGATCCCATCATATCGGCCGATGATCCCTTTTCCGGAAATTTCAATGCCTCAATTATCTGGGGTCCCCTGATGGGTATAAGGATCTATGCCGGAATGCGTCTTACGTTGTTCAGGTAAGTACTATTATGGATATATTTGTATCCGGTACTAACTAAATAAGGATTATGTTACGTTCATTTATTATCATGTTGGTTTGCCTTTTCAATATGCAAACCCTGACAGCCCAGGAATCCGGTGTGTGGATACGCATCAATCAACTGGGGTATTTACCCGGGGATATCAAGGTTGCTGTAATGATTTCAAAGGAAGAAACAAACCCGGGATCTTTCAGGGTGTTGGACGTCAAAACAGGCGAATGTGTTTTTTCCGGGTCCGTGAAAGACGGATCTCTTGTGAAGGTTCCTGCACAAAAATGGGCTATGGCATCGGCCTTTCGTTTGAATTTTTCAGCCCTGGAAGATGAGGGCGGATACAGGATCGTTATGGACATTCCTGGAAAGGGCACCGTGGAATCTCCTGATTTTCGCATAGGTACGGAAGTCTATGACAGGTCGGCCGATTTTTTATTGAACTATATGAGGCAACAGCGGTGCGGATACAACCCTTTTCTGGACGCTCACTGTCATCAGAATGACGGGTACATAGTCTTACATCCCGAACGTTCCGGAGAAAAAATAGATGTAACCGGAGGCTGGCACGATGCCACCGATTACCTGCAATACCTTACCACCAGTGCCAATGCCACTTTCCAAATGATGTTCGCTTACACACAGGCGGAAGACAAAACCGTATTCGGAGACCGGTATGATGACAGAGGGCGGCCGGGAGCCAACGGGATTCCCGATATCCTGGACGAGATACGCTGGGGCCTGGAATGGCTCTTGAAAATGAACCCGGAAGACAAGGTGATGTTCAACCAGATAGCCGATGACCGGGATCATGTTGGGTTCAGGCTTCCGGTGAACGATAAGGCTGATTACGGCTGGGGTCCCGACGGGGGCCGTCCGGTGTATTTTATTACCGGGGAAAGGCAGGGTCTGGCAGAACACATCAATAGGACAACCGGCGTAGCCTCCTCGGCAGGAAAATTTGCCTCGGCTTTTGCTCTCGGGGCGGAATTGTTCAAGGACCCGGATCCCGCCTTTGCTTCCAAAATGAAGGCAAAAGCGTTGCCGGCCTATGTATTTGCGGAAGAGAAACCCGGGAATACCCAGACGTGTTGCGTGGTTTCTCCGTATTTTTACGAAGAAGACAATTATGTGGATGACGTTCAATTGGCGGCGGCTGTTTTCCATCACCTGGGAGAAGGGGAGGAATGGCTGGAAAAAGCCGATTACTGGGGACAACTGGAAGAAGTGACTCCGTGGATGGAACTGGGAAGGGCCCGGCATTATCAGTTCTATCCTTTTGTAAATCTGGGCCATTATTATTTGGCTTCTTCGGACACGCCTATAGCGGATAAATATACGGAATACATGCGGTGGGGACTGGAGCATATCAGGCAAAGAAGTACTGACTGTGCTTTTATGAACGGGATCCCGTATATGTGGTGTTCCAACAACCTGCTGGCAGCCGCTATAACTCAGGCAGACCTTTATTACAAAATTACCGGAGACACCACATACCGTGAAATGGAAGCTTCACTGCGTGACTGGCTATTTGGATGCAATCCATGGGGCACTTCCATGATCGTGGATTATCCCAAAGGCTCGGATTACCCGGAACGGCCTCACTCTTCCTATTTGGTAACTATAGGGAAAAGCACTCCGGGAGGGCTGGTTGACGGACCGTTATTGAGAGAACGGCATACGGCACACGGTGAATACCTTTCCATGGCAGACGGGAAGGATCCTTATGCTCCTTTTAATCAGGGTGTTGCTTTGTATCATGACGAGATATGGGATTACGCGACCAACGAACCCACCATGGACGGAACGGCTTCGCTGAGCTATTACTTGTCCCAAAGAGAGATCAGGGGCCGGAAAGAAGCAGCCCTGCTGCATACGGAAAAAAACAAACCGATATTGGAGCGTGACGAAAGGGGAGGAATCATCAGGATCAATCCCGGGTCCCGGACAATTTACCTGACCTTTACGGCAGACGAGCGTTTTGAAGGAGGACAGACTGTCCTGGAGACATTGCAGAAGCACGGGATAAAAGCATCTTTCTTTTTGACAGGAAACTGTTTACGCGATCCGCAATGGAAAGATCTGGTCCGTGACATAATACGTCGGGGACATTACGTGGGACCTCACGGAGACAGGCATCTGCTGTATGCTCCCTGGGAAGGGGATATTGAAAAATCACTGGTTTCGGTGGACAGTCTGCGCAGGGACATAGCCGACAATATGAAAGAACTTTCTGATGCGGGTGTGGATTTGCCTGAGGTCAGTTGGTTTATGCCGTCTTATGAGCATTTCAATACGGAAACGGTGCGTGTGGCAGCTTCCATGGGACTGGAATTGCTCCACCTGACTCCAGGCATTCTGACACGTGCTGACTATACCACACCGGATATGCCTTCTTACAGAAGTTCCCGTGACTTGTTGAAGCAGCTTTATGAATTTGAAAAGAAAAACGGGTTGTATGGAGCCGTATTGCTGATACATCCCGGAACGGAACCTGCCAGAACGGATAAGCTGTACGACAATCTGGACGGCATGATAAGGCGCCTGGAGAGGAAGGGATACGTTTTTGAACGCTTGCCCTGACACTGCCAAACGGGCTTTTTTATTTATCTTTGCCGCGTCAAAAAAATAAGATCCGGTTTATGTACAAAATTTTAAAAAAACGCATCCTGGCACCTGATATCTGCCTGATGGAAGTGTCGGCTCCCCGTGTGGCATCCAGTGCCCAACCGGGACAATTCATAATAGTCCGTGTTGGCGAAAAAGGGGAAAGGGTTCCTTTGACCATTTGTGATTACGATCCCCAGGCAGGGTCGGTAACCATTGTAACCCAGCGCGTGGGAGCATCTTCACGTAAAATATATGCCCTGGAAGAAGGAGATTCTTTTTCCGATTTTGTAGGGCCTTTGGGGTTGCCTTCCGAATTTATTCATGAAAAAGAGGAGAGTTTGCGGAGCAAAAAATATTTATTTGTGGCCGGAGGGCTTGGAACAGCTCCCGTTTATCCGCAGGTGAAATACCTGCACCAAAAAGGAGTGCACGTGGAAGTGATCATCGGAGCCAAGACACGCGATCTGGTCATTATGGAAGAAGAGATGAAACAGGTAGCGGAAAAGGTGTATATCTGTACGGATGACGGTTCCTACGGTTTCAAGGGACTGGTGACTGCAAAACTTAAAGAATTGATGGACAGCGGCAGTACGTACGATCAGGCAGTGGCCATAGGGCCCATGATCATGATGAAATTCGTGACTTTGACGGCAAAAGAATACAACCTTCCGCTGATAGTCAGTCTGAATACATTGATGGTTGACGGAACGGGAATGTGCGGGGCCTGTCGCGTTACAGTGGGCGGAAAAACAAAATTTGCCTGTGTGGACGGACCTGAATTCGATGCCTACCAGGTAGATTTTGACGAGGCCATGAGAAGACAGACCATGTATAAACCCCAGGAAGCGGAAGCGGATCACAAATGCAAAATCGGATTGAAGAATGGATAAAAAGACAAGAGTACCGGTACGCGAGCAGGATCCCGCAATCAGAAGCAGGAATTTTGACGAAGTAAGTTTCGGATACGACCACAAGGAAGCTTTATTGGAAGCGGATCGTTGCGTTCAGTGCAAGAATCCCCGATGTGTGGCTGCCTGTCCGGTCAATATTCAGATACCGCAATTCATAAAAGCCGTTCTTGACGGAGATATGCCCGGGGCGACGTCCATTATTGGGAAAGATTCTTCCCTGCCGGCCGTTTGCGGACGCGTCTGCCCGCAGGAGTCTCAATGTGAAGGAGCCTGTATCATGGGCATCAAGCACGAACCGGTTGCCATAGGAAAATTGGAAAGATACGTGGCCGACTGGGCACGCAAGAACAAATACACACCGATTGAAGATATAAAACCCAACGGGAAGAAAGTGGCCGTAATCGGGTCCGGGCCGGCCGGACTGGCTTGTGCCACCGATTTGGCGAAAGCCGGTTGTGACGTAACTGTTTTTGAGGCGTTGCACAAGCCGGGAGGCGTTTTGGTATACGGGATCCCGGAATTCCGTTTGCCTAAGGAAGAAGTGGTAGACTATGAAATTGAGCAGGTTCGAAAACTCGGTGTCAAGATTGAATGCAACGTAGTTGTGGGACGTACCGTTACCATCGACCGACTGATGGACAACGAAGGGTTTCATGCCGTTTTCGTGGGATCGGGCGCCGGACTTCCCAAATTTATGGGCATTCCGGGCGAAAATTTGAACGGGGTCGTCTCGGCAAATGAATTCCTTACGCGAAGCAATTTGATGGGTGCCTATGCTCCCGATTCAGACACGCCCATCTACGTGGGCAGGAGTGTTGCGGTTGTCGGAGGCGGAAATGTGGCCATGGATGCCGCACGTACGGCTTTGCGACTGGGGGCGGAAGTGACGATCGTTTACAGGAGGACCGAGAAGGAAATGCCCGCACGTGTGGAAGAGGTCCATCATGCCCGGGAAGAAGGGGTAGCCTTTCAAATGCTGACCAATCCCGTGGCGGTGCTGGGCAATGAAAAAGGATGGGTGACCGGGCTCAAATGCATCCGCATGGAACTGGGCGAACCCGACGATAGCGGGCGTCGCAGGCCTGTGGAAATACCCGGGTCCGAGTTTGATATTCCGTGCGATGTGGCCATCATTGCGCTGGGAACATCGTCCAATCCCCTGATCGCCCGAACCACACCCGGGCTGGAGATCAACCGTCACAACGGGATCGTTGCCGATGAAAAAGGTGTAACCTCCCGTCCGGGAGTATTTGCCGGGGGAGACGTCGTTACCGGGGCCGCTACGGTCATTTTGGCAATGGGAGCCGGAAGGGAAGCGGCAAAATCAATTTTGGAATACCTGGGAGTCTGACCTCTTGTCGGATATCCCTTGAAGAAGATCCTATGCGGAAGGTATATTCTCCGGAATCTACCATCCATCCTATGTCGGGATTAAAGGAAGCCAAACTTTCCAGCGGTATGGCAATATGTATTTCCTGTGACTCTCCCGGTTCCAACTGCGAAGTGGCAAAAAAGCCTTTTAACTCCTGCACGGGTTTATCCAACCAACCCTCAGGGGCCGATACGTATACCTGAACCACTTCCCGACCGGCTCTTTTCCCGCTGTTTGTAACTTGACAGCTGACCACGACTTTTCCGTTTTCCAGATGAGCCAGGGCATTTGAATAACGGAAATCCGTATAGGAGAGCCCGTATCCGAATGGGTAGGCAACGTTTTTCCCGTTTTTGTCAAAATCCCTGTATCCCACGTATATTCCTTCCCGGTATTGGGTGAAATCTATATTGGGCCTGTCCGTTTCCGGTTGTGTTTGTTTTTTTCCTATGAAAGACAACCAGTTCACCGGAAAATCTATCAGGGGAAAATCCCGATCGGAAGCAAGGTCTTCCAGGTGCACCGGGATGGTAACGGGCAACTTCCCGGAAGGATTCACTTTTCCCGAAAGGATGTCGGCAAGGGCCCTTCCGCCTTCCTGTCCCGGCATCCACGCCAGAATAATGGCATCCGGCTTCTCTGTCCAGGAGGCCGTTTCCACAATGCCTCCCACGTTCAGAACTACTATGACAGGTTTGCCCGCATCCCGGAAGGCCTTTGAAACATGATCAATCAGTTCCTTTTCGGTCGTTGTCAACAGGTAATCCCCTTCCATTTTCCGGTCCGAGAATTCACCCGTTCTGCGGCCCAGTGTGATCAGGGCGGCCTGGTTTTGTGCTACAGCCATGGCTATTGCTTCATTCCCCGGATGCATTTCTGCAGGCAATCCCTGACCCAGTATCCGTTGGGTAATGGATTTCCATTTTCTTTTGTATGCGCGGTTCACACTGTCTGTGTAGCTTTCGTAGCGTTTCATGATTTCCCGGTCAGGCACGTAGCCGGCTTCCTCCAGCCCTTGGGCAGGGGAAACGGTGTAAGCGGCATAGACTTCTCCGGATCCCACACCTCCGGCTACCAGTTTATAGGAGGAAACTCCAAACAGGGCGATCTTTTGTATGGAGTCTTTAAAAGGAAGGGCATCGCGGTTCTCCAGAAGAACCATCCCCCGAGCGGCAGCCTTGCGGGCTATGGCCGCGTTCTCTGTTTCTGTTAAGGACTGGTCTTGAGCCTGTTTTGTAAATGAAGGAGCATCCGACACCAATTCGAGGATGCGTCTGACAGACGTATTGAGTACCCATTCCGGCAAGGTTCCGTTTTTTACGGCTTTAATAATGGCGCGGCGTTGCCGGCGTTTACCCGGTTCCAGCAAATCGTTCCCGGCGCTTATCTGGGCCACGGCATCCTGTCCGCCAAACCAGTCGGTCATGACTACTCCGTCAAATTTCCATTCATAACGCAGGATATCCGTCAGCAGGTTCTTGTCTTCTGATGTGTAAATGCCGTTGATCCGGTTGTAGGAAGTCATGATGGTCTTGGGTGAAGACTCCTTTACCGCGATCTCAAAACCCCTGTAATATATTTCCCGCAACGTTCTCTCGTCTGCAATCACGTTGTTGTTGTTCCGGTTGGTTTCCTGGTTGTTGGCGGCAAAATGTTTCAGGCAAGCAGCGGTTCCGGTTTCCTGTATCCCCAGGACCATTGCCGAGGCCATTTTCCCGCTCAGCAGGGGGTCTTCCGAGTAGTATTCGAAATTTCTGCCGCAAAGCGGATGCCGGTGGATGTTCATGGCAGGTCCCAGGATCACATCGGCCCCGTGGCCCAACGCCTCGGTGCCCATAGCCTTTCCCACTTCCCTGACCAGTGATGTGTCCCAGGTGGAGGCCAGCAGGGAGGCTGAAGGAAACCAGGTGGTTGCCGTTGATCTCAGACGCAACCCGGCCGGTCCGTCAGAAAGTTCCAGGGCAGGTATTCCCAGGCGGGGGAGGGCCCGGATGATTCCGGCGGCTCCTATGGAAGATCCGGTCATGCCGCCTCCCACAACAAGAGATGCTTTCTCCTGAAGGGTCATGGCTTCAATAACCTGTTCCAAATTGTCTTGCTGTAGTTTTACGGTTTCGTATTGACCGCTGGCCTTTGGGGAGCATCCTCCCAGGAAAAGGCCGGTAAGGATAAGTATGGCTATCTGTTTCATAACCATAAATATCGGTCATTTTTTTTTATTGTACACAGTTTTCATGTATTTTTGCAGATACCAATCAATAGCAATATGGCACAAAAACCATCCATACCAAAAGGGACGCGTGATTTTAACCCGGAAGAAGCTTCCCGCCGGAATTACATATTTGATACCATACGCCGTGTGTTCAGGGAGTTCGGCTATGCTCCCATTGAAACCCCTGCAATGGAAAACCTGTCCACTTTGTTGGGAAAATACGGGGAGGAAGGGGATCGTTTGTTATTTAAAATCCTCAATTCCGGGGACAGTTTTGTCCCTTTGGCAGGAAAAGTTCCTGCAGATGCGTCCGACGTAGACTCCAATGCCTTATCGCTTAAGGTTTGTGAGAAAGGACTGCGTTACGATCTGACGGTTCCTTTTGCCCGTTTTGTGGTGCAGCATCAGAATGAACTGACATTTCCTTTCAAAAGGTATCAGATCCAGCCTGTGTGGCGGGCCGACAGACCCCAGAAAGGTCGGTACAGGGAATTTTTTCAGTGCGATGCCGATGTGATCGGATCGGATTCCCAATACAACGAATTCGAAATGGTCCAGTTGGTGGATTCCGTCTTCAGCCGTTTTGACATACGTGTGCTGTTGAAGATCAACAACCGCAAGGTGCTGGCCGGAATCGCAGAGGTGATGGGATACCCGGACAGGCTGATTGATATTACAGTAGCCATTGATAAATTTGAAAAGACCGGGTTGGAAGGAGTAAAAGAAGAACTTCTTGCAAAAGGTATCTCTGCCCGGGGTTTGTCTCAATTGGAGCCTCTGCTTTTGTTCAAAGGAATAAATACTTCCAAGATCGCATTTCTGAACCGGCTGTTCGAGGATGCCGGATCAGAGATCGGGTTGAAAGGCGTGGAAGAGCTGAAATGGCTGTTTTCCATGATAGAAAGTGTAGGTGTTGGATTGTCCGTGGAACTGGACCTGAGTCTGGCTCGAGGTCTGAATTATTATACGGGAGCCATTTTTGAGGTTAAAGCCATGGATTATTCCATTGGCAGCATATGCGGGGGCGGGAGGTATGATGATCTGACCGGTATATTCGGATTGAACAACATGTCCGGTGTGGGGATATCATTCGGCGCCGACAGGATATACGACGTGTTGCTGGGCCTGGACAAATTTCCTGAAACTGTAATGGATGCTCCCGGTATAGTCTTTTTCAATATGGGTAAGGAAGAAGCCGTTCAGGCGTTGCGTTATATTAACCATTTGCGTGCTGCAGGCATCTCCTGTGAATTGTATCCGGATGAAGTGAAGCTTAAGAAACAATTTGATTACGCCACCCGTCGCGGGGTTCATCATATTGCCATTATCGGGAGCCAGGAATTGCAAGACAATCGTGTAACCGTAAAAGACATTATTTCGGGAGAGCAGCAAACTCTTGAAGGTAAGGAGTTTATGAAAATGTTTGGAGTTTCGGTATAAAACCCTTATCTTTGTATTTCTATACCGCGGAGTGGAGCAGTTGGTAGCTCGTTGGGCTCATAACCCAAAGGTCGGAGGTTCGAGTCCTCCCTCCGCTACAAAGGTAACAAAGCCAGTCATTTGACTGGCTTTGTTTGTTGGTCAAATATTTGTCGCTTTAGGCGATGCTATGGGAGCCACCCTTAGGTATGGCATTGAGGACAAGTCGCAACATTCTTCATCAACATTGTCGGATCATTCATATTAGGATTTTTCACAACTGCTTCAAGAAGGTCGATATGGTGCCGCTGCCATTTATATTCCTGGAACAGTATTCGTTTGTATTCTCTTTGCGTGGTTAGGATTTGATGCGGGAAACAAGTTGGGGTAATCTGAATAATCAAAACTATCGCCTGAACGAGATATTTGGAAGTTGTATTGCAAGTGGTTATATTTGCAATATATAATAATGCGTTTGATATTACTATGAATACATCAGCAATTACTTCAAACAAGACGACAACATCTTTCAGGCTTGATTCTCAATTGCTTGAAAGATTGAGAATGTTGGCAAAGAAAAGCAATAGAAGTCTTAACAATTACGTTGAGACAGTTCTTTTTGATGTTGTGTACCACGAGCCAAATGATGAAACCATTGAGGCGATTAAGGAAGTTCAGAGTGGCAGGAAACTTGACGCTTTTGACAGGGACGAGTTGGAGAAGATGATTTCATCGTTGTAGAGTTATGTACATCATTGAACAGAGCAGTAAGTTCAAAAAGGATCTGAAGAGGTACGCATACGACAAAGAGAAGCTGATTGCTCTCAATGAAGTCATCAAGTACCTGGAGAAAGACGGAGTTGTTCCGGCTGAATTCTATCCTCATCCGCTGAAAGGGGAGTATTCCGGCACAATGGAATGTCACATTCAGAATGACTTTCTTCTGATTTGGATTGATAAAGATACCAAAACCATTAAGCTGGTACGTCTGGGTTCTCATTCCGAACTCTTTAAATAAGTGCTTACATCGTAGCTTTGTGTCCCGGCCGATCAGTTCCCAAGGTACTTTAGTGCAAAATATCCGCTTCCGGCTCCGTCTTCTTTGAACTGGACTTTTTCTCCAACCCGGATCGCACCGGAGGGCATAGTCCCGACCCAATCTTTGCCATACATGTTGTGTATTCGGATAACATTGCCGGAATCGGTGTATTGAAACGTCTCTGTATCTGTACTTGAATAAAGGTATTCTTTAGAAAGCACAAAAGTACCGTCGCTGTAAAAATCTGCATACTGCCAGATCTGTAGGCCGATAGGTACTGATGAGGGTTGCTCCAATATAAGCTCCCAGCTAAAGGAATCGGAACCCTCTGGTTCGTCAGGAAGTACATCGCAAGATGGTACAGTCAGGAAAATAATTGTCAATGTGACGAGCAGGTAAAAATTTCTCATGATAGGGGGGGGATTTTTAAAAATATTTAGTTAACAAAATTCAGTTTATCAG
>JAAYYL010000100.1 GCA_012515395.1 Bacteroidales bacterium
TGCAGTGTATTGATCATTGTGATGGAAGCCGGTTTGCGGATATCCCAGTTGTGCTGCCCGTCATCCACCAGCGACAGGCGGATGTTGTAGGACATGATTTTCAGTGTTTCAGGTCCCCGGGAACAGGCAGTCGGGAATAAAAAAGTTCCCGCTGTCAAAAGAGACAGTAAAATTTTAATCGGCTTTATCATATTCAATGGCAATTTTTAATTCGTTCCTCCGTACATATTCGCATCGCTGGCAGGCTCTCCGTTCACGGTGCCGGTATTGGTACAGTTTTCAGGTGCAGGCCCCGATACAAAGAAACCGCAAAAGCCGCCCACAAAGCAATTCACACCTAACTCTGTATTAATATATCCGCTAACGGGTCCGGAATTGGAGCAGCTTTTCAGTTCGCCCCCGGAGTAATAATCGCCCCGTCCGGTCACTCCTATCACACCGCCCACAAATTTGCTTTTTCCGGTCCGGCTTATACGTGTGACAGATCCCGAATTTACGCAACCTGTAAGATTTCCGGCTTCGTTGAACGCACAGATTCCGGCTATGGCAAAATACGTATCGTCCATTTCCGTTTCCGTACCGGTTATGGTTCCCGAATTCGTACATTCGTTGATTTTTCCTCTCAGGTTTTCGGCCACAACACCTCCCACAAAGAAAGATCCCGTAACGGTTCCCGAATTTTCATTCATTTCCAGGGTTCCGCCGCTGGTATTGGACGCCACCACACCTCCGGCACTCTTGCGCCCGGTAACAGATCCGCTGTTGATGCAGTTTTTCACCTTGTAAAGGGTAGATCCGGATGTAAAACGGGCAACGACCCCTCCGGCCGAATAACCCGATACAATGCCACGGTTCTCACAACCGTCAACCGTTGAAGATGACACACCGGCAATTCCTCCGGATACGGTTATGTCCGTGATATCGCCTTCCGTAATGCTTTCTTCATCCTGAGAACCTTCAGCTATGCCGTTTAACGGGGTGGTAATCGTTCCCGTATTCAGGCATTGTTTTAAAACGCCTTTGGTATAAGCTGTAATTCCACCGGCAATCCAGGTAGAAGTTACCGGCGCATAATTTTTACAATTGATGATATCGGAACCGGACCCATCCACCATGGCGGCAATGCCGGCGGCAGAACCCTCAGTGGCATTGATAGCAGCTTGAGCTTCGTTCAAGCATCCTTCCACAGATGCATTATCGGTAAGTGTACCCGCAATACCCCCGACACTCGAATTTCCCGTAACTGTACCGCTGTTAGTTCCCTGACTGATAGTCAATAAAGCACCCGAAACAGATCCGCATATGCCTCCTGTACTGTGTAAGCCTTCCACCTCTGCCGCATTACTGCATCCCGTTACCCGGTAAGCGTTGTCCCCGTAAAAATACCCGGCAATCCCGCCCACTGCGGTTTCACCCCGGATCATTCCGGTATTATCACAATCCAGGATATCCGAAGAAATATTTCCACCGGCAACACCTCCGGTCCAGGCAGATTCCTCGTCTTCAGTTCCCCGGGAAGTGATTGCCCCGGTATTGGTACAATTCCGGAGAGTGCAGGTAAGGTATTGCACCCCGCATATTCCTCCCAGGTTGTCCGACCCGGTAATACTCGATTTGTTTTCACAATTCTCAATCCTACAGGTCACCCTGGAATAACCGCAAATGCCTCCGGTGAAAGAAGCGCCTTTGATAAAGGCATCTGCCAGGTTTGCACAATCAGTGATCAGGGATCCATCGTACTGATCTCCGCAGATTCCCCCTGTCATATTACCCGTTCCCTGCACGGCACCTCTGTTTTGTGAATTCCTGATAGTAGCGTCTATACCGGAATAGCCGCATATTCCGCCGGTGGATTCGATCCCTTTGACGACCGCCCCGGCTTTGTTTTCACAATAACTGATAACAGACGTTGTTTGCGTTCCTGCAATCCCTCCGGTTTCGTACAATCCTTCAACCGAACCACTATTGGAACTGTAGGAAACAACAGCCGGATTATGATACAGATCGGTAGTCATTACTCCGGCTATTCCTCCTGTGGATGCACTGGTGCTGTTACCGGAAACTTTGATGGAGCCGCGGAAATGACAATTGTTTACGGTCCCGCCGGCAAGGGTTCCGCAAATGCCGCCGGTTGCCATGTATTGATAATCTCCGGGAGTAACGGTGACGGAACAGGACTGATCCAGGATCAGATCCCTTATTTCAGCATTGATAACCGAACCGAAAAGACCGGTAGATCTGTAGGTCGTCCCTGTTATGTTAAGGTTACTGATCGTATGGTTATTCCCGTCAAAAGTTCCGGAAAAACTGCTGTTCCTCTCATTGAACAACAGGTAATAGGTATGTTCCCCTATGGGAGTCCAGTCTGCAACGGAAGACATATCCAGATTGGCCAGCAAATGTACGGTACTGTCGCTGTCCATCCATGGTCGGAGGTCTTTTTTGTCGTTGACATCATCCCGGAAAGCGATCAGGTCTTCAGGAACGGATATTCCCAAAGGACGTTGTGTGACGTGCAAAAAGGCTATGGTATCGTTTACCGTCTTGAATGCAAGTATGGCCGTCCTGGCCTGGGTGCTTTTTGAGGGATCGGCAATAAAAGTAAACGGGTATTCTCCCCGCCCTCCCGCTTCCTGCCCGGGGGCAAGATTGCACCAGGCAGCATTGCTGCCTTCGTAAGTCCAGGTAGTATCTGAAAAAAGAGAGAAATCATAATTACCGCCCCTGCAGGGAATTTCAATGTCGGTAGTGCTCAATGTGAGGGTATCGGCAGTCACGGGCGGATCGGGATCGTCAGGACCGCTTTGATAAGTCTGGAAAACGGTAATCACCGATTTTATACTGCTGTTGGATTTTGACTGTATCACCACGTCTTGTGCGCGGGCTGCCCCGGAAGTATTTTTTGATACCGAAAAACGCAGGGAAACAGTTTTGACGGATGTTGAGACCGATGAAAGATTGGTAGTACACCATCCTTCCGGAATATCTACCGTCCAGGCGGAATTGGACGTGACAGCAACCGTATCTACCCCTCCTTCGCTGTCAAAATGCAGTTCCTGCGGATGAGAATTGATGTAATAGACCGTGTCTTCTTTTTTACAGCCTGTAAAAGCCAGGGTCAGAATCAAGAAAACAATGGGAATAGAAAAGATTTTTTTCATTTTGCACAAAATGGAAAAGTATATTGCAAAGATGCGTAAAACCTGCTAAATGTTGCGCTATACCATTAAAAAAATGTAATTTCGCTTTTATGAAAAAGGGTTGGCGTCTGCTGATATTTGTGACCGGATCGCTTGTCTTGTTGTCGGTCATACTGACAACTGCCGTTGCCCTGATCCTGTCTCCTGAAAGGCTGACAGGACTGATCAACCGTTATGCCAACCAATACCTGGACGCCACGGTTACATTGTCGGAAGCATCGGTCAATGTGCTGAAAAATTATCCCAATGTTACCATTACTCTTGAAAACGGTCAGATAATCGTTCCGTCTCCCGATCCTGATAAAGCATGGGAAGATTCGCTGCTGACCTTCAACAAGATTGAAGCCGTAATAAGGCCGCTATCCCTGCTAAGGAAAAGACTTCAGATCCCAAGCCTTTACCTGGAGAACACCTCCATCCGTCTTTTTACAAACACCGGCGATCGCTCCAACTGGGAAATCTTCGCCGACAGACCCGGGGACACAACCTCTGCCGGTTTTACTTATTCCATAGGAAAACTGAGTGCTTCCGACACCCTTCATTTTGCTTACGAAGACCTGGCAGACACGGTGATCTACCGCGTTAGCATCCGGGAAATGACGGCTAAATCCCCTTTGACCGGGTCTGCTCTCCAGACAGATATCGATTCCTATTCCAATACACTGATCGTGGGAAAAGACACGTTGTTCAACCGCATCCCTTTTTTGGTCAAAGGATACATTACCCTTGAAAACAATTTTGACGACTATTACTTCAGGGACTGTGAAACGGTCCTGGGCAATGTGCCGCTTTATATAAACGGGTTCATGGGATTGCGCCCTGACAGTCTGGAGTTGAAAGGCCTTTTCAAGGTAGATTCCACATACTTTGAAGACTTGTCCTACGCCGTTCCCGATATGATCCTGCCCCAGGACCTGATTCAGGCCCCGGACATGCCCTTAAGGATGGAAGTACAATTGAACGGAGCCTATTATTACGGAAGCGGCGAATTTCCGGTATATTCGGCACACCTGGAAGCAGGCCCCGGAAGCTTGTCCTATGTTCCTTTAAAACTGGTGTTTCCTTCTTTTCAGGCAAAAATATCGTCCTCCTTTGACCCTCAAAAAGGAGATGAAGGAACACTGAGCGTTCACGGGCTGGATGTTGACAGTCCGGCATTGAAGGTTTCCCTGGCGGGAACCGTCTCTTCCATGTTCCGGGATCCTTCGGTAAAAGTCTCGGCAAAAACTCATTTCGTTCTGGACAGTCTTGGCTCCCTTTTAACCGATCTGCCCCGGCATACCGCAAAAGGTGATGTAAATGCTTTATTGGAGGCTGATTGCAAAATAAGCGATCTGAATTTTACGGGATTGGGCAATCTATTGCTAAAGGCGGATGTTTCGACCAAAGGATTCAGCCTGGACATTCCTTCGGACAGTATCTTTTGCCGTGCCGGTACCACCCGAATACGGGCGGCTATCGATCCGGGGAAAGCGCTGGATGCGGATCTTACTACGGACAGCCTGAAGATTCTTTACAAAGGCCGCGAGCTGGCCGATATATCACAGACCGTGCTTACGGCAAAAAGCACGCCGGGCATGTTTACCAGGGATTCAACACGCGTACAGCCACTGGAAGGTGTCTTGAATGCCAAACATTTGGCTGTTTTTATCAACGACACCGTACGTTTGGGGGTTGACCAGGGATTCCTTGCTTTTACCCTGCGTGCGGATGATCAGGATCAGCGGATTCCTTTTATTGATGTCCGTCTGGATGCGACCCGCGTCCATGGTGTATACGGCATTCACACAGCAAGCTTTTCTGGTTTAAATCTCAGTGCCGGATTGACATACAACCAAAGGTGGGTTCAACGCAGGGATTCACTTATCCGTACATCCTTAAGATCTTCCGACCGCAGGCGCAGCAAACGCATCCAACACGAATTTTCCTATGCCGACCTGGATTTTGATCTGGACCGTGAAACCCGGGGTTTATTGCGAAAATGGGACATCAACGGGGCCTTGCAGACTTCCGGTATAACATTGGCAAGTCCTTTATTTCCATTGCATACGCAAATGTATTCGTTAAAAATGACTTTGAACGGAAACCGTCTGGAAGTTACCGATACCCGCATCAAAGCGGGGCGTTCGGATCTGCTGCTGAACGGATATGTGGAAAACATCCGCAGGGTGTTGCTGGGCATGGGCACACTGGAGATGAATTTTGATTTGCAAAGCGATACGCTGGACACCAACGAGCTTATCAAAGCCCTTAGCATTAAGAATGAATCCGGGAGCAGCGACCTGCTGATCGTTCCGGGAAATATCAACCTGCAGGTGGTTTTGGCTGTTTCCAACGCCTATTACCGTCATCTGCAGATGACCAATCTTCACGGGTTGTTGCGCGCCGCAGACAGGTACCTGCAACTGGACGGCCTGGAAGCATCCTCCAATGCCGGGGATATCTCCATAAATGCATTGTACGCCACTCTGGATAAAAACAACCTTCAGGCAGGTCTTGATATTGAAATGAAAGATGTTTTATTGGAAGAAATCACGCGGCTGCTTCCTTCTATGGACACGCTATTTCCCATGATCAATTCTTTCCGGGGCCTGGCAGATGTTCAATTATCTGTAACCTCGGGACTTGACACGCAAATGAACCTGAATTTTTCCACGCTCCGTGGCGCCTGCAGGATAGCCGGTTACGGCCTGGTCCTGCTGGACGGTCAGACATTTTCCGATATCTCGCGCAAGCTGATGTTCCGTAAAAAGGCCCTCAACTTGATCGACAGCATACGTGTAGAAGCCACCATGGCCGATAACCGGATAGATGTTTTTCCCTTCATCATGCAAATGGACCGATACAGGGTAGCCATTGCCGGGTCCCACCATATAGACAGGACCTTTCATTACCATATCTCCATGCTGCGGTCACCTGTTCCGTTCCGTTTTGGTCTGGATGTACGGGGCACTCCCAAGGATTACGACATTGACCTGGGGCGCATGCGTTTTACTGATGAGCGGATCCCCGTACTTTCTTACCGGATAGACAGCATCCGGGTGAATCTAAGGGAAAGCATCCGGAGTTATTTTGAAAATTATACCTTTGACTGATATGAACACAATAGCCTTGATACCTGCCCGGTACGCATCGCAACGTTTCCCGGGAAAACTGATGCAGAAACTCGGGGATAAAACAGTTATCCTGCAAACTTACCTGGCCGTGGAAAACACCGGTCTTTTCCGGGAAGTAGCCGTCGTGACCGACAGTGAAGAGATATTTCGGGAGATCACCTCCCACGGAGGGAAAGCCGTCATGAGCCACCGCCATCATCTTTGCGGCAGCGACAGGATTGCCGAGGCTGCCGGGGAGTTTCCCTTTGCCGAGCTGATCGTGAACGTGCAGGGCGACGAGCCCTTCACCTCGGCAAGTTCCCTGAAAGCCCTGCTGGAGGCTTTCCATTCACCGGAGGCACAAAGCATAGATGTGGCTTCCCTTATGGCTCCCGTTGGCGATCCGGCCGCATTTGAAAATCCGAATGTTGTCAAAGTGGTTACGGATCGCCACGGGTTCGCGCTCCTGTTCTCCAGGTCTCCCATTCCTTATTCCCGCGATCCGGAGGAATTCCGTGCTCCCGTCTACAAACATATCGGGATATACGCCTTTCGCCGTGACGCCCTGCTCCGGTTTGCCTCCCTGCCTCCCGGTCCGCTGGAATTGTCTGAAAAGCTGGAAAACCTGAGGTTTCTGGAATACGGGATGAATATTAAGATGGTAGAGGTCGCGAGTAGCGCCCGTGGCATTGATGTGCCTGAAGATCTGGAAAATGCCCGGAGAATGATCAGCGGCGACCTATAGTGACACGCCTTACTTCTTCTACACCCAGGACTGATTCCAGACGCTTGATGATGCTGTTGATCTCTTTGGCCGACCTGACTTCCAGATGAATGTCACTGTCAAACAAAGAGTCCCTGGTAGTCATGGTCATGCTGTTGATGTTCACGCCCCACTCTTCCGATATGATCTGGGAAATTTCAAAAGTGATTCCCCTGCGGTCCACCCCAAAGACATGCAAATGCGCCGGGTAAAAAGTGCTTTCATCAGCTTCAATATCCACATTTACAATGCTTTCACCTTGTTCTGTAGACAACTTGATGGCTCGTTCACAATCCCGGGTATGCACAAACACTTTTCCGCTTCCGTCCTGGGCTTCAAAACCGAGCAGTTCGTCTCCGGGCAACGGGGAACAGCACTTGGCAAATATGTACCTGGAAGGTTTGACAGATATGTTTTGCTTGCGCAAGGCACTTCTTATGCATGATTTGGCTTTGTAGGTTACAACGGCATCCAGCCAATCCTTCTGGGGCATGATATTGGAATCCGTACCAATTTCAACCCTGTCTCCCCTTTTCAGGACTGTTTTGATGGAACACAACATGCCGTTGACCCGTGCAAACTGGGAATGATTACCGATCTCTGAATGGATCACGTAGGCAAAATCCAGGGCAGTGGCGTTGCTGGGCAACAGAACCTGCTCCCCTTTGGGAGTGAATACACGGATGTCGTCGTTGTATAAATTGGCTTTGACACCTTCCAGGAAGAATCCGTCCTTGTTGTTGAAGCCGTCGTGGTAAACCATATCCTTGAGCGTCCCGCGGAACTCTTCCACCCAGGCATCAATGCCTCCAATACCCACATTTTTATGACGTTTCACAATACAGCCGTGAACAGAAGCTTCTTCCATCCGGGCACTTTTTATATGAACTTCAGCCCACGTCCCGTGTTCGGTCATGAACATGCAATGGAGGGCTTCGTAGCCGTTGGCTTTTGGATTATCCACGTAATTGTGGAAACTGCCCACTCGTTCCAGATAGAGATCCGTAATCAGGGAATAGATCTTAAGGCTCTGGTTCTTCTCTGATATCTCGCAATCGCCTGTCATCGGCTGGAATACGATGTTGAATACATAGACACTTTCCAGGCGGTTGAACGGGACCTGTTTCTGCTTCATATGACGCCATATGGAATAGACACTCCTGATGTCCTGGGAAATAACTGCATCAATTCCGCTTTCGCGGAGTTTTTGTTCAATGGGAGCAACAAAACGGTTCCTGATGCTTTGGGTTTCCTGAGCGTAGTCATCCAGGATTTTTTGTATGCGCGAATATTCTTCAGGTGAACGAAACCTGAAACTGAGGTTTTCCAGTTCCGTTTTTACCTTGTAAAGTCCCAGGCGGTTGGCCAGCGGGGCAAAGAAGAAATCGGTTTCCCCGGTGATTTTCATTTGTTTGTTCAGGGGCATCTCGGCCAGGGTGCGCATGTTATGCAACCTGTCCGCCAATTTGATCAATAATGCCCTGATGTCGTACTGGATGGTCATCAACATCTTGCGGATGTTGTCCACCTGCATGGAAAGCTCGTACTGTTCTTTTTTTTCTTTGGTCAGACCTTCCACCAAAAAGGCAATGTCTTCACCAAAAAGTTCCCGGACTTCTTCCACGGTATGTGGTGTATCTTCCACCACGTCGTGAAGCA
>JAAYYL010000101.1 GCA_012515395.1 Bacteroidales bacterium
AAAACCGCGAGTCTGGGCATATACAGGTAGATCCTTTCAGGTGGACCCTCACCGGTACTGTATAGCTTCGGCCAGATGCTGAATCTCAATGGCAGCGGATCCTTCCAGGTCTGCGATGGTACGGGCTAGCCGCAGGATCCGGTGGTAGGCCCGGGCCGATAGATCCAGCCGGCGCATGGCCTGTTTCATAAATAAGCGGGATTCCTTTTGCAGTGAACAATACAGGGGCAACTGATCTACTTTAATGTGGGCGTTGGTATGTATCCCTTCAAAATGGGAGAACCGTTCCCGCTGGATTTCCCGGGCTTTTTCCACCCTGCGGCGGATAACCGCAGACGACTCACCAAAAACTCCGGTCCTTTCCGGGATCAAATCGTCCACTTCCACGGGTTTGACTTGCAGCTGTATGTCTATGCGATCCAGCAGCGGGCCCGAGATACGGTTGCGGTAACGTTGCACCTGGTATTCCGTGCAAATACATTCCCGGGAGGGGTGGTCACGATAGCCGCAGGGGCAGGGATTCATAGAGGCCACCAGCATGAACCGCGCCGGGTACGACACTTTGTAACGCACGCGGGACAATTGGATGGTCCCGTCTTCCAGGGGTTGCCGCAAGACTTCCAGGGCGCGTCCGGGGAATTCCGGCAATTCGTCCAGATACAGGACGCCGTTGTGCGCCAGGGATATTTCACCTGGCAAAGCCGAGGCGCCCCCGCCCGTAAGGGAAACCACAGAAGCCGTATGGTGCGGGGAACGGAACGGGCGGGAGCGCATGAGCCCCGCTTCGCTCCGGGGGAGGCCGGCCACCGACCAGATGCGGGTGGTTTCCACGGCCTCGGCCTGCGTTAAAGGCGGAAGGATGCCCGGCAGGCAACGTGCCATAAAGGTTTTCCCTGCACCTGGCGGTCCGCTCATCAATACATTGTGTCCCCCCGCAGCCGCCACTTCCAGCGCCCTTCGCGCCTGGGCCTGACCCCTGACCTGTGCAAAGTCCGGATAATCCGCTTGAAGTAAACCATCATTCTGTGAGAGATCCGGTTTAAGGGCGGGCTCTTCCCCAAAACCTTCTACCAGATCCAGTACCTGTGCCAAATGGGTGACTCCGTAAACATCAATCCCGTCTACCACACAAGCTTCCCGTGCCGATTCCAATGGGAGAATGCAAGCTTTTATGCCGCAATCCCTGGCGTGCAGGGCCATCGACAATGCCCCCCTGACCGGACGTACTGTTCCGTCCAGTGCCAATTCTCCCATGCATAGCGTGGTGCCCAGCATGGGAGCTTGTATCTGTTCAGATGCCGCCAAAACAGCCAGAGCCAACGGAAGGTCATATGCCGAGCCTTCTTTGCGGATGTCTGCCGGAGCCATGTTGATTACAATGCGTTTGCAGGGAATGCGAAGCCCTACTGCCTCCACGGCGGTTGATATACGTTGCTGTGATTCCCGGACAGCGCTGTCGGGAAGGCCTACCAGGTAAAAATTGATCCCGTTGGAAACGTTTGCTTCTATGGTTACGGTAATGGCTTCAATCCCGCACACCGCACTACCGTATGCTTTTACTAACATACTTAACAATGATTTAAAATAGTGTGCGGGATACTTGTCTTATTTCCGGAAGACGTTCGTAGAAGACGGTCTTTGAATACGCTCGTACAAGACGGTTTTTGAATACTCTCGTAAAAGACGGTCTTCGAACACGGTTTAAAACCCGCTCTTGAACCCAAGTTCAGAGCCTGGTCTTGAAGTCTGGGCTCAAAGCCCGGTTCCCGGAGCCCGGTCCTAGAACAAACCGTGCAGGCGGGCGTCTATCTTATCAATCACTACGCTGAAATCTTCCGGATTGTCCTCCACCTGGAGGTTGTCTACTTCCAAAATCAATTTGGGCCCCTCGTATTCGTTGATCCATGACTCATACCTTTCATTCAGCCCGGTAAGGTAATCCAGACGTATGGAATTTTCGTATTCCCTGCCTCTTTTCTGGATACGCTTGACCAGTGTGGGAACAGAAGCCCTCAGGTATATGATCAGATCAGGTGCGGGTATCAATGATATCATCAGCTGGTACAGCCTGATGTAATTGTCAAAATCGCGTGTGGACATCAAACCCATGGCATGCAGATTGGTGGCAAATATGCAGGCGTCCTCGTATATGGTGCGGTCCTGAATCACAGTTTGCCCTGTTTTCTGAATCTCAACGATCCCCGACAAACGCCGGTTCAGGAAGAAGATCTGCAGGTTGAAGGACCACCTGTGCATATCTTCATAAAAATCTGTCAGATACGGATTGTCAACTACTTCTTCATACTTGGGAACCCACCCGTAATGTTTGGAAAGGAGTCTTGTAAGGGTAGTCTTTCCGCTTCCGATATTTCCGGCAACAGCTATATGCATACCAAATGTTTTATGTAGAGCAAATATACGCAATTTTTACGGCCTTAAAACAATTAACACGTAATTAACAAAAATTGTTGTTACGTGGAAATATTTTACATAACTTTGCATATAACCTGATAGATGTCTACTATTCATAATCTTAATTAACTATGAAGAAAATATTGAATATTCTCATCCTCGGTGCGGTATCGCTGATAATGGCATCCTGCGCAACAACGAGGATCCCGGCCGATTATTCCGGAATTGTTTGCGGAGAGCCTGTTTTTGACGTTCAGCAGAACGGGACCGTCAAGATTTCGTTCTGTGTTGAAATCCCCGCCGATTATTTCGAAAAAAGGATCACTTTCAGCATAATGCCTTCCATACTGTACGCAAACGGAGACGTTAAGGAACTGCCTTACTATACCGTTCAGGGATTCGGTGTGGTAGATACCAATTATCCTGTTGTGGACTGGTCCGTTCAACAGGTATTGTGCTACAGCACGACCGTTCCTTATCACGACGGGCTGGCTACTGCAAAACTGCAGACACAAGGCTGGACTTACAATTGCCTGAGCAAGGAAGAAATGCTCCTGCCCCTGTGCAACTGGGCCGTAGCCGTTCCGCTGACACCGGTACTTCCCGTTTATATGGCTCACTTTGCCTCCGAATCGGATGCCCGTGCAGCTCTCAAAGGCAAGATATACTTCCCGGTAAACGGCTACACCGTTACCCGTGCCATTACCAGCCAACCGGAAATCACACGTGTTCTGAATTCCCTGAAACAACTGACCACCCGGAACGACTTTGTGATCACACGTATTGACGTAGAAGGAAATGCATCCCCGGAAGGAACCGCCCGCATCAACGATCCGCTGGCAAAAAGACGTGCCGAAAACACCCGTAATTTCTTTGCACAGGCGTTGAAAGACAACGGTTACGATAAAGAAGTTCCCGCCAGTGCCTGGACAGTTACCAGCACTTCCGGTATGGGCTTCTGGAACGAATTCTACACCGCCATGAAGGAATCTGAGGTCAGCAATAAAGATCAGCTGGCAGAACGCTTCCTGCGCCTGGCATCCAACCCGGCTGAAGCCGAAAGACAAATACGGGCAGAGATCGCTTCTAACGCAGAGGTGAAAAACCTGATGCTTCCGCTGCTTCGCTACGGATCCGTTTCCGTGAATTTTGAACCCATCCAGCTTACTGCCGAGGAGATCCGCATCATTGCCGACAACCAGCCTGAGTACCTGACACCCAACGACATTATTCAGGCAGCCATGGATCTGGAGCCCGATGACGCCATCATGCTTTACAAGAGATCCCTGGAACGTTATCCCGATGCCGTGGAGCTGTATGTAAACCTGGCATACAACCAGATTCTGAACGACCAACTGGAAGCAGCACAAACCACGTTAACAGAAGCCAAACTGGTTGCCGACGAACAGGACGAAAAAGACATGATTGCCCTGCAGTGTGCATGTATTGCCATGAGACAGGGTGAATACGATAAAGCCGCTTCTGCACTTGATGATATTTCAGATAAAGAGATCACGGAATATTATCGCGGAGTCCTGGCAATCTATCAGAATGACGCTGACAAGGCAGTACGCCTGCTCTCAGACAGCAAGGACATCAACTACGCCATTGCCCTGCTTAACAAGAACCAGGTAAAAGATGCCCTGAAAGTATTGCAAGATCTGGATCAAAACGATGCTTACGTCCTCTACACAACCGGTGTAGCTTACGGACGCATCAATGAAAATGCCAAAGCCCGTGAATTTAAGGCCAAAGCATTCCAACTTGATCCTTCGCTGAGGTATTTAGACAACTAGACCCAATAGCCTGAAATTGATGAAAGCCTCCTCCCGGAAGAGAGGGGGCTTAATCATTTGACGCCGAAGATTTACACATGCCCGACACACTCAGACAGAAAGGACAAAGAAGGCTATTGATAAAGGAGTTGGCCGAAAAATACAATTTCAATCCGGAAGTATTGCAGGCTATGGAACATGTTCCCCGTCACCTTTTTGTAGATAAGGGACTGGGACATTTAGCCTATAAAGACAAACCCCTGCCCATAGCAGCCAGGCAGACAATCTCACAACCCTATACGGTGGCTATGCAAACCCACCTTCTGGATTGCCGGAAACAGGACAAGGTTCTGGAGATAGGCACGGGGTGCGGATACCAGGCAGCCGTACTCATGGCAATGGGATTTCGTGTATATTCGGTTGAACGTATACGGGAATTGTATCTACAGGCGCAAAAAAATCTGGCCAATACGGGATTTGACCCCAATGCTTTGTTTTACGGGGATGGTTTTGCAGGACTGCCCCAATTTGCTCCTTTCCGAGGAATACTGGTGGCCTGCGGAGCTCCCGAAGTACCCCGGATCCTGAAAGAACAACTTGCTCTGAACGGAAAAATGGTAGTTCCCGTGGGACAACATGAACAACGTATGCTGCGTATTACACGTACAGGAGCGGATGAATACAAAACCGAAGATTTCGGATTCTATCAATTCGTCCCCATGCTGGGAGGAACACAAAAATAGCTGACAATGGAGTGTAAAACATTTTATTTCAACGCATTGAGAACATGCTGTTACGTAGCTTACGATGCCACCGGCAATTGCGTTATTATAGATCCCGGCTGTTTCGGAGAAAACGAAGAACAACGCCTGGCTCATTACCTGCGTGACAACCAACTGACCCCTAAATTTATAGTCAACACCCATGCCCACTTTGACCATTTGATGGGACTTCGTTTTTTAATAAATCAGTACAACATTCCCTTTCACCTTCATCCGTTGGAAGAAGAAAACCTTAAACGGGCTTCCAATTACGCCCGTTTATTCGGCTTCCAAATGATCCAGCCAGAATGTCAATACATACCTCTGGAAGACGGAGAAACACTCACGTTCGGTGAATCGCAACTCAAAGTGCTTCACACACCCGGACACAGTCCGGGAAGCGTATGTCTGTACGACCAACAAGGCAACCGCTTATTTACCGGAGACCTTCTGTTTGCAGGGAGTGTTGGACGAACGGACCTTCCCGGTGGAGATTACAACCTGCTGGAAAAATCCCTTTCCGAAAAAATCACGCCCTTACCGGAACAAACTGTCGTTTTGCCGGGACACGGACCGGCTACCACCCTGTCAGAAGAACTGGCACAAAATCCTTATCTGCAACATCTTTGCTAAAGAACATGTCTCAGAACTACATACGCATAGAAGGCGCCCGGGTGAATAACCTGAAGAATATAAGTCTGGATATCCCGCGCCATGCTTTGTGTATCATTACCGGACTGAGCGGAAGCGGAAAATCTTCCCTGGCTTTTGACACACTTCATGCAGAAGGACAACGCCGTTACCTGGAAACACTTTCGGCTTATGCACGTCAATACCTGGGAACGCTGGAACGTCCGGATGTGGATCACATCTCGGGTCTGAGCCCTATCATTGCCATTGAGCAAAAGACCACCACACGAAATCCCCGCTCGACGGTAGGTACTATAACAGAAATCTATGATTTTCTGCGCTTGCTTTATGCCCGCGCCTCCATTGCCTATTCTCCGGCAACCGGAAAACCCATGATCCGTTATACCGCGGAACAAATGGTCTCCCTGATTGCCCGTCAGTACGGTGAAAAAAAATGCATCCTTCTTTCTCCCGTAGTCAGGGGACGAAAAGGCCATTACCGTGAACTGCTGGACCAGATCCTGAAGAAGGGATTTCTGGAAGTCCGTATAGACGGCGAAATTACCCAGATAACACACAATATGATGTTAGACCGTTACAAAGTTCATTTCATTGAAATTGTAGTGGACAAACTCATTCCTCCTGCTGAAGACGAAGACAATAAAGCCGGTTTTGCCCGCCTGCGGGATTCGGTAAATACGGCTTTGTATCACGGGGACGGTTCATTTGCCGTACTGGATCCGGAAACGGACCTGATCCGTCATTTCAGCAAACACCTGATGTGTCCTGAAAGCGGCTTGTCATTTCCCGAGCCCGCTCCCCACACGTTTTCCTTTAATTCTCCCCAGGGAGCCTGCCCTCATTGCAAAGGATTGGGTTTTACAACCCGGATTGACTTGAAAAAAATCATGCCGGACATGTCTCTCTCTATTGCGCAGGGAGGACTGGAACCTTTCGGGAAATACAGGGACAACACACTTTTTCGCTATCTGGAAGGAATCGCAAAAAAATACGGATTTTCAATAGACACACCCCTTTCCGACATCCCGGAAGAAGCAATGGATACGTTGCTATACGGCAGCGAAGACCTCATTTATGTAACATCTCCCGTTGGAGGCACTTATACAATTACCTTCCCCGGTCTTATCAACCGGATGGAACAAATGAACGAAGAATCGGAAAGCAAACTGATGACCCGGGAACGTTACCTGGAAGAAATACCCTGTCCCGTATGTCACGGAAGCCGCCTGAATGAAACGGCACTTTGTTTTCGTTTCGGAGATAAAACCATTGCCCAGCTGGCAGCTATGGATATCCGGGTATTGGCCGCATGGCTGGACGGCATAGAGGAACACATAACAGATCGCCAGAAGGCCATTGCCCGGGATGTGTTGAAAGAGATCCGGGACCGGCTGCAATTCCTTATAGACGTGGGTCTCTCTTACCTTTCCCTGGATCGGGGTACCCGTACGCTCAGCGGCGGGGAAAGCCAGCGGATACGGCTGGCCACGCAGATAGGATCTACCCTGGTCAACGTTTTGTATATTCTTGACGAGCCGAGTATAGGGCTGCATCAGCGCGACAACCGCCGCCTGATACAGGCGTTGGGGAAACTGCGGGATACGGGAAATTCCGTGCTGGTTGTGGAACACGACGAGGAGACAATCAGAAGCGCAGACTGGCTGGTGGACCTGGGCCCCGGAGCCGGGCGCAAAGGCGGGCAACTGCTCTATTCAGGTCCTATAAAGACTTTTCTGCAAAAGCCCCATCCCGAGAGCCTCACCTGGCAATACCTTACCGGTATGAAAAGCATACCTGTTCCTGAAAGCAGACGCCCCGGCAACGGCCACGTCTTGCGTCTGGGCGGAGCTTCCGGCAACAACCTGAAAGACATCACGGCTGATTTTCCGTTGGGTTGTTTTATTTGCATAACCGGAGTCAGCGGAAGCGGAAAATCAAGCCTGATCAATGAAACACTCCTGCCTGTACTTACCCGGAAGTTTTACCGTTCCAAAAAACATCCGCTGCCCTACGAATCGGTTTCAGGTATCCAGTACATTGACAAAGTTGTAGAAGTGGATCAGTCCCCCATAGGGAAAACACCCCGGAGCAATCCGGCTACTTATACCAACGTATTCGGGGAAATCCGGAAATTGTTCGCATCCTCACCGGATGCCAAAACACGAGGATTCAAAGCTTCCCGGTTTTCTTTCAACATCAGGGGCGGCCGTTGTGAAGCGTGTAAAGGTGCCGGAGTTCAACAAATAGAAATGAATTTTCTGCCCGACGTACAGATAACCTGTCCGGTATGCCGTGGCCGGCGTTATAAAAGCGATACGCTTGCCGTACGTTATAAAAACAAGAACATATACCAGGTATTGGACATGTCCGTAAACGAGGCGGTGGAATTTTTCAAACACGTACCGTCCATAATTCAAAAAATCAAAACGCTTCAGGATGTGGGATTGGGGTACATCAAGCTGGGACAACCTTCCACAACACTGAGCGGCGGAGAATGCCAACGTGTAAAACTGGCCGCCGAATTATCCAGGATTTCCACCGGGAACACCCTTTATATACTGGACGAGCCCACTACGGGACTTCATTTTGAAGACGTCAAAGTTTTGCTTAACATCTTGCACCAATTGACCGATAAGGGAAATACCATCCTGATCATAGAACACCATCCTGACATTATCAGATCTGCAGACTATATCATAGACCTGGGACCGGAAGGTGGAAACCGGGGCGGGTACATTGTAGGATGCGGAACCCCGGAAGAACTGGCAGAAAATTTGCAGTCTTATACCGGGAGATTGCTCAAAGAATGGTTACAACAATGATTATCCTATGAAAACATTACAAGAGATCAACAGAGAATGGAACGGCAAAAAGGCAGACAAATACCTGGCAGCCCTGGTGGACAACCGCCTGAAAAGCCTGGACTTTGTGCTTTACAACCCTCACAATATTAAATTTATAGATTATTCACATCCCGATGGACGCAGGACGTATGTCCGTTCACTTTCTTTTGTATTGCAAAAAGCCGTGCGTGACTTGTTTCCGGGAGCCAGACTCAGGATATCCTATGCGGTAGGGAATTCGCTCTATTGCGATATTGTTTTTCCCGACGGCCGGGAAGAAACGGACGAAGATATGGCCCTGATCCATGCCACCATGTCTGCCATCGTTGAAAAAGACATCCCCTTCAGGAAGGAAAAATTGTGTACGGGAGATGCCCAGAAGGTATTTGCAGCCAATGGTTTCCCGCAAAAAGCACTCTTACAGGAAACAAGAGGTCATTTTTACACATCCGTTTATTATCTGGATGACTACGCAGATACATTTTACGGTCCCCTGGTACCGTCTACCGGTTACCTGAAGCTTTTCAACCTGAACCGTTTTCACAAAGGGTTCCTTCTACAATATCCGCAACCTGATCATCCACAAAGTCTGGATGGCCCCCCAAAATTGCATAAACTGGTAGAGGTTTTTGAAGAATACGTCCACTGGGGAGATATAATGGGAGTAAAAGATATCGGGACACTCAACCGCAAAATCCAGCGGGATCGTGTGAAAGACCTGATCCTGACCGGGGAGGCTTTTCACGGCAGGCGTTATGCAGAAATTGCCGACCGTATTTATGCCCACAAAGACAGGATCAAACTGGTGGTAATCGCCGGTCCTTCCAGCAGCGGGAAAACCACGACTTCCAAAAGAATCTCCACCCAGCTGAAAGTCTTGGGGATGAAACCCGTTGTGCTGGAAATGGATAATTATTTCGTCAACAGGGAAGACACCCCGCTTGACGAAAAGGGAGAATATGATTTTGAATCGGTAGATGCGCTGGATACAACCTTTTTGAACGAACAGCTGTTTGCCCTGCTGGAAGGCAAAGAGGTGGAGATTCCCTTCTTTGACTTCATGACAGGACAACGTACTTTTAAGGGTAAAAAAATGAGACTGGAAGAGAACGAGATCCTGATCATGGAAGGCATACATGCCCTGAACCCGATTGTGACACGAAATATCCCGGCAGCCAACAAATTCAAGATTTACGCCTCGGCCCTGACCTCATTATCCATGGATGAAAACAACCGCATATCCACCACGGACACCCGCATGATCCGCCGGATGGTCCGGGATTCACAATTCCGAGGGATAAACGCGGAAGACACCATCCTGCGCTGGCCCAGCATCAGCCACGGAGAGCGAAAATATATTTTCCCCTACCAGGAAGAAGCCGATGTGATGTTCAACTCGGCCCTCCCTTACGAACTGGCTGTTTTAAAATCACATGCCGAGCCGCTGCTGCACCGCATAGCACCCATGTCCGAAGCTTATCCGGAAGCGTTGCGTCTCTTGAATTTCCTGAGTTATTTCACGCCTGTGCATCCGCGGGATGAACGTTACATACCGTATGCATCCGTGATCCGGGAATTTATCGGCACCAGTCTGCCGGATTGAGCGGGATCCCGTTCCTGAGCAATTGAAAATAACTGTTTCCTTCTCCCTGCGGAGAGAGAGTTCCCAGTTTCTGCCCCGTTACAACCGTGTCTCCTTCTTTTACCGAGACATCCACCATGTGACAGTAAATTGTACTGAAATCCCCGTGGGAGACAAGTATTCTTATCAAATAGCTGTCTCTGTTGTCCATCCATATGCTTGACACCACCCCGTTGAAAATCACGTGTACGTCACCTCCTTTTTGTCCGGACAGGGTAACGCCTTTATTGTCAAAAGTGAATCCCCATTTGGGATCCGTAATGCGTCCAAAGCGTTCGATTACAATGGCATCTTTCAGCGGCCAGGGCAGGTTGCCTTTATTTGCGGCAAAATCGGCCGAAAGAACGCGGGCGGCTTCCACCGCTTCCCGGTCCCGGCCGGCATCTTTCTTTTCTAAGGCAGCCAGCGCCTTCTGAATCTCATCGTTCAGTTT
>JAAYYL010000102.1 GCA_012515395.1 Bacteroidales bacterium
ATCACATTCATTTGTTTGCCGTGGGCCTGATGGAGCAACCGGGTAAAAATACTGTCATTTCCAAAACGGTCATCCACTTTGGTTATGTATAAAGGCCAGTATCCGTGGTACCCGCTGAATCGTGTTTTGGGGTCTTCTATCTGCCCCCAGGCATCGTAAGGGTTCTGCATGATGGGTGATAGCCATATAGTATTGATTCCCAAGTCATTGAAAAATCCTTCATCAATCTTGCGAAGGACTCCTTCCAGATCCCCTCCGTAATAATCTACTTTGGGATGTACTTGGGAAGAGTTGATCCTGCGGTCGTTGGACGGGTTCCCGTTAAAAAAACGGTCAATAAAGACCTGGTACATGATCAGGGTATGCTTGTCTTTACGGTCAAGTCTTTCCGGTTGTATCACCGGCCGTCCTTTTTCCAGGGGAATCAGCAAGTCGTTGGAAATACCGTGCTCGTTTACTGCCCATGCCCTTATCCAGGAACGGTCCTGCAAAGCGGCAAAACCGGGTAACATGACGTTGTAGGAATCCGTAATGTGAACGGTTTGCACCAGGCTGTTTTGCCAAAAAACATATAAAGTGGCAGGAGTGTTTTCTGCCTTTAATGTAAACAAAGCGTCGGTATCGGGCAAGGGCGGGAAGACTGCCAACCGGGGTGCTTCTTCGGAAACGGGGACTTTTTTTCTGACAGGGATATGTCCTGTCTGTCCTTCTATATGTACGTTTAGTACAGTCATTAGGGGTGTGTCGTCCCTTAGAACCACCATTACGGTATCGTATCCGGGATGGGGAACAACCTTCAGATGCGGAGAATCAGTCTTTTCCACCTTGTCTGCAGACGGGAAGAAATCCCGTACAAGAACAAGCGTTGTATCTTGTTCCAGAGTCAGAACAGTTGCCGGTTCCAGAGCATCAAAAAAAGGTTTCCTGGAAACAGACGGGGAGCATCCGTATACAACGGACAACAACCCCACCAATAGTAAACATGAAAATTTTCTCATGCCGGTTTTATTTGATCGCAAAAACAACAGAAGTCATGGGATCCATCTTCACGGTATTGCCTTCCGAAGATTCCTTAAGGTATACGTTTCCCATACTAACTACAGTATTTTGAATATCATCCTGTACGGGAAATGAGATCTGTTGATTGCCAAGATTATGAAAAACAAGCAGTTTTTCACTGCCTGAGGTCCGGTACCAGGCTGCAAGGGATTTATAAGCAGAAGCTCCCTGGTAGTTGTATACCGGGTGTTCAGTCATAGTTCCCACGGCCAATGCCGGATAAGTATTCCTGGCTTTAGCGAATTTTTTATAAACATTCAATATGGATGAAGAATCGGCTTCCTGAGTCATCACCGTCCCTACAGCCGTAGAAAGGTAAGAATCTATCTGATCCGTATAAGTAGTGGTATAACTGTCACCCCACAACATGGGACTGCGAACGTAGAGATCGCCGTTGGTTTTGGTACCTATGTAACCCAATTCTTCACCGTAATATACATAAGGGGATCCTGAAGAAGTCAGTAAAACGGCTGCAGCCAGTTTTGTTTTTCCAACCGATCCGCCCAGATCCGAACGGGCACGGTTCTCATCGTGATTGGACAACTTGGTGGCACGTATGAAACCGGTCCTGTATTGCTGGTACAATTGCTCGTAAGAAATGATGTCCTTGGCAAAATACAAGCCCGTGCTTTCCCCGAGTGCCCATTGCAAACGGTGCCAGAATGAAAATTCGAACAAAGCCGGCAACCCTTTGTAATAAGGGGCCACCTGTTCGTATCCGGAATAGACTTCACCTACCATATAAATATCTGAGGTGTGTGTCTGCCTGAAATACTGGTTCACGGCATTGTAGAATTTTTTCAGAAATTCCGGATTCTCATCTGAAAATTCGTTGTGGTAAATATGTTTTACCGCATCCAGGCGGAATCCGTCAATGCCGGCGTCTATCCAGATTTTGGCATCTTCCACAATAGCCAGGAAAGCAGGCGAATTCTCCGCCGTTTCAACACTGCCGTAATTCAGGTCCGCAAACCAGTTGGTCCAGAAATGGGAATGGAACATGGTCGCTCCCGGCAACTGCAGGTCATATACAATATCGGGGTTGTCGTTGGTGTACAGTACAAACGGTTCTCCATAAGAGATGTTGGAACCCGACTTGCTTTGAGCCCCGTATTTTGTTTTATTGTTCCATTGGCTGGGACTGGTACGAACCAGAAAACCCCAGGATGAACTGTAGTCAGTGGATACCTCGTAAGTCCCGTTTCCTTTATCGTAAAATTTTTTCAGTATTCCGTCTCCGAAATACAGGTATTTGGCATTTTCCGTGGAAGTATCCGGATTGTCCGGATCCGTCCCCGTAGTTTCGGTTACTGTCAGTTCCGGCAGGGCGGGATTGCTCCAGTCAAGGGTGAACTTCAGGGTTTTATCTCCTGTTGTAGAAACCGTAAACCACTGACCGCTATCGTATCCCGCAGAGCCTTCCGTATTGATCATGGCAATATTACCGGCAGTGATGTCGGTTTGCGGATCATCCGAAAAAATGTAATAATCCCTGTAAGGATTTTCGGCGGATCTGATGGCTTCCTGAAACCACCAGTGTTCCCTGCCGGAATGATTGATCACATAATCCAGGTATACTTTAATGTCCAGTTTATGGGCTTCCTGAACGAAATGCTCAAAATCATCCATGGATCCGTATTGCGGATTTACCAGGGTATAATCTTTTACGTCATAACCGTGGTAGGACATCGCCGGATGAATTGGTGAAAGCCATACGGCAGTGGCCCCAAGACGGTCAATATACCCGAGCTTGTCTGTAAGCCCCTTAAAATCACCCCATCCGTCTCCATTCTTATCGGCAAATGAATAAACAAGGAGCTGATAGGTTATATCAGCTCGCTTGTTTCCATCCCACGCCCGGGGAGCGTCAGTGACCCTGACGAAAGATCCTTCGTCGTTGGGATCAGATCCCGGGGTGGGGTCCTTCCGACAAGAAGCAAAGATCAGGAAAAGGGCGCAAAGGAAAATTGCGCTCTTTTTCATAGTTTTATTGCTTTGTCATTGTCAGTGAGGAAGTGTTCGCCATATCCAAAACGATATGG
>JAAYYL010000103.1 GCA_012515395.1 Bacteroidales bacterium
CCAGTTGTCCTTCGGCGTTCCACCGCACCAGGTCCCCGGTACGGTAAAGGATCGCGTCGTCTTCCGACCGGGCGTAGGGATTGGGAATGAAACGTTCCCCGGTCAGGTCTTCCCTTTTCCAGTAACCTAATGCCGTCTGACGGCCTGCCAGGCACAATTCGCCCGGAATGCCGGGAGGCAGCAGTTGCTGCCGGGAATCCAGCACAAAGGACCAGGTATTGGGAACGGGTTTCCCGATGGGTATGTTTTCCGTGTCTTTCGCCTGATCTACCTTGTGGTAGCTGGAGCAGACTGTAAATTCAGTAGGTCCGTACCCGTTGATTATCTGTACGTTACGCCTCTTTACCGGAACCATTTTTTCGCCACCCATGATGATGTACCTCAGGGGCAGTTCAAACTGGTTGACCATTTCCAGACCAAACTGGGTACTGAAAGATCCCCCGGTGATGTGGTTGTCCACGGTATATTGGTACAATTCCACCATATTCTGACGCATGTCTTCGGCAAGAATATGTACCGGGGCACCTCCTGCCAGCGGTCCGAACAGGTCATCTACCGAGGCATCAAAGCTGAAACTGGGATGACAGACATTGGCATCCTGCGGAGTGATCTCCAGATCGTGCACCTGCCAGTTTACCTTGGCCGCCAACGAGAGGTGACGGATCATCACGCCCTTAGGTTTCCCGGTTGAACCGGAAGTGTAGATCATGTAGGCAAGATCTTCCGGCTTAGGAGGTTGTACGTTTAAGGATCGTTCCTTTTCAAAGTCAAATTCATCCACAAAAAGGACATGATCCACATGAAAATCACCTTCCTTCTTTTTGGATTCGTAAATGCTTCTTTCAGTGATAAGCACTTTGGATTCGCTGTTTTCCAGCATGTACAGCAACCGGTCGTTGGGGTATTCGCTGTCCATGGGAACGTACGCCCCGCCGGCTTTTTGAATGGCAATGATGCTCACCACGTATTCCTTGCGCCGGGACATCATCACGGCCACGAAGGTGCCCGGTAACACGCCCTGCAGCGCCAGTTCCGCCGCCAGGCGATCTGAATACAAATCCAGGGTGCTGAAGGGAAGAGCGCCCCACTTATCGACAACGGCTTTGTTCCCGGGATATTTGCGCGCATTTTCCCGGAACAGGTCAATGAAGGTTTTGGAGTTGTCGTAAGGCAGTTGTACTCCCCGGGAAAATTCCATAACTTCTTGCTTTACGGCCGGTTCCATTAGCGTAAGCTCCGTAGTCAGGGTATCGGGTTGCAGGGCTGCGTGTGCGGCTATGTTTTTATAAAGCTCCGCAAAACGCACCACGTCTTCCCGGGCGTATTTTGTGGCATCGTATTGTATGGACAAACTGTAATTAGTGCCTGCGGGCTCTACCACTACCCCAAAGGGAAATTTGGCGGCTTCCAGATCCAGGAAAATGATATCCAGGGGAATGTTGTCCACGCTCATTTCTATACCCAGGCCGCCTTCGTATACATAATTGATCTGGGGTACGATCCCGTAGGCTTCCACCATTTTGGTAAAGGGGAAGATCTCGTGCTCCATGGTATTGAACATCTGCTCCTGGGCGGCTTTGGCAAATTCTATGAAAGGTTGGGGTTTCATGTCCGTTTTTACGGGCAGGGTCTTGACAAACATGCCCACGGTCCGCGAGAGTTGCGGATCGGACCTGCCGCCCGAAGACACGGTGAGTACCACCTGTTCTTCGCGGGTATAACGCTGTACGGCCTGGGAAAGGGCCGACAGGAAAAACGTATTGGCCGTTACACCGTAATCCCGGCAGAAAGCATCAATGACATTTCCCGGAATGGTCCGGTTGTAATTCCCGGCATCGTTTTCTTCCGACACTTTGGGCGAAGGCGGGATTACGGACATGGTGCACTCGCCTCCGGTCAGGGCGTTGAAATATGCTTCTGCCTGCCGGTAAGCGGGAGATTGCAGGGCTTCCTGTTCGTACAGGGAAACATCGAAGGCGGAAACAGACTCGGCAAGCAGTTCTTTTCCTTCCAGAACTTGCTTCAAATCCTGCAGGAAAATGCCCATGGAGGAACCGTCAAAGGCAATGTGATGGAAATCCATCAGCAGGTATACGGAAGATTGGGTGGTATGGATTTCAAAGCGGTACAGGTTGTCGTTGAACAAGTCAAAAGGCTGCACGAATTCCGTCATGACCGACTTCATTCTGCTTTCATCACCATTTTTGACCAGGATCTCAGGAAGCTGTTCATCCCGGCGTTGCTGCATGAC
>JAAYYL010000104.1 GCA_012515395.1 Bacteroidales bacterium
CCCACATTAAGGGAATGATCGCTAAGAATATCCAATGCGGTTTCAAGACTTTTCCCTTTCAGCATAGGGATGTATGCCAGTTCGTGATCAGGAGACAAACCCAGTTCCAGATCAATAGAGCTGTATAGGTCAATGGAGGTGCCCGGGGCGATGGGCTGTCCCATGTAAAGTTGTTCCAGAACGTTATTGGTGGCCATGTCGGGAACATAGATCAGACGGCCGAGTTTCAGCCCGCCGGATGCAAGTTCCGCTTTCGCCTGTCTGAGCGAGAATCCTACCAGAGAAGGCATACTCACCTGCCGGGGAAGTACCGAGTTTACGGTCAGTTCTACCCGACGGTCTTTCTTGACATGCTGTCCGGCAGGAGGAACCTGTCTGAATATCACTCCTTTAGGCAGTTTCGGCATATAAAGTGAATCGGTTACTTCCAGGCGTAAATCCATAGAAGAAACAACCTCCCGTGCCTCTTCCGGTGTCAAACCGGTAAGATCGGGAAGAATAAATCCTTTGCCGTGACGTGTGAAGAAATGTAAGAAAGTGTAGATACCTAAAAAAAGCACTGACAGGAAAATCATAATCCACAGTATGTTCCTGAGGATAGGTTTCCTTATGTTTTTTTTACCGGACACTTTTTAAAAACGATCTTCGTCGGATACGGTTAATTTTTTGCGTCCGCGCCTGCGGCGGGCGGCCAGAATGCGACGTCCGTTGGGAGTAGACATACGCTCACGAAAACCGTGTTTGTTACGGCGTTTACGCTGAGATGGTTGAAATGTCCTTTTCATATAGTTCTGCTACTTTAACTGCTTTTCAATAGGGGAGCGCAAAGGTACGAAGTTTGTTTGATTTCGCAAATTTTTTTCGTGTCAAAAAAATCGTCATTCAAACCGGGATATGTGTTTTGCAGTTCAGTTATTGTAAAACAGGTTTCGGGAATGCCCAGTTTGCCGGAGGCTTCGTGTATTTCGGAGGTAAGGTCTCCCCCTTTCAGGAAGAGAATCCTGCCGTCTTTTTTAATTTTATTGTGAGCCCAGGGTATGAATTTAACAAGACTCGCAACAGCTCTTGAAATTATTACATCATATGTCCTGTCGGGAAGGGATTCCATACGTGAGACAACAGGCGTTACGTTGGTCAGACCCAGTTGAGCGGTAATACCCGAAACAACTTTGATTTTTTTGGCTATGGAATCGCATAATACAAAACGGGTCGAAGGATGTAAAACAGCCAGGGGAATGCCCGGGAATCCCCCTCCGGTCCCGGCATCCAGAACCGAGACGTTTTTTTGAAACGGATTGTTGCCAATAGCCTTTGACAGAGCCAGGGAATGAAGTACGTGCCTTAGGTAGAGATGCTCCATGTCTTTTCGGCTGATCACATTTATCTTTTGGTTCCAAAAGGTGTACAGATCTTGCATTTGCAGGAAACGGGCTTTGGCTGTTTGGTCCAGATCCGGAAAATACCTGAAAATCAATTGTGCATCCATAATTAATCAACACTTTCCTGTTCAATGATCCGGGCGAGCATTACTTTAGCCCGATGGATCCTGTTTTTAACCGTTCCCAGAGGAACGTTCAATGTATCGGCGATCTCTTCGTAAGCGTAATGCTGCATGTAACGCAGGCGGATGACTTCTGCATAGTCGGGTTTGAGGCGAGATATTACCGATTCAATAGCTTGTTTCTGTTGTTCGGCTATCATGACTTCTTCCGGGTTAATGTCTTCTGTTTCCCGGGCTTCTTCCAGTGAAACAAAGTATTGTTTGTTTTTCCTGAAATGATCAATGCATAAATTTTGAACAATGCTGTACAGCCAGGTGGAGAAAGCGTATTTGGGATTGTAATGTTTCAGGTTCCGGAAAGCTTTGTCAAAACTCATCAACACCAGGTCTTCGGATTCGGATGAGTTAACTATGAGCTTGTTGATAAAGGCTTGTACACGGTCTTTATGTCTTACTAAAAGACGTGTATATGCCTCCTGCCTGTTTTCCAGGGCCAGTCTGACAAGCTCGCGGTCATCCAAATTATCCGGTGATACACTCATGTTATGAAGATTTGATGTTCTTTATCAGGAGCACTGTTAAAAAATAAAAATGCACAAAGGGAGAGATTATATCCCACAAAGGAGATGCCAAAGCCAGTCCTTTCTCCCCAAAATGAATACGAAATCCTATATGGTGGATCCATACCGTTATCCATCTGAACAACAACATACCTCCGGTAACGCTCAAGGATAAGAGTCCTTCTGTTTCCTGAAAAAGGTAAAAAGCCAGGATCAAAAACACATAAAAAGCGGCTGTGAGTATTTTTTCCGTTGACAGCAATAAATAAGGCCATGCTTTTGTTAGTTGGACCGTAGCCAATTCCAGGGTCCTGTTCATGCGGTATTCGCGCATTCCCAGCCGTCGGTTCATATGTACCGTGCCTGAAGGGTGAACGCATGCTCTGACTTTGGTGTGTTTTAATGCGTGCGAAACTACGGCTTGCTCACATTGGTTGCAGCCGGTTGTTTTCATGTCCATTTTTTCTCCGGTCAAAAAGGCTTCTGCAGGAAACATCTTGTTGTTGCCGTCACCGGTATAACCCATCTTCAGTGAACCTGCTCCCATAGCATGAAGCTGTTGTTCCATCAGGTCGTAACGGATCAGCATGTTGCTGCCCCTGTATGACATGTATCCCAGAACCGTGGTTTTTTGCGTTTCAGCTGATGCTTTACCTATTGATGCTTTGACTATTGATGCAAGCCATTGTTTGGAATCCGGATAACAATCAGGTCGAAAAAAAATTACGTAAGGATACCGGGCGGCGCGTATCCCTATTCCCAGGGCCATAAGGTTGTCCCGGCCGAATTTAGAATTGGCCGTCAGTGTTCTTATGGTCAGATTTTTATTGAAGTGTTCCAGGGAGGCCAGCAGTACGTCTGTATTGTCTTGTGAATTTTTGTCCACCACAACCAGTTCAAAGGGTTCGTATTCCTGTTCCAGCAAAGCAGGCAGCAAATTTACCAGATTCTCGTATTCGTTTCTTACACAGAGAATTACGGAAACACCGGGTGCTGCCGTGTTTCCTTCCTGAGAACTTTCTTTTTTAGCAAAGGCCGGTCTGTAGTACTGTACAAACAGTAACAGTGTAATAGCAAACAGGAGAACAGAAGAAATAATGATCCAATCCGTAAATGCCATACTAATGCGCCTCCAGCCAGTTAGTTCCAAATCCCAATCCAACAGATAACGGTACGCTGAGTGTCACTGTGTGTTCCATTATATTGCGTACCAGGGCTTCCATTTCTTCCTTTTCCGTAATATGGACATCAAAGAGCAATTCATCATGAACCTGCAGGATCATTTTGCTTTTCATTTTTTTATCCCTGATTGCACGGTGTACAGATACCATGGCTTTTTTTATAATGTCGGCAGCTGTTCCCTGAATGGGAGCGTTTATGGCATTACGTTCTGCCAATCCCCGCAGCAATGCGTTGGATGCATTGATATCAGGTGCATAACGTCTGCGGTTGAACAGTGTTTCCACGTAGCCTTTTTCCTTTGCAGTGGATATGGTATTATCCAGATATTCCCTCACTTTCGGGTAGTGTTCAAAATATCCGTCAATGAGTTCCTTTGCTTCTGTACGAGGTATTTTGAGACGGCTGGCAAGTCCGAACGGGGATATGCCGTAAATGATTCCGAAATTGGCGGTTTTTGCCTTATTCCGTTGTTCGGGAGTTACTTCTTCGTTTGTGCAATGGAATATCTTTGCTGCCGTAGCCGTATGAATGTCCTCCCCTGCATTGAAGGCTGCTATAAAATCCTGATCTCCGCTCATATGCGCCATGATACGCAGTTCTATCTGGGAATAATCGGCGGACATCAACACATGGTCTTCATCTCGGGGAATGAAAAATTTTCTGATTTCTCTCCCTCTTTCTTCCCTTACCGGAATGTTTTGAAGGTTTGGTTTTTGTGAGCTGAGTCTTCCGGTTGCCGTTACCGTCTGATTGAATGTGGTATGTATACGTCCGGTTTTGGGGTTGACAAGTGCGGGCAGGCTTTCAATGTAGGAAGACAAGAGTTTTTTCAAAGACCTGTATTCCAGGATCAGGGGCACTATGGGATGGCGATCTGCCAGTGCACTGAGAGTCTCTTCATCTGTGGAATACTGTTTTTTACCTTTCCGGGACCTGTCGTCAATTTTCAGTCTGTCGTACAGAACGATCCCCAGTTGCTTTGGGGAAGACACGTTCAGGGTGGGGTCATTTGCGTAATCCCTGATCTGTTGTTCAATATCCAGGGCTGTGGCAGTTAGTTCCCGACCGTATTCTTCCAGGGATGCGATATCCACTTTTACCCCCTGGTACTCCATTTGGGCAAGAACTTCCATCAATGGCATTTCAAGATCCGTGTAAAGAGAGTGCGTTCCCTCTTTGATTAGTATGTCCTGCAAAGGCTTTTTCAGATGGAATGCAATAAAAGCGCGTCTTAAGAGGTTTTTTAGGGCTGTATCTGTTTCTTTTTCAGTTTGAAACATGTCCTGATCTTTAGTTTCGGTCTCATCCGGAAATAAATTCAGGTATTGTATGGCAAGGTCGTCGGGACGGTGGTTTCGTTCCGGGTTGACCAAATAATGCATCAGGCCGGGGTCCCATAGCATGCCGGACATGTCTTCTTGTTGATGTTTCAATGTCAGCAACAGATCTTTGATATCGAATCCGCATTTTTCAATTTTCGGATCTGAAAGCAGCGGCAGGATGATTTCAAAAGAAGCTATATGATTTTTTTCTCCGGTATAAACAGCTGCATATGAAGTATCGCAGGCTATGCCCACCCGGCCGTTGACGGATGCCTCTTTCAGCAGAGAAGCGATTTGCTGACTGCTTTTGATTTCTTCAAAAGAAACGGGCGGTTTCAGTTCCGGAGAGGCTTCAGGCGGCGTATCCGTTTTATCTTCAAAACAGCAGAACAATTCTTCCAATTTAGGGATAAGCCTTACCAGGGAATGGAATTCGTATTCCCTGAGCAATTCTTTCAGGCGGGCCAGCTCGGGCGCACGGACCTTGAAAGATTCTTCGTTCCATGGAATGTCCAGGCCGGTCCGGATGGTGACCAGATCTTTGGAAAGTTCCAGCATGTCTTTGGACTGGGTGATTTTTTCCTGCATTTTGACCGGCAACTCGGCAAGGTGTCCAAGTATGTTCTCTACGGTTCCGTAGCGCGATACCAGGTTTTTGGCACCGACTTCGCCAATGCCCCGCACTCCCGGGATGTTGTCCGAGGCATCTCCCCATATGGCCAGGATATCGGTTACCTGTAAGGGATCATTAATGTTGTATTTGGCACAGATCTCTTTTTCACCCATGATCTCCCAGCCGTCCCCGCGGGAATGGGGCCTGAACATCCGTATGTTTTTAGAGACCAGTTGTCCGTAATCCTTGTCCGGAGTGACCATGAATACCTGGAACCCTTCTTTTTCGGCACGTTTGGAAAGTGTTCCGATGACATCGTCCGCCTCGGCATTCTGAATGGTGATCACAGGGATGCGGCAAGAGTCCAGGAATTCGTGAATGACGGGCAGCGATTCTTTTATCACCGCAGGCGTCTCGGGCCGGTTCGCTTTGTATTCCGGATATGCCTGGTGGCGAAAATTTTTACCTCCCGGATCAAAGGCCACAAAAAGATGGGTGGGTCTTTCCTTCAGGATAATATCAAAAAGGGAACGGCAGAAGCCGTATATTGCCGAGGTGTCAACACCTTTGGTGTTGAGCATGGGCCGGTTAATAAAGGCAAAATACGCCCGGTAAACCAGGGCGTGCCCGTCGATCATGAATATTCGTTTCATTTCACCCATTCGGCAAATGATGTGGGGGTTTCGTACAACCTTACGCTGTGTAGCCGGTTGGGCGGTGTTATTACCGGATCCAGGATGCCGGCAATATATAACGTCAGTTGTTCACAGGTGGGTTGAAAATCAAAAATTATGACGTTGTCGTATGCTTTGGAAAGTTCACTTGATAAAGGAGCGTCCTTCCTAAGCATCAGAGAGTGATCCAGGGGTTCCAGAACGTATGTGGAAACAATTTTCTTAAGGTCATTGAAGTCCATGATCATGCCTGATTTCGGATCTTCCGGTTTGTGGGAAGGTTCACCTGTTATGGTGACCATCAGTTTGTAGGAATGTCCGTGTATCTGGCGGCATTTGCCATCGTAATGGGTCAGTGCGTGTGCGCCTTCAAAACGAAATTCCCGGGTTATTTGCAATTGTGACATAAATCGCGTTTATTCGCACAAATGTAGCACATTTCTTTGAGTAACCCTTGTGGCTTATGATTTATATGTTTAATTGCGTTCCTGCTATATATTTGTCATATATTTTGCTTTATTGATTAAACTTTTTTAGTTTTGCCCCGTAAAAGAATTTAAAATTATGCTAGACGAAACTTTGAAATCCATTATCTCTGATAACGCCAAAAATATGAGGCGGTCTGCCATCCGGGATCTTCTGAAAATGGCTACACGTCCTGACGTGATATCTTTTGGAGGCGGGTTCCCCGATATTACGGCTTTTCCCGTAGATCAATTAAAGGAAGTCGTTATGGAAGTCCTGGAAGAAAATGCCTTGCAGGCATTGCAATATGGTGAAACGTTGGGGGTTAAGGAATTAAGAGAGGTGCTTGCACAACGTTACCGTGACCAGGGTATGGAGGTTACTTATGAAAATTTCATAATTACCACATCGTCGCAACAGGCAATAGATATGCTGTGTCAGCTGTTAATTAATCCCGGAGACACGCTGGTCTGCGGCTTGCCATCCTACCTGGGCGCCTTACAGGCTTTTTATGCCCACAGGGCCAATCCCGTGGGAATCCCCAAAGATGAGGAATTGCATTCGGTGGTAAGGGCATTGGTAACTGCCGGTAAAAAACCGAAATTCATCTACGCAATACCCGATTTCCAAAATCCATCCGGTGTGACAATGGATATGGAGCAACGAAACAATGTCCTGGAAGTTGCCAGGGAATTTGATCTTCTGGTAGTGGAAGACAGCCCTTACCGGGAGATCCGTTTCAGCGGCGAACCCATGCCTTTGATCTATTCACTGGATAAGGAAGAGCGTACGGTATTGCTGGGAACTTTTTCCAAGACATTCGTGCCCGGGTTCCGCCTTGGATGGATCATGGCTCCGGTAAACATAATTGAACGGCTGGAGATTGTTAAGCAATCCATGGATTTGTGTGCTCCGGTATTCAATCAGTTCATAGCGGCCCGTTTTATGAAAAAAGGGTATTACGACAAAAATATTGAGCGGGTTAAGATCAATTACCGTAACAAACGCGACAGCATGATTGCCGCATTTGAAAAATACATGCCCGAAGGGGTAACCTGGACCAATCCCGAAGGAGGTCTCTTCCTCTTTGTTACACTGCCTGAAGGGTACGATTCCACGGAACTTTTCAAAATTGCGGTAAAAGAAAACGTGGCCTTTGTCATTGGGGAAGCATTCCACTGTGACGGGTCAGGGAAGAACACCTTGCGGATCAACTTTTCTTATATGGAAGAATCACGTGCCGAGGAGGGGATCCGTCGCCTGGCCGGTGCCATTGGCAGGATGATGGAGGAAAAAAAGATCAAAGGTCAATAATCAGTTCATTCAGCGAGCGTTTGGGTACATGATGTGTCCCATCCGCATCTCTCCAATATTTGATGTTTTCCCCGGCCGGGAGGTCGGGGTTTGTTGTTGTTAATATAAAAGATCTATGATGCCCCGGTCGTTCAATTCTGCAGGAGTACCGTAAAACAGGTTTTTATCGCGAGTCATAATCCAGAACAGATCACAATGTTTTAGGGCCAGGGAGAGGTCGTGGGTGGAAAACAGGATGCCCTTGTTCTCTTCAACAGCGAGTTTTTTAAGTAGCAGTACTGTGGCTTGTTTATTGGCAATATCCAAAAAAGCGGTAGGTTCATCAAGAAGGATCAATGGCGTGTCCTGTACCAGTGCCCGGGCAATGGCAACCCGGTGAAATTCCCCGTCGGACAGATCGGCACTGTTTCTTCCGGCCAGGTGCGAGATGCCTGTTTTTTCAAGAACTCCCTCAATAATCCTTTTGCCTTCGGGGTTTTCCAGACCAAGCCAGTTCGTATACCGGTACCTTCCTGTGCTTACAGTATCTTCAACTGAGAAGTTGGACGCCCTCCAGGGTTGTGCCGGCACAAATGCACACAGGTCCCGGTCAACGGGGAGACCTTGCGGAATAACAGAACCTTTCAATGGAGGTAGCAACCCGGCAATTGTTTTTAACAAGGTGGATTTTCCGATGCCGTTGGGTCCCAGAATACCGGTGATTTTTCCGCAATGCAATTGCAGTGTTATGTCTTCAAAAAGGCTTTGTCTTTTGGAGTAACCGATGGATAGTGCGGATATGTCCAGGAAGGGTGTCATAACTTAACGGCTCTGTTTTTGAAGATCACATATATGATCACGGGAATTCCCATGAGGGCGGCTACGGTATTGACGGGTAAAATGCTTTGTGAGCCCGGCATCTGGGAAATGATATCGGCCAGTATCATCATACCGGCTCCCAGAATGGCAGATGCAGGGATCAATACGCGGTGGTTGGCGTTATTGAAGAGCATACGTGCAATGTGGGGAACGGCTATGCCAATAAAACCAATGGGGCCGCAAAAGGCAGTAACACTGCCGGCAAGCAGGGTGGTTGCAAGAAAAATGCGATTCCTGACACGCGATACATTGATCCCCAGACTTTTTGCATACTCTTCACCCATAAGCAAAACATTCAGGTCTTTGATATTCAAAAAAGATATCCCCAAACCGGTAATACAAAGTATGGCCATTATTGCTAAACGGTTACCGGTAACGTTCCCGAAGCTGCCCATGGTCCACAGAACGTAAGTTTTGAGAGCGGTTGCTTCTGAAAAATATTGTATCAGACCTATAAGCGCTGAACCGGCAGATCCTATCATGATACCCAGAATAAGGAGGGTCATGTTGCTTTTCAGTCTTTTTGAAGCTGCCACTATTATCAACATGACGGCAAGTGCTCCCATCCATGCAAAGGCAGCTGTTCCCAAATTAGTAAGCCAGGCAGGTGCATTTGAGGCACCCAGCCAGGAAGATCCCATGACGAAGAAAGCCACGCCAAGTCCTGCTCCCGAACTGATACCCAGAACATACGGGTCTGCCAGCGGGTTCCTGAACAGCGTTTGCATTTGTGCCCCGCATACGGCAAGTGACATACCGGCCAGGAGAGCTGTGATCATTTTGGGTATCCTGAAATTCCAGATTATTTTATATACGTAATCTGTAGAATCATGTCCCGTCAATGCGTTCATAATATCCGGAAAAGACAGATTGACCGATCCCAGGAACAGGTCACCGGCTATGAGCAGAATCAGGACAAAAGGGATCCATAGTTTTTTCATCAACACAAAGATAAACGAAAAACGGTTGGAACTAAAAAACACTTATCTTTACACGTTTTTAATCAAAATGCTGTTAACTTTGAAAAGGTTTCGTTTATCAGTTTTCTTTTCTTTAGCCTGTTACGTACTGTTTGCCCAGGGGGCTGATCGTGAAATGCCCACAGCTATAGATACCTTGGCTACGGAAGATAAATTTACAAGGATCGTATTGCTGGAAGATTTTACCTGGCAATACCTGGATCTTGGAAAACCGGTCTTTGATGAACTGGAAATGTATACCGGGTGGGATTCGTCCTCCATTCATGCATTCAAGGATCTTGAATTGGAAGATATGCCCGATGAGATCACCCTGGTACTGGCCGATTCCCTGCAGGGATTTTGTTGCCCGTTTAC
>JAAYYL010000105.1 GCA_012515395.1 Bacteroidales bacterium
AAACGGTGGGATGGTCAAAGCAACGTCTTGTAATGGCGGCTGCGCGTGCATATATGGCGCGATATCGTATTAATGCTGAAGCGCAATTTGATGTCATTTCTATTGTTTACGGGCCCGGCGGGATTGAAGATCCGGATTATACACTGGAATATATTCCGAACGCCTTTACACTTCTTTTATGAACAGAAATCAGTATTGCATTATCATGGCAGGCGGTATAGGATCACGCTTTTGGCCGTTAAGCAGAAATGCCATGCCTAAGCAGTTCCTGGATATACTCGGGTTGGGTAAAAGTTTTTTACAACTGACCTATGAACGCTTCAAACGAATAATTCCTGACGAACGCATTCTCGTAGTTACTTCTGATCAATATAAAGATTTGGTACATAGTCAATTGCCGAATATCCCCTTAAATAATATTTTGTCTGAACCTTTCAGAAGAAATACGGCACCCTGTATTGCCTATGCAACATACAAGCTGATGAAAACAGATCCCCGGGCAACAGTTGTAGTAGCTCCTTCGGATCATTTGATACTGGGTGACGAAGAATTTTTAGCAACCATACGTTCTGCTTTGCAACTTGCCCGGGAGAAAGACGTTCTTATTACCCTGGGGATTACTCCTACACGTCCGGAAACAGGTTACGGATATATACAGGCGGCAAAAAACGAATCGCTTGTTGTGGAAGATCATGTAGCTTATCCTGTAAAAACGTTTACGGAGAAACCGGATGACGAGCTGGCCCGTGTATTGGTACAGAGCGGAGAATTTTACTGGAATTCGGGCATCTTTGTCTGGAACCTTGAATCCATTGTAACTCAGTTGGAACACTGGCTTCCTGAAGTCAGTATGCCTTTCAGGAACGGACTGAGTTTATACAACACATCACATGAAGCCAAATTCATCCGGAAAGTCTACGAAGAGATACGTAATGTATCCATAGATTACGGTATTATGGAAAAAGCAACCAATACCTATGTGTTTTCTGCCACATTTGGCTGGTCAGACCTGGGGAGCTGGGAAAGTTTGTACATGCATTATGCTAAAGACACCCGCGAAAATGCTGTGGCAGCAGGAAAGGTTTTGCTGGAAAACGTAAAAAACAGTATGATCTATTCCCGGGACAATGCGAAACTTATAGTAGTTAAAGGGCTTGATAATTATATTGTGGTGGATACTCCTGATGCATTGCTTGTTTGTCCTCGCGAAGACACGCAATTCCGTCAATTGTTCAACGACATAGCTCACGATCATGAAGAATTTGTATGAACGAACAAAAATTTAATATTGAAATTAATTCCGAAATAGGGGAATTGGAAGCCGTAATGCTTCATACGCCCGGTCCGGAAGTGGAAAACATGACTCCCAAATCCGTGGAACGGGCTCTGTACAGTGACATACTCAATCTTTCAGTAGCACAGCAGGAATACGAACAACTGTCATCTTTTTTAGAAAAGATAACGAAAGTATATCAACTTAAAGATTTGTTGATAAAGGTGCTGGACAATCCGGCACAAAGAAATTCCCTGGTGGGAAAGATCTGTCTGACGGAAAATGTCAACGATTATTTTGATGAATTGATGGAAATGTCATCCCGGACACTGGCCAATAAGCTTATAGAAGGCCTGCCTGCCCGGATTGACAGTCTGACATCCTTTTTAAACGATGAGTACTACGCTTTGTTGCCGCTCTATAATTTTTATTTTACCCGCGATGCATCGGCCGTCGTAGGTAATAATGCGGTTATATGCAGGATGGCAAATAAAGTGCGTGTCAGGGAGTCGTTGATCATGGAGGCAATCTATGCATACAATCCGTATTTCAACGCCCGCGTAATCAATACTTATGAGCAACTTCCACACGACAGATCCGTTTTAATGGAAGGCGGGGATATCCTTGTTGTAAGGGATGATATACTGGTAATCGGAAACGGAATGCGCACAACCTCACAGGGAATAGATTTGTTGTTGAACCGCCTGGCAAAGACCGCCCCACAGGGAAAGAGTACAATTTTTGTACAGCAACTTCCGTCTTCTCCGGAAAGTTTTATTCATCTGGATATGGTTTTTACCATGCTGGATGTAGATAAATGTATGGTTTTTGAACCTCTTATACTGGGAGATGCACGTTACAGTACGGTACAGATCACATTGGACAACGGAAAAGTGGAGAAAATCAGACGGGTACCCAATTTACTGACTTCGTTGCGAAGGTTGGGTCTGGATATGGAGGCAATATCGTGCGGTGGAAATGACGAGTGGGATCAGGAACGGGAACAATGGCATTCCGGCGCGAACTTTTTTGCATTTGCTCCAGGCAAAGTCATGTCTTACGCGCGTAATGAGCACACGCTCAATGAAATGTCTAAACACGGATTTGAAATAGTCACCTCTGAAGAGGTAACCTCCGGAAAAGTAAACATTAACAAACTGAAAAAATGTGTTGTCACCATTGTAGGTGCTGAACTTGCCCGCGGCGGAGGCGGTGCCCGTTGCATGACACTACCACTTAAGCGCAAAGCGGTTACATGGGTTTAAAACAATTATTATGAAAATTCTTATTGGAGGAGACATTGAAGGTATTGCCACGGCCTGTGACTGGGATTCCATTTCTCCGGGACATCCCGATTACGAAAGAAACAGGATTCAATACACTCAAGAAATGAACGCTGCCATAGCCGGAGCTTTTGATGCCGGTGCCAAAGAGGTATATGTACGTGATGGTCACGGCGGGAACAAAGCATTGATTCCCGAATTGCTTGATAAGAGAGCTTTTCATATAAAAGGTCGCTGTTCGGAAGATTTCAGGGCCATGATCCTGACTATTGAGCAAGGCTACGATGCCGTTTTGTTTTTGGGATATCACGCAAAAGCCGGGACCCCGGACGGAGTCATGTGTCATACGATGGCACGTGCTGTAGACGAATTTTCTATCAACGGAATGTCATTACCCGAAATGGGATACAATGCCCTGGTGGCAGGAATGTATGACGTGCCGGTGGTTTATCTTTCAGGAGATGAAGCTGCATGCCGTCAGGCGAAAGAACTATTCGGGGATATTGTAACTACAGCGGTTAAAAAGGGACTTTCCCGTTGTTCTGC
>JAAYYL010000106.1 GCA_012515395.1 Bacteroidales bacterium
ACCTTGAAATCTATGGGGACCCTCCATAAGGGCGCATTGCGCAATTGGCCAATGTGATAATCGCTGAACCCGCGGTGAATGGCATAGACGTGTTCCGGACAATAACGCAATACACGCTGTACGGCACCAATCCACAATCCCAGGTCAGGATTGATTGGGTTTTTCACAAAGACATGCAGGGAAGTTCCCTGCAACGCCTTGGCGATCTCTTCCACCAAAAACGGGTTGGCCGTAGTCCGTGTTCCTATCCATACGGCGTCCAAACCGGCTTCAACCACCAGTTCCACATGCCGGGCTGAAGCCACCTCGGTACATACGGACAATCCAAAATCTTCCTGAACACGACTCAGCCAGGGAAGTCCCGTTTCCCCCACTCCTTCAAAGGTTCCGGGTCTTGTTCGGGGTTTCCATATCCCGGAACGGAAAAAAGAAATACCTTCCCCGCCGGCAGAAACCGGAAGCCTGAAATCCTTCAGCTCATTTGCCGCTGTTCTTACCTGCTCTTCTGTTTCGGCACTGCAAGGGCCTGCTATAATTATGGGATGTTTCATCATTCGGGATCCTGGATACGTTGACGTATTTCCTGTTTAACGGCTTTCCACCGCGGGATATCGATCTTGGGACCAACCACTTCCACCACCTTGGCGGCGATCATGGAGCCAATGTCTCCGCATTTCTGAAGCGACAGTCCCAGGGAATGGGCATAGAGAAAACCGGCTGCATACAGGTCTCCCGCCCCGGTGGCATCAATGGAGATCCCGGGCCATGCCTTAACCTGGTATACGCTGTTCCCGCTTTTTACCACAGATCCCTGTTTGCCCAATTTGACCACGGCAATGTCACAGATCCGGGAGATCTCATCCAAAGCATCTTCGGGCTCCTTGCCCGTAAAAGAATACGCCTCCGTTTCGTTGGCAAATACTATGTTTACATAATTTTCTACGATATCGTGCAAAAAGGAATTGTTGCTTTCCACCACATTATAACTGGCCATATCTATGGAAATGATCATTCCCGCCTCCCTGGCCAGCCTGACCGCTTTTCTTACCAGGTGCTGGTTTTGAACCAGGTACCCTTCTATGTGAAAATAATCGTATCCTTCAAACATTTCCGGCTTCAGATCTTCCGGGACCAGTTCCAGGGCGGCACCCAGGTAAACGGCAAACGTTCTGTCTGCATCGGGTTCTGTTACAAAGACCATGGCCCTGCCGGAAGAATGCACCCCTTTGAGCAAACAGGAACGGATCCCGTTGCGATGCTGATCGGCATAAAAGAGCGAGCCCAATTCATCGTCTCCCACTTTTCCGATAAACCCGGAAGGCATTCCCAGAACGGCCGTTCCCGTAATGGTATTGGCGGCCGATCCTCCCGCCACATACTGAACTCCCAGTGGTTTCAGGTTCTGCCAGATCCTTTCTGCAGTTAGTGAGTCAACGTGTTGCATACTTCCCGGAGGAAGGTGAAAACGTTCCAGCAACGAATCATTGGGGAGCAACGCAAGAATGTCCGTCAGGGCATTCCCGATTCCAAGTATGGATTTCATAAAAAGCCTTAATTTAGGGCAAATTTAATCTAATTTTCCGAATGTCCTTTTTTTGTAACTTTGCGG
>JAAYYL010000107.1 GCA_012515395.1 Bacteroidales bacterium
AAGTCATGGTAATACGTGTAGAGCAGGGAAGCGTTTATATAGGAAGGAACGGTGCTTTGTTTCCGGTTTGGATTGAAATGCACTCCGTTGAACGCATATCCGCCACGTACCCCTATCATGTGCTGTTTATCTGGAAGCGTCTGCCCCTTTAGAACAGAACCTGTGAACAGCATGATCAGAAGGATCAGACTTTTAACGTTTTCGCGCCGGAGCAGTAAGTGTAACATTTTGATTGATTACTTGTTCTATATCAAGGGTTTGCGTTAATTCCATTTTTTCTGCCAGGTCCAGCAAGCTGCCGCCCCCGGGAAAGTTGAACATGCGTACCCGTTCTGCCTGTTTTCTTTGGCTTACGTTGCCGGTATCCCAAAACCCGTTTCCGTTCATATCACCTGTAATGCGAATGGCGTATTTCCCGGCTTTCAGATAAGGAATCACAAGTGTTGAATCTGCATTCAGATGATGGGTCCTGAGTACCTGTGAACGGCCTTCATTCATCAAATCTATGATTACCGGGGTAATGACGTTCTGTACGTTCAGGGTCAGGGACCCGAAATCGTCGGATAAAAGCGTTTCAAAAGTGGTCATCAGGGAATCGTTCTTGAATCCGTTTATGTCGGTAAAGACATCCGTGGGAATCAGGTACCTGTAGGGCGTGCCTTCCGTATACGTATCCGGAAATATATAATACAGGCATAAATCGAGTGAGTCCCTGCTTACTGAGAATGAAACAGGAACCGTATCTTCCTGTGGTGTTATGCGGGTCATTTGCGTAAGCGTGAAATTCGGATCCATGGGCAAATCATTAAATTTAACAGTAAATCCTTTGCTCATGAGCACATCGGGTTCTACGCTTACATGAATTGTCATGGCATCCCGTTGGGGTTTTACGGAAGGCGGGGCCTGTTGTCTTTCACCGCGTCGTCCCAGGTTGTTCAGGTTTGCTTGTGCCTGTTGCCCTTCTTCCTCTTCATCCCTGAACGGAGCGAATCGCAAGGTATCTGTACGAGGTACCAATGTATTCAGGGAATCGTCCGTAGCCATATAAGTCAGTTGCAATTGCACCGTATCGGGAACGGTAGGGGCTGCAAGCCACCAGATTAAACTGTCCCGGTAATAATTGTGCTGACGAATGATCTGTGAGGAATCCATGCCGGGAATAACGGCTTTCAGGATTTGTGGATTTGGGGCACCGAATTTCAGTTCCAGTGCCCGGGGACGGATACGTTCGTAGCTGCGCAGGTATTGCCGTGACCCGGTTTCCTTGAAGAGAAAGACATTGCCTTCCACCGGACGGCGCAAAAGACCTGCCGTATCCTCGGCAAAATAGGGTTGGATCTCAGGGGCGTAGGTAAACATGCGTTTTTGAGGTATGATCTCCTGGTCCAGAAAACCTACCTGTTCCCCGCTGACCGGATCGTATCTGTAATTGTTGTTTTCGTCGGTAACGGCAAACAGGGAATAGAGCGTGTCTTTAAGGTTTCTCAGGACAAAATACCCATAGGAATCTGTTCTGGTTGCGGCTACGGGCAGCGATTTTGTCAAAGAACTGTCGGCCGGATTGATATGAAGCAAAACGGTGGCGTTTTCAATGGGCAAGAGGGTAGAAGCGTCTACGACCAATCCGGAATACATCAAAGAATCTACCCGGTCACCGGTTGAAAAACTCAGCGCAAAAACCGGAAAAGGATTGCCTTCGTTATTGTCCTGTATGGCATTCCCAAAATAAAGACTGTAAGTGGTATTGGGCAGAAGTTCATTCTGCAGGTCTACGACCACACCTTTCCCTTTCGTCCGGACCGTGGGATTTTTCTCCGGGGGTGGAGAAAGCATGATGTTTTTATTGGGATCCACCAGCTTGACGTATTCATTGAATTGCAGTTCCACCCGTTTTAATGTGGTGCTAACACGGGTTTGATTGACATCCGGTATGGTGGCGGTCAGCAGGGGAGGTATTGAATCCACGGGTCCTCCGGAAGGAGATGCCGTTGTATTGGCGCAACTCTGGGGAAAAATCAGAGATGCTGCAAACAAACTGACAGCCGCAAATAAAAAACTATTTTTTAGGATCTTCTTCATGTATTATTCCGGTTTTACCGTTTCAATGCCTTTTATCTTTTTAAGCTGTATAATAAGGTTGTCCAGATCGGTTTCTTTCTGAACGTATACCTCCAGCTCTCCGTCAAAGATATTATCGTGTGCAATGAGCCTGAAACTGCGAATATTGACACACAAAGTCAGGGAGACCGTGTGTGTTATCTCGTGGATGATCCCCATACGGTCCTGCCCCCTGATGTTCAGTTTTGCCAATGTGGAAGAAAGGCGTTGTTTTTTCCAAACTACATTTACCAAAGCGTTGTCGTTGCGGTGCAATCTTTTGAGAGCTTCAATGCGCGGGCAGCTTACCGAATGTATGTAAAGATCACGTGTCTTCCTGTCAATAAAACCAATAAGCTTGTCATCCGTTGTGGGACGGCAACAAGGCGCAAAATGGAATGCATTGAAATCCTTCCTTCTTTTCCAATCGGGTGAAGGGATCCATGTAACAAATTTTCGCGAAGGGGTTCCTTTGAGCAATACGTCGCGCAATCCCGAAAGATCCAGCATCCCGGCTCCTATGCGTCCGAACAATTCCTCGGGTGAACCAACCTTGTATGCAATCAGTAATTTGTTCATCAGGCGGGAATGCGGCTTAATGCCGAATTCGGCAAGGCGGTTTATTAAAAGGTTTCTGCCTTCGTGGATGTGATCTATGCCCTGTTTTTTCAAGGCATCCAGGATCATGTTGCGTGCTTTGGAAGTATTGACGCTTCCCAGCCATTCAATCTTTACGTGCGATTCCTGTGTGGTGATGATCTCCACCTGGTCTCCTCCGCGCAGCGGTGTGGAAAGCAACATCAGCTTCTCGTTGATCTTGGCGGCCAGCGCATGATTGCCTATTTGTGAATGGATGTAATACGCAAAATCCAGAGCGGTAGCTCCTTTGGGAAGCATACGCATTTCTCCTTTGGGTGTGAAAACATACAATACGGAAATCAGGTTCCCGGGCTGGAAATTGTCAAAAAATTCAAGGCTTTCACTGTCTTTTTTCTCCAGTGTTTCACGTACCTTGGAAAGCCATTTTTCCATCCCGCTGATCTCCGGAGTAATGCCTTTGTATTTCCAGTGAGCGGCCACTCCCTGCTCGGCAATGTCGTCCATGCGTTGGCTGCGTATCTGGACCTCCAGCCACTTTCCGGAAGGTGTTAAAAACGTTGAGTGCAGGGCTTCGTACCCGGTTTCTTTAGGTGTAACAAGCCAATCCCGCCGGCGTTCCGGATAAGGTTCCCAACGTTGGTTCAACAGGCTTTCAATGTAATAACATATTCTGCGTTCTTCCTCAATATTTATTTCTTCCGGACGAAAGACAATACGCAAAGCAAACAGATCAAAAACTTCTTCAAAAGGTACGTTCCTTTTCTTCATCTTTGACCAGATGGAATAAGGCGTTTTGATACGGGTGGAAACGGAAAAATTCAGACCTTCACCGGAAAGGATTTCCTTGATTGGTTCCAGAAAAGTTTTGGTGATCTCGGTTCCCTGACGTCCGGTCTCGGCTTTGACTTTTTCCTCGATTTCCCTGTATTCCGCCGGCATGGCGTATTTCATCCAGATGTTCTCGATCTCGGACTTTATGGAATACAATCCCATCTGATGGGCCAGGGGAGCAAACACGTACATGGATTCCCCCAGGTTGCGGGCCCGTTTTTCCACCGGCAGTTCTTCCAGGTTCCGCAGGTTATGCAACCGGTCTGACAGTTTGATCAGCAGCACACGGATATCCCGGTTGACCGTCAGAAGCATTTGCTTGAATGTTTCTTCCTGCGTTTTGTCCTGTGCGGCAAAAACACGTTCCATTTTGCCGAGTCCTTCCACCAGCTCACCGATTTTCTTCCCGAACATTCCGGCAATCTCTTCCCGGCTGTAATCGGTATCGGTAAAAATATGATGAAGCAAAGCAGTAGCGATGGATTTGTAGCCCAGGCCTATTTCATCAACAACAATCTTAGCCACATCTATGCTGTGCATGATGATAGGCTCGCCCGAGATCCGTTTCTGGTTTTTATGCGCTTCCTTGGCAAATTGGTATGCTTTCAAAACCAACTCGCATTCTTGCGGGCCGGCACAACGCTTCAGGGTAGATTGCCTGAGCGGTTCAAAATACTGATCTATAAGGTCAGGTGTTTCCAAAAACAATGCATTTTATAATGTTGAGGCATAGGCAGCAATTGGGTCATTCAGGCTTTCCAGGGCCAAAGCCGTTGGATTCCCGGGTATTTCAATTCCGGAGGAATGAACTTCCCATTGATGCTTTTCGGACATGGTTTGGGCAAAAAGACGTAAATTTTTCAATCCGCCGCCGCTCCATGAATACCCTCCGAATAAGAAAGCCTTTTTATTACCGGGCTGCATGATCTCTATTTCATGGCAGAGATGATGCATATTGGGGTGCATTCCGGTATTGTAGGAACAAGATCCCAAAACGATCCCGTTGTATTTCCATATTTCCTTTAAAATGAATGAAGGATGGGTATTGGATACGTTGAAAACGCGAATGTTGCGGATTCCGTTCAGGGCCAGTTGCCGGGCAATATGATCGGCTGTCTTTTCCGTATGGCCGTACATAGATGCGTAGGCCAGCACGACGCCTGTATCTCCCTTGCTGGCAGCCCATTGCCTGTACCAGTCAAATACAACTGAAGGTTTTGTACGCCATACGGGCCCGTGAACGGGGCATATGATCCTGATGGGAAGCACGGCGGCTTTTTGGAGGGCCTTCTGTACCTGTGACGAAAAACGTCCGATGATATTTGTGTAGTAGCGGAGCATTTCATCTTTGTAATAATCCAGATTGATTTCGTCGTCAAAGATCCCTCCGTCCAACGTCCCGAAAGTACCGAACGCATCTTGCGAGAACAGTATATTTTCCTTAGTACAGTATGCCATCATGGATTCCGGCCAGTGTACCATGGGTGTCATAACAAATTGCAGGTTGTGATGTCCCAGTTCCAGGGTATCGCCCTCCCTGACTTCCCTCATCCTGTTTTTGTCAAGTTCCGGGAAATAGATCTCCAGCAATTTAATGGCCTTTGCATTGGTAACCACCGTGGCAGCAGGGTAGCGGCCAAGCATTTCGCCTATCATGCCGGCATGGTCCGGTTCCATGTGCAGAATGACCAGGTAATCCAGGTCGCGTCCGTCAAGAATGCCCGCCACTTCTTCCATATAGGAACGGTCACTCCCGTATTCAATGGTATCCAGAAGTGCGGTTTTTTTGTCTTTAATCAGGTAGGAATTGTATGATATCCCGTAGGGAAGGGGCCAGTTGCTTTCAAATAACGTTTTGTGTCTGTCGTTTGTCCCTATGAAATGAAGGGTTTCCAGAATTTTTGCAGTCATGATCAGAATAAGGTTTTTTCTTCCGCTTCAAAAACTGTGCCTTCGCCCTGCAATTCGCCAACGAGACGCAGAAAGTCGGTTTCATTAATGATCGGAATATTGAGTTTTGTTGCTTTTTGCCATTTGGCGGGTCCCGGCTTTTCTCCGGCCAACAGGTAATCCGTCTGGCCCGAGATTGCCGAGATGACCTTCCCTCCGTGGGATTCAATAAGCTTTTTCATCTCTTCGCGGGAACGGGAAAAATTGCCCGAGATGACAAGCTGCTTTTCCAGCAGCTTGTCGGACAGCCGTGCCGATTCGTCTGTGCCCTGACTGAACGGCAGTCCTGCCGTGCGGAGTTTATCCAACATTTTCAGGATCTGCGGCTCCCTGAAGTACCGTATGATGGAAACAGCGATTTTTTCCCCTATCTCGGGAGCCTGTATCAATACTTCTTCCGGTGCGTTGCGCAGGTTATCCAGCGATCCGAAGTGAGATGCCAGGTATTTGGCCGTGGTTTCTCCAACATAGGGGATTCCTATTGCATATAAAAATCTGTGGAAAGGTACGTTACGCGAAGCGTCTATACTTTTCAACAAATTGTCGGTAGATTTATCTCCCCAGTTGTCCAGGGATTTCAGAACTTCCGGGGTTAAGTCGTAAAGATCCGAAGGGTCCTGAACCATTCCCTTGCTGTACAATTGATCCACAAGTGCTTCACCACCCAGTATGTTCATGGCTTTCCGGCTCATGAAGTGTTCTATTCTGCCTTTGATCTGCGGGGGACAGCCCCATCGGTTGGGACAAAAATGTTTGGCTTCTTCGGGATCCCTTTCCAATGCCGTTCCGCATTCGGGACAATGTGTTATATAGTGAAAAGGAACCGTGTCTTGCGGCCGGACTTCCAGATCTACGCCAACTACTTTGGGTATGATTTCACCTCCCTTTTCAACAAATACCGTATCACCCAAACGGATATCGTGAAGCGCTATCTGATCTGCATTGTGCAGCGAGGCGCGTTTAACGGTAGTGCCGGAAAGCAGGACAGGTTGCAGGTTGGCCACCGGAGTAACAGCTCCTGTACGTCCTACCTGGAAATCCACCGACAAAAGCTTGGTGGCAGCTTGTTGGGCTTTGAATTTATAAGCGGTTGCCCAGCGGGGGCTTTTGGCGGTCATGCCCAGTGCCCGTTGCAGCGAAAAATCATTGATTTTGATCACCACACCGTCTGTAGCCACTTTCAAACCGGTACGGGCCGTATCCCAATAATCCAGAAATTCATTGATCTGGTCCAGATCCCGGCACAATTTACGGTGTTTGGATATGGGGAAACCCCATTCCAGGGCGGCTTCCATAGCCTGCCAGTGGGTCTCGATACCGGGAATATCGGCTATCAGGTGGTAAAGAAAACAATCCAGACCGCGACGTTCCACTTCGTCGGCCGAAAGTAGTTTGAGCGTTCCGGCAGCGGCATTGCGGGGATTGGCAAACGGGGTTTCCTGCTGTTCTTCCTTCAATGCGTTCAATTCCCGGAAACTGCTGAAAGGCATAAGTATTTCCCCTCGTATCTCAAATTCGTCGGGCCAGGGAATTTTACAGGAAGATGCAGGGGGAAGCGATGAAGGGATAGCCTTGATGCGTTCCACGTTGCGTGTTACGTCGTCACCTACGGTACCGTCCCCACGGGTAAGTGCCCTGAAAAGTTTGCCGTTTTTGTAAGTCAGGCAAATGGCCGTTCCGTCAAATTTGAGTTCACAGACATACTCTATGTCCCGATCAGTTGTTTTGGCAATACGGTTGTGAAACTCCTTCAAAGCTTCCCTGCTGTAGGTATTGCCCAGTGAAAGCATGGGGTATTTATGCGCATACTGACGAAACGTCCTGCTTTCCGTTGATATGTCACTGCCAACGTTTTGTGTTGGAGAATCTTCTGTGACCAGATCCGGAAATTTTTTCTCCAGGGTAGTCAGTTCCTGGAGAAGCATGTCGTATTCGAAATCGGAAATGGTGGGTGCATTGAGTACGTAATACTTCTTATTATGCTCATTGATAGCACTTTTCAACTCGCTGACCCGGATGGCGGCCTGACTTCGGTTCATGTTGTAAAGATACGAAGTATATCTGAATTATGTAGTATGACCGTTCCAATGCAATGTATCGTCCTGAATGCGGATCTCCCCGCTTTCTGCCATAGCCCTGAGGACTTCCATAACCTGTTCCCGGGACTCGGAAAAAAGCAGGTCCATCTGTTGTACACGCACGGGGCCTTTGCGAAGGGTTTGACCAACCTTTTCCGCGATTCTCTGGAACGTTTCACGTGGTTTTTCGCGGCCTTTATTTGCCAGGCACACATCGCAAATACCGCAATCACTCGTGGTTCCCTGTCCGAAATAGGCCAGCAACTGCTTACTCCTGCAGGGCGCGTCGGATCCTGCATATTGCAACATAGCTTCCATCCTGCGTGCATAAGCATCTTTGCGTTGCAGGAAACGGGCCGGGTTCAGGGCTACGTTCCCGGGTTCCAGGCGAGGGATATGCAGAAAGATTTGGGGGGATTTCTTACGGGGTATATAAGATATGACTCCCAGGCGGGATAAATGGACCAGGTATTCGCTTATCACACGCGGTGCGTTTCGGCTGACATTGGACAGGTATTGTTCGTCTATGGAAACGAATCCGTTGAAAAGTCCCGTGTAGGTACGCAATAGTAATTTAATAAAGGTATCAAGACGGGGATTGGCTATCTGTACACGGTACAGTTCATCCCGGGAGACACGGAACATGATTCTTGCAGGATTTTCTACTTCTTCGGTCAGCGATATGTATCCTTCCTGTTCCAGGCTTTGCAGGGCATACCATAGGGTGGAAGGATGTTTTTTCCTGCGACGGGCAAATTCTTCCAGTTTGAAATCGAACTGTTGTTCGGCCCCTTCCCCGTATCCCAGTCCCAAAAAGGAATACAGTTCCTGGTAGGTTTCTTTTATGAATTCGGGATCCGGAAAAGAAACAGTGTAGATCTGTTTCAGGCGTTTTGCATCGGAAGGATTGTAAAGCAGCACGGCATAAGCTTTTTCACCGTCCCTTCCTGCACGGCCGGCTTCCTGGAAATACGCTTCGGGAGAATCGGGAAGATCAAAGTGGCAGACAAAGCGGACATCCGGTTTGTCGATCCCCATTCCGAAGGCGTTGGTGGCCACCATCACACGTATCCCTCCCTTTTTCCATTCCGCCTGTTTGGCAGCCCTCTGGCGGGAATCCATCCCGGCGTGATACGCATCGGCTTTGACGCCGTTAAAAATGAGAAACTCGGCAACATCCTCGGCTTTTTTCCTTTCACGGACATAGACCAGGCCGCTGCCATCCACACCTTGCACAATACGCAGCAGCTGCCCCATTTTGTCCTCGGCTTTACGGACAACATATGCCAGGTTTTTCCGCTCGAAAGAACTTTGGAATACTTTGTGGTTTTTTCGGAATTTTAGTTTTTCCGTGATGTCTGCAACAACCTGCGGGGTTGCCGTGGCAGTGAGTGCCAGAACGGGGACATCGGGGAAAAATTCCCTGAATTCGGCAATACGCAGGTAGGAAGGACGAAAATCGTAACCCCATTGGGATATGCAATGTGCCTCATCCACAACCAGTATGGAGGGTTCCATCTTTCGAACACGAACGCGGAACAATTCAGTTCCCAGGCGTTCAGGAGAAAGGTACAGAAATTTGTAGGATCCGTATGCGGCATTGTCCAGTGCAATGTCAATTTCAAACGGACTCATCCCGGAATGCACACAAAGCGCCTTGATCCCCAGTGTTTTCAACTTATCCACCTGGTCGTTCATAAGAGCAATCAACGGGGTGACCACAATGCAAATGCCTTCTTTGAGCACAGCAGGGACCTGGAAGCATATGGATTTCCCTCCTCCCGTAGGCAAAAGAGCCAGGGTATCCGTCCCTTCGTAAATTGAAGCTATGATATCTTCCTGGTTTTTACGGAACGAAGTGTACCCCCAGTAACGGAGCAGGGTCTGGCGGAATATTTCGGAATGATTTTTGTGCATAATCCCTTATTGCAAAGATAAATAAAATGAGTATCTTAGCAACTTGGTTTTAAAGAAATCAATTCCGTTTTATTAATTATTTATTTATTGATTATGAGCAAAATAGATCTATCCAAGTATGGAATCACGAATGTAGGGGAGATTGTATACAACCCTTCTTACGAAGAATTGTACCAGGCAGAAATGGACCCCGCCAATGAAGGGTTTGAAAAAGGTGTTCTGACCAATATGGGAGCCGTCAACGTGCTGACAGGCCGTTTTACCGGCCGTTCACCGAAAGACAAATTTATTGTTAA
>JAAYYL010000014.1 GCA_012515395.1 Bacteroidales bacterium
AGGGCTGCAGAAACTCCTCCGGAAGAAAACAGGGAAACGGTGCGTCCGTTTCTCTATCTTGTCAAAAGCATTTGCAAAGCAAGAACCTACAAGGGACTGAATAGTGTTATTATTGCCCTCTCGGTCTTCTGGTTCATAGCAGCCATGATACAGATGACATTATTGGTATATTGCCGCCGATCTCTTGGAATGAATGATTTTCAAACCGGGTTGGTTTTAACTGCGGCAGCCGTAGGTACGGGAGCAGGCTGTTTTATTTCGGGCATGATATCAAAGAAATACAACAAAAAGATTTTTGTACCTCTTTGCAGCACCGGCATTACCATTTTGTTTCTGTCAACTTACTTCTGGTCGGTCAATGGAATCTGTTTTGCCTTGCTGTTTTTCGTAACGGGACTTCTTTGCGGGTTATACAAAGTCCCCTTTGACGCTGAAATCATCCGGAAAGTGCCCGGACGCAATCTTGGGCATATGCTGGCTTATTCCAATCAAATGTCATTTATTTTTATCCTGGCTGCATCTGCCGTTTTTGCGCTAATCACTAACCATCTGGAAACGAAAGCCGTTTTTCTGTTCCTCGGAATCCTGATGGGACTCACTACCCTGTTTGTAATATTTTCTAAGTATCTTTGGACCACAAATCAGGAATAATGGTTTTTCAGGAAGCTCCCATAAAAGGCATCTGGATCATAACTCCCCGAATATTGCGGGATGAGAGGGGATACTTCATGGAATCTTTTCTAAAGGAATTATTTAACAAGCACATAGGCCCCATAGATTTTGTACAGGAAAATGAATCCATGTCCCGTTTTGGGGTTACAAGGGGACTTCATTACCAGAAAGACCCGTATGCCCAATCCAAATATGTTCGTGTTGTAGAAGGTGAAATTTTTGATGTGGCCGTAGATATCCGTGAGGGTTCCCCTACCCTGGGACAGGCTTTTTGCCTGAACCTGAGTGCGGAAAACAAAAAGCAACTATTTATTCCCAAGGGTTTTGCCCATGGCTTTTGTGTTCTGTCATCCAAGGCAGTTGTTCAATACAAAACGGATGTTCCTTACACGCCCTCTTCCGAAGGCATCTTTCATATTGATTCTCCTGCCCTTGCCATTCCCTGGCCATTGCCTGCCGGAAAGATGATCCTCTCTGAAAAAGACAAACAGGCCGATCCTTTCCGTCTCTGAACTTATGCTGATACTGAATAAACTCACATTACACGACGCTCCTCCCGCAGCAGATATACTTTCCGGGGAAGGAATGGTCCTTTGCATTGACAAACCAATAACCTGGACATCAGCAGACGTGGTGAGAAAAATCCGTTTCAGGTTGCAGCATTATTACCGGATAAAAAAAATCAAAGTAGGTCATACGGGAACACTGGACCCTCTGGCAACCGGGCTGTTGATCATTTGTGCCGGTAAAGCGACACGTGTTTCCGATACGTTTCAGGCACAGGATAAAGAATATATTGCCGGTATTCAATTTGGAGCAACAACGCCGTCTTTTGATCTGGAACATGAACAGGATGCCACATACCCGTGGGAACATATTACACGAAAAAACCTGGAAGAGATCTTAAGTGGTTTTACAGGAGAACAGCTGCAGGTACCGCCCGTATATTCCGCCAAAGTTATAGACGGCATGAGAGCTTACGAATATGCCCGGCAGGGTATGGAATCCCCTGAAATGAAAAAGAATCTGATCATTGTCCATTCCCTGGAAATCATTGATTTTAATCCGCCCATGCTTACATTACGCATTGCGTGCAGTAAAGGAACATACATCCGGTCCCTTGCGCGCGATCTTGGATATGCCATGAACAGCGGGGCCCACTTAGTCTCATTACGACGCTCCGCTTCTGGAACATTCCGTGCAGATGAAGCACTGACTATAGAAGAATTTGAAAATATTTTCACTTAATTGAAACTTTTTTATTTCTGATACGTATAATACGTCGTTTATACTTTATTACGACCGCATGAAGCTTTCACAATTTAACTTCACTCTTTCCCAGGAACTTATTGCCGCCCATCCCGCAAAAAACCGTGACGAATCACGTATGATGGTACTCCATAAAAAAACAGGGGAAATTGAGCATCTTATTTTCAAAGACATCATAAACATCATGCAGGAAAAGGATGTTGTTATTTTTAACAACACAAAAGTGTTTCCTGCCCGCCTTTATGGCAACAAAGAAAAAACGGGAGCCGAGATTGAAGTTTTTCTGCTCCGTGAGCTTAACAAAGACCAGCGATTATGGGACGTTCTAGTGGATCCCGCACGTAAGATCCGCATAGGGAACAAACTTTATTTCGGGGAAAATGACGCCCTTGTTGCCGAGGTAATTGACAACACGACATCCCGTGGCAGAACATTGCGTTTTCTTTGTGACGGAACATACGACAATTTTAAGACTACTTTGTTCAGATTGGGAGAAATGCCCATTCCCAAATGGATCCGGAAGCATGTGGAACCTATAGACGAAGAACGTTATCAATCCATTTTTGCAAAAGTGGAAGGAGCTGTCGCTGCGCCCGACGGAGCGCTGCATTTCAGCAGGGAGTTGTTAAAACGAATGGAGATCAAAAGCGTAAGAACCACAGAGATCACCTTGCACATGGGTATGGGTCATTTCCGCGCAGTGGACGTAGAAGACCTTTCTAAACACAAAATGGACTCTGAACCTGTAGTGATTACGGCCGAAAGTGCAGAAACGATAAACAAAGCGAAAACGGAAGGAAGACGTGTTTTTGCCACCGGTATAGATGTTTTACGGGCCATAGAAACTTCAGTGACGACTAAAAGGGAAATCACCGCTTTCGAAGGATGGACAAACAAATTCATTTTTCCCCCTTATGATTTTTGTATTCCGGATGCACTGATCACGAATTTTCAACTTCCACAATCTACCATGCTCATGTTCGTAGCCGCTTTCGGCGGGTATGAAACCGTGATGAATGCTTACGAAACGGCCGTTAAAGAAAATTACCGTTTTGGAGCATACGGAGATGCCATGTTGATTATATAATTCATTTCCTCTATATTTGGGAATGATCTGTGATGAAGAGGATATATACAGATGCGCATTAAATCTGTGCATGAGGTATGAAGGAGGATTAGCCAGAAGGTTGTACGATTATTACGGCAGTGCCAAAGCGGTTTTTAAACAGCCTGTTACAGAACTTGTCCAACACAAGGGATTCCGTAGAAGTATTGTGGAGAACATGCAAAATCCGGAGCTTATCAATAAGGCTCAAAGGGAATTGCAAGAGATCAGAAAGCGGAAGATCAAAATGGTTTTTTTATACGACGATCCTTACCCGGCAAGGCTGCGGGAATGTTGTGATGCTCCGCTGCTATTGTACGTCTCGGGATCTGCCGATTTGAATAAAGGGCCTTTCCTTTCGGTAGTGGGAACCCGATCGGCAACTCCCTACGGAAAAGCCGTATGCGGGAATTTGATTGCAGGCCTCAGGAATCTTGGCATACAACCGGTCATCGTCAGCGGGCTGGCTTTCGGAATTGACATTACCGCACACCTGGCAGCTATGGAAAACAACCTGACTACTTTAGCGGTTTTGCCGGCCGGGCTTGACCGGATATACCCTGCCACTCACAAGAATATTGCAATGGATATTACACGACAAGGGGCCTTGATATCCGAATTTCCATCTGAAACACCGGGCAACCGGCACAATTTTTTGCAACGCAACCGGATCATTGCGGGATTGTCTGACGCCACCCTGGTTATTGAATCAAAAAAGGACGGAGGCGCTTTAATTACCGCACATCTTGCCTGTGATTATTCCAGGGATGTTCTGGCTGTTCCCGGCAGACCGGATGATGTTTGTTCTCAAGGGTGTAACAACCTTATTAAAAACAACAAAGCGGCCTTGGTCACCTCTGCCGCAGACATAGCCGGGACCATGCTGTGGGAAACGAAATCTGACCAGCCAAAAGTACAGCAACAAGATCTGTTCACATCACTTGAAGGACATGAAAAGCAGGTCTATCTACAAATAAAAAATCAGGGAGGAGACATCAATGCCCTTGCAGAATGCCTTCAGATCCCTTTTCCTGTTCTTTCCGCCACACTTACCACCCTGCAGGTGAAGGGACTGATAGAAACGATGGAAAACAACGAATACAAAACAATTATATGATCGACACGCACGTACATCTTTACGACAGCGCCTTTGATCCGGACCGGGATCAGGTGGTTGAAAGAGCAAAAAAAGCCGGGATTACGCATTGCATTCTTCCGGCCATAGACAAAAGCACTTACGGGGCTATGCAGGAATGTCTGGAAACATATCCCGGATTTTGTTATAAGGCCTCCGGGCTCCACCCAACGTCGGTCAATGCGGATTACAACCTTGAACTCGGCTTTGCTTATTCAAAAATGACAGATGCCGTGGCGATCGGAGAAATCGGGCTGGATTTTTACCGGTCACGGGAATATACCGGGGAACAAATCTCGGCTTTTGAACAACAACTGGAATGGGCAAGGGATTTGGATCTTCCGGTAATCATTCATTCCCGTTCTGCTTTTCCCGAATTGCTGGCGTCTTTGAAAAAATGTGCTTTTCCCGGCATGCGCGGTGTTTTGCACGCATGGTCAGGTAGTCGCGAAGTATTTGATCAAGCCGGTCGTTACGGCGATTTTTTCATGGGCATAGGAGGAGTGGTAACTTTAAAAAATGCCCGTCTCGGAGAAATTGTACGGAAAACCGGCCTGGACAGAATAGTACTGGAGACCGATGCTCCCTGGTTGACTCCGGTGCCTTACCGGGGTAAAAGAAACGAGAGTTCCTATTTGTCTTACATTGCCCAAAAAATTGCGCTGTTAAAAGACATAAGCCCCGATCAAGTCATTGGTCAAACTACTGAAAATGCATTATCTTTGTTTTTTGGAAAATGATGAACAAAGCTGCTGTTTTAGTTATTTATACCGGAGGTACCATTGGGATGAAAGCGCATCCGGTAACCGGGGAATTGGTGCCATTCCGTTTTGAGCATGTTTTGGAAGAAGTTCCGGAGCTTCAGAAATTTTGTTTCCGGATTGATTCATACTCTTTTGACCCGGTCATAGATTCATCTGACATTTTGCCTGATTTCTGGGTACGGCTGGCATTGCTGATTCGCGAAAAGTATGATCAATACAACGGTTTTGTGATTTTACACGGAACCGATACCATGAGCTATTCGGCATCTGCCCTCAGTTTTATGCTTGAAAATCTGGAAAAACCCGTCATTTTCACCGGAAGTCAGTTACCCATAGGATTGCCCAGGACTGACGGCAAAGAAAACTTTATTTCCGCCGTGGAAATTGCAGCCGGCCTTGACCAACAGGGTCATGCACTGGTCCCGGAAGTCTGCATTTTCTTTCAGGACCAGTTGTTCAGAGGAAACCGGACTATGAAATACAATGCCGAGGAATTCAGAGCCTTCCGCTCTCCGAATTACCCGGCTCTTGCCGAGGCGGGAATACACATCAAATACAACCGCAAATACATCCTTTATCCCGAGTCCTGGGACCGCCCCCTGCTGGTTCACACACAAGTGGGAACCGATGTGGTTGTTTTAAAGATATTCCCGGGTATTGAAAAGAAAGTGGTGGAAGCCATCCTGAATATTCCCGGACTTAGGGTTGTGGTCCTGGAAACATACGGGCAGGGTAACGCCCCTTCGCTGCAATGGTTGCTGGATTTGTTGTCCGGGGCGGTATCCCGTGGAATGATAATAGTTAATGTCACCCAGTGTCCTGCCGGCAGTGTTTCTATGGATACTTATGCCTGCGGGATCAGGCTTCGGGAAGCCGGTGTACTGTCCGGATATGACATGACAACGGAAGCAGCTGTTACTAAGATTATGTTATTAACAGGTCAATATTTTGACAATAAAAAAGTTAAAGAACTTCTTTCACAATCTTTAAATGGTGAATTTTAATACATTTGTTTGGAATAAAACTTTTTTCAGTAACTTGCGCTGCTTTTTAATGTGTATTGATAAGGGAGAGGTGGCCGAGTGGTCTAAGGCGCGCGCCTGGAAAGTGCGTAAACTCCAAAAGGGTTTCGCGGGTTCGAATCCCGCCTTCTCCGCAGTTTATTTGTAAACGTTTGACAATTTATAAATTCTTAACTCTAATTATTCAACAGAAATGAAAAAACTTTTCGTATTTTTAGCAGTCCTTGGATTCATCGCCATTTCTGCTCAGTACGCAGTCGCACAAACAGCCACCCCTACAGGTGAAACCGAACAGGTTGAAGTACCCGTTCACCAGCAGCTCAAGACCAAATTTATCGAAGGCGGTCCCGGTTTTATGGCAACCATCCTGCTCTGTTTGATTTTCGGACTTGCACTTGCAATTGAACGTATTATTTACCTTACCCTGGCCGAAACCAATACAGGAAAACTGCTGAACAAGGTGGAAGATGCCTTGAAAGAAGGCGGGATCAACGCAGCCATGGAAGTATGCCATGACTCACGCGGACCTGTGGCCAGCATTTTTTACCAGGGACTTTCACGTGCCGATGAAGGCCTGGAAGTTGTAGAAAAGTCAATTACATCTTACGGATCTGTACAGATGAGCCAGCTGGAAAAAGGTCTTTCCTGGATCCAGTTGTTCATTGCCATTGCCCCTATGTTGGGATTTATGGGAACCGTTATCGGGATGATCGGTGCATTTGACGCTATTGAAGCTGCCGGTGACATTTCCCCCAACATTGTAGCAGGTGGTATTAAAATCGCTCTTATCACTACGGTGTTCGGTCTTATTGTGGCCATTATCCTTCAATTGTTCTACAACTACCTGATCGCCAAAATCGACAGCATTGTCGTAAAAATGGAAGATGCATCCATTTCTTTGATGGATATTTTGGTTAAATACGAAAAATAACACCTTGCAATGAAGAAACTTTCAAAAATAACTTTGTGGGTGCTCTTTGCAATCAGTATTGTTCTGACCATTCTGTATTTTCTCAATACGAGTGGGGATAATCTGGATGCATGGACATACACCTACCTGAATTGGGCTTATGTTATGGTCGGTCTGTCCGTTCTTCTGATCATTCTGTTGCCTATTCTGACTTTCAGGCAAAGGACGGTCAAAGTGAAATCCCTGTTGCTTATCCTGGTGATCGCCGTAGTGCTGGTAGGAGGTTCGTTCCTTTTGGCTCCGGGTACTCCCGTGACAATGGCAACCGGTTCTGTTGTGGAAGGATCTGTAGTAAAATTTACAGATACGGCCCTTTATATGACCTATATCCTTCTTGCATTTTCAGCCATTGCCATTATTGGTGGTTCTGTCTATAATGCCCTTAAGAAAAACTAATCCATTAAACTTTAAAAATTATGGCAAGACCAGCAGGTGACATTAATGCAGGCTCAATGGCAGACATCGCTTTCCTGCTGCTTATATTCTTCCTGGTAACAACCACTATGGATGTCGAAACCGGAATTCAACGCCGGCTTCCGCCTATGCCTGATGAGAATCAGCAGGCAGAAGTTGAACAGATCAACAAGAGGAATATAATGGTGGTGCTGATCAACAAAAATGACCGCTTGTTTGCAGGAGGACAGGAAATGCACATTACCATGCTTAAAGACAAAGTCAAGGAATTTATCACGAATCCGGCCAATCTTCCCGATCTGCCTGAAAAACGTGAAAATGACATTGAAGGCTTTGGCCCGGTCATGGTATCCCGTGCCGTCGTTTCCTTGCAAAATGACCGCGGTACTTCGTACAATGCTTATATACAGGTTCAAAACGAACTTGTAAAAGCATTTAATGAATTACGCGATGAATTTTCCATGCAGCATTTTGGAAAGAAATACGATTCCGTGGATGAAGATCAGCAACGGATCGTAAGGGAAGCTATTCCGTTGAATCTTTCGGAACGGGAACCCAGAGAAGTAACAACAAGGAGAAGATAGGAGAACATTATTATGGCAACATTCAAAACAAAAACCGATAAAGGACTTAAACCCCTGAACACGGCTTCACTTCCAGACATCGTTTTCATGTTATTGTTCTTCTTTATGATATCCACGAGCTTCAGACAAACTGAACGTGTTGTCAGTGTTAAACTTCCGGAAGCAACCGAGGTTGCCAAACTGGACAGAAAAGACCTGGCAAGTTACATCAACATCGGGACCCCTATCCCCGCTTACCAGGGTCAATTTGGAACCGATGCACGTATACAGCTGAATGATTCTTTCAGTACTATCGATGATATACGTGACTTTATTGCAGCTTCACGTGAATCCATGTCGGAAGCAGACCGTCCTTTAATGACAGTCGCACTGAAAGTGGACGAAAACGTTCGGATGGGTATAGTAACAGATGTGAAACAGGAACTCCGCCGTTGTTCTGCATTAAAAATTATGTATTCTACCCGTCGGAAAGCTGAGACCAACAGCTTCTGACAATGATATAATGAATTGAAAAGCCGCGGTTCATACTGCGGCTTTTTTTTTACCTTTGCAGATAACTAATCTTTACTATACATGAAACGTTTCTTAATTTTATTGGCTATTGTTGCGCTTGTCGGATGTCAGGAAGCTCCACGTCAGGCAAAGTATGTGTTTTTCTTTATTGGAGACGGCATGGGCCTGGCCCAGGTTGCAGCGGCCGAAGCCTACCTGTCTAACAGTAACGGCGATTTGGGTTTTGATGCCTTGAATTTTTCCCGATTTCCTGTACTAGGCACTATAACTACATACAGTGCAAGCAATTGGATAACCTGTTCTTCGGCAGCAGGAACTGCTCTGGCTACCGGGACAAAAACCACAAACGGCATGTTGGGCGTCACCCCGGATACAGTTGCTCTCAAAGCCATTACTTACAAAATTAAAGAAGCCGGCTACAAGGTTGGGGTATCATCAACCGTAACATTGGATCATGCTACTCCGGGTGCCTTTTATGCCAATGCGGCCTCAAGAAACGATTATTATACCATAGCCACCCAATTGCCTGAAACCGGATTTGACTTTTTCGGCGGCGGGGGTTTTATTCTGCCTGAAGGCCGCAGAAAAGATCAGGTACGTGTCACGGATCTGATTGAACAGGCCGGTTATAAAATTGCTTATGGCATGGACGATTTCCGGCAATTATCGTCTACAGATAAATTGGTCCTGCTTCAGGATGAAACCAGGGATTTTATGGGAGCCTTGCCCTATGCCATAGACCGCAGGGAAGGAGATATGACTCATGCTGATATCGTAAGTGCTGCTATAGAATTTCTGGAAAACGAAAAAGGATTCTTCCTTATGAGTGAAAGCGGAAGGATCGATTGGGCCTGTCATTCCAATGACGGAAAAACTTCAATTCTGGAAACCCTGGACCTGCATCAGGCCGTTCAGGTGGCCATGGAATTTGCCCAAAAACATCCGGAAGAAACATTGATCATTGTAACTGCAGATCACGAAACCGGGGGTATGGCCCTGGGCTGGGAAAGTCAGTACAATATGTATTTTGACCAGCTTGAGGAACAAAAAGCCTCCAAGGATATTCTGCTACAATCCGGCGATGACAAAGCAGGAGAAATAGTGGTAGAGATTAACCGCAGAGCCCGGATAGGCTGGACAACTTCTGCCCATACCGGAATTCCCGTTCCCGTTTATGCAATGGGAACCAACAGCGAACTTTTTATGGGAAGAATGGATAACACAGACATTCCCAAAAAGATCTGTGAAGCAATGGGAGTGGATTTTTAACCCCCTAATCCATGCATTCATCGGGTTAAATACCCGTTTTGATCGATTACCTATTGTCATAAGATAAGGCTGCTTTATTTTTGCGGCAACATACTGAAATTTTAACACAATGGAAATCTTAGACAAACAGGAACAAGAAGTTCAAAGAAAGCCGGAACGCCGCAATCATGCGACCGGAGGGATAATTATTGGCCTTGCATTGATATTTGCAGGCATTATTCTCATTTTTTCCAACGCGGGATGGATCCCTTATGCAGTCAGAAGAATATTGCTGTCATGGCAAATGCTTCTTATCGTTTTGGGGGTTGTGTCCTTTGCAAGAAAGCAGACCTTACAGGGTGTAATCTTACTATTTATTGGCGTTGTATTTATGCTGCCGCGGATAGGAGCTCTGAATATCCTGCCCGGATTTGAATGGTTTACTCATTTAAACTGGGGCAATTTATGGCCGTTATTTTTGGTAGGAATCGGGATTCTGATTTTTTCCAAATCCAGGCAACGTGAGTTTCCTCCAATACACCACAGGCATTATCCCAGGCATCATTTTTCCGGAAAAAACACCCCGAACGAAAGCGGATACGTAAATTATTCAATGGTTTTCAGTGGTTCTGAACATGTATTCATGGAACCTGTTTTCCGAGGAGGGGCCATAGAAAGTGTCTTCGGTGGAATGACCTTGGATCTTAGAAGAACCCATTTGCAGGAAGGTGTTTCCTACTTGAAGATTTCTTCTGTATTCGGAGGTACGACACTACTTATTCCCGCCGACTGGAATGTTGAAATACGTACCGATGCCGTGTTGGGAGCTTTTAAGGATAACCGCCCCGTGATCAATTACTCAGAAAACAACGCCCGTTTAATCATTGAAGCTGAATGCGTTTTCGGAGGTGGAGAAATTAAATAAATATCAATGGACAGCCTGTATAGGGTTTATCCTGGCCACTTCGTTCCTTTATGCCTTTCTGACAGGATCTTTAGTGTCTCTGGGATGGAAAGAATACCTGGCTGATAGCTTGGTCATGACAGGCTGTTTATTGTTTTTTGTTCTTTTTCTGCAAAAAATGCACACTTACGGTATGCCCGTATATGTGCAGATCATGATATTTTTTATAGCTATATGCGGTCTTCCGGTACTGTTTATGTATCTGTATTTACCGGATGAACGTTTTCTTCTTTTTTCCGATTCCGTTCCGTTACGAATATTTGTCGGCTTGCTTCTTACCATCATTTTCGTCTTATGGAGAAAAACGCATATCGCGGAAGAGTTGCAGGAAGAAACGCTTTCCGGGAATAAAACCGGTCTCGCATTTTCAGGAAATTATGCAGATAAAATTACGGTCAGAGCCGGCAACGGTATCAAGGTGATCCCCGTAGACGATCTCTTGTATATACAGGCCGAAGGAGACTACGTTTCATTCGTGACGGACAAAGGAGCCTGGTTAAAAGAAGAAACCATGAAACATGTACAGGAGATATTGTCGCCTTCCCGGTTTGTGAGGATTCATCGTTCATTTATAGTCAATGTTGCCAAGATAAACCGAATTGAACGCTACGGACAACAACAACTGATTATTTTGAATAATGGCAAATCCATTCGGATAAGCGTTTCCGGATATAGAACCCTGAAGGAAACCTTGCAGTTTTGAGACCTGATTTTGTTTTTTGCTTACCTTTGCAAAAAAAAGAAATGGACTACAAAATAAAAGATCCCGGACTTGCTGCATTCGGAAGGAAGGAAATTGAGCTGGCCGAAAAGGAAATGCCCGGACTTATGGCTTTGCGCAAGCGTTACGGGGATGAAAAGCCACTGACAGGTGCCCGCATAACCGGAAGTCTTCATATGACCGTACAAACCGCAGTGCTCATTGAAACGCTCAAAGCACTCGGAGCAGACGTAAGATGGGCTTCCTGCAATATTTTTTCAACACAGGATCATGCGGCAGCAGCCATGGTAGAAGCCGGCACTCCGGTTTTTGCATGGAAAGGGGAAACTCTGGAAGAATACTGGTGGAGTACCTTGCAGGCTTTGTCGTTTCCCAACGAAGCCGGTCCTCACATGATAGTGGACGATGGCGGAGATGCCACTCTGCTTATACATAAAGGGGTGCAGGCAGAAAAAGACAGTTCTGTCCTTGACGCCATGACCGGTAGCACGGAAGAAAAAGTCATCGCCGCTCTCCTGCGAAAAACACTCAAAGAGAAACCCGGCATGTGGTCCCGAATGGCCCGGGGCATGAAAGGTGTCAGTGAAGAAACGACGACGGGAGTTCACCGTCTCTATCAGATGTTTGACAGAGGTGAACTTCTTTTTCCTGCCATTAACGTAAACGACTCGGTTACCAAATCAAAGTTCGACAACCTGTACGGTTGTCATGAATCTCTTGCAGACGGAATTAAACGGGCAACCGATGTAATGATCGCCGGAAAAGTTGTTGTCGTCTGCGGATACGGGGACGTGGGCAAAGGATGTGCCAGGAGTATGCGTTCATTCGGAGCACGCGTTCTGGTTACAGAGGTCGACCCTATCTGTGCCCTTCAGGCATCTGTGGAAGGATTTGAGGTCCGGACCCTGGAAGACTGCCTTGAAGAAGCACGTATCTTTGTTACCGCAACCGGCAATTGTGATGTAATACGTCTGGAACATATGGAAAAAATGAGGGATCATGCCATTGTTTGTAACATTGGTCATTTTGACAACGAGATTCAGGTTGATGCCCTTGTCAATTATCCGGGTATCCAAAAAGACAACATCAAACCTCAGGTAGACAAATTCACTTTCCCCGATGGTCATGCCATCATTCTTCTGGCCGAAGGACGCCTGGTAAATCTGGGATGTGCCACGGGTCATTCATCGTTTGTAATGAGCAATTCTTTCTCCAACCAGGTTTTGGCTCAGATCAGTCTCTGGAATACCCGGTATGAATTGGGGGTTTATCAACTTCCCAAATATCTGGATGAAGAAGTAGCGCGTTTGCACTTGGAATACCTGGGAGTCAAACTGACCCGCATGACACAAAAACAAGCTGACTACATAGGTTTTTCCATTGACGGACCTTACAAACCGGATTATTACAGATATTAACCATTATGACAAAATCACGCACCAGAATTATTGACCTTCTCAAAATGCAGGCCGGCGTTACCGTGCAGGCAAAAGGCTGGGTACGAACCAAACGGGGTAACAAGAATATTGCTTTTATCGCCTTGAACGACGGCTCCACCATCCACAACGTGCAAATCGTATGTGACATGAGTGTCTTTACGGAAGAGCAGCTCAGACCGGTCACTACCGGGGCTTGCATCCGGGTAAAAGGAGAACTGGTCCCTTCGGTCGGGACACAGCAATCGGTGGAGATCAAAGCTTCTGAAATTGAAGTGTACGGAACGGCTGACCCTGCCGTATATCCTTTACAAAAGAAAGGCCATAGCATGGAATTCCTCCGGGAAATCGCACATCTCAGACCCCGGACCAACACATTCGGTTGCATATTCAGGATCCGTCACGCCATGGCTTATGCCATTCATAAATATTTCAACGACAACGGGTTTGTATATTTGCATACTCCCATAATAACCGCATCTGATTGCGAAGGAGCCGGAGCCATGTTCCAGGTAACTACCCTGGACCTGAAAAACCCTCCCAAAGAAAAAGACAACTCCATTGATTATTCCAAAGATTTCTTCGGACGTCAGACAAGTCTTACTGTAAGCGGGCAGCTGGAAGGAGAACTGGGAGCCCTGGCCCTGGGCGAAATTTATACTTTCGGCCCTACTTTCAGGGCAGAAAACAGCAATACACCCAGGCACCTTGCCGAGTTTTGGATGATAGAGCCTGAAATGGCCTTTTACGATATTGTTGACAACATGGACCTGGCGGAAGATTTTATAAAATATCTGGTTAAGTATGCCCTTGAAAATTGTGCCGCTGACATTGGCTTCCTGAACAACATGATAGACAAAGACCTGATCAACAGACTTGAAGGTGTTTGCGACACAGAATTCGTCCGCCTTACTTATACGGAAGGCATTGAGATTCTGACTGCCAGCGGGCAGGATTTTGAATATCCCGTATCCTGGGGCGTGGATCTGCAAAGTGAACATGAGAGGTACCTGGTGGAAAAACATTTCAAACGTCCAGTTATATTAACGGACTATCCCAAAGAGATAAAAGCATTCTATATGAAAGAGAACCCGGACGGAAAAACCGTACGGGCCATGGATATTCTTTTCCCAAAGATCGGAGAGATCATAGGCGGGTCGCAACGTGAAGAAAATCTGGAAACGCTACGTCGAAGAATCGTTGAAATGAATATGTCGGAAGAGAGTCTGGACTGGTACCTGGACACAAGGCGCTTTGGAACCGCCCCGCATTCCGGTTTTGGTCTGGGATTTGAACGTTTGCTCCTGTTTATTACCGGTATGGCAAATATCCGTGATGTAATTCCTTTTCCCCGAACTCCGAAATCTGCTGAATTTTAATATGTTGATAATTGGTATTGCCGGTGGTACCGGTTCCGGAAAAACAACCGTAGTAAACAAAATCCTGGAAAGCCTGGATCAAAAGAAAATAACTGTGATCCCCCAGGATTCCTATTACAAAGACAATTCACACCTGCCACTGGAACAGCGGCAGGAACTGAATTTCGATCACCCGGAATCCATTGATTGGGGACTGATGGTAAAACATTTGTTGCAATTAAAAGCAGGAAACCCGATTGAACAGCCCATGTATTCTTACATAACATGTACCCGTTCAAAAGAAACGATCCACATTGAACCTACACAGATCATCATAGTGGAAGGGATTCTGATCTTTACGGACCCACCTTTAAGAGACTGTCTGGATATGAAGATTTACGTAGATGCAGATCCCGACGACCGTTTATCCAGGGTTATATCAAGGGACATTGTGGAAAGGGGAAGATCGGTGAACAAAGTACTGGAACGTTACGAAAAGACCGTAAAGCCCATGCACCTTCAGTTTATTGAACCTACAAAACGTTATGCCGACATCATAGTACCCCAGGGCGGACACAATACGGTAGCAATTAATGTATTGATCTCTACCATTGAACAAGCCCTGTTAACCAGGTAAGGGTTGTTCATAATGAAAAAAGAAACAAAAACAGGACTCTATCTGACGGTGATCGTACATCTGGTTGCCCTGATCATCTTTTTGTTGTTTCAAATAAATTCGATTTTGCAAAAAGAATCTTCTTTCGTGCTGGATTTCTCCCGGCAGGAAGAACTGGAGGCACAACTCCAAAAGGAACAGATGCGTGCCCAACTAAGTGCCCAGTTGGAAGACCTGATCTCAGGCGTAGAACAACAATCCAGGAATGTTGCCGTGGATGCAACGCAGCGAAATCACAATCTCAAAGACGACCGGCATGAGGATCCTTCGCAGGTATACGAAGAAGCCCAGGAATTGCAAAAGCGTCTGGATGCTGCCCGTGAAGCCGTAGAAGAGGCCGGAGGCCAGGAAGATATTGCTGCTGCGCAAAAAGAAAAGGAGGATGATCAAAAGGCAAAACCTTACACGGGTCCGGCCGTTCTGGAGTATACATTAGACGGAAGGAAAGCCATGAGTCTGCCCATTCCTGTATACAAATGCATTGGAGGCGGTGATGTGACCGTAATCATTTATGTAGACCAGAAAGGATACGTTCAAAAAGCAGACATAGTGGATGATTTTTCTTCAAGGGACAGGTGTTTGCGCGAATTTGCCCTGCGTGCCGCAAAACAAAGCAGGTTTACTGCATCTACACAGGCCCCTCCCCTGCAAACCGGAGAAATTGTCTACCGTTTTATTCCGCAATAAGCATTAAATACCTAACTTTGAAAAGTGGATTCAAAAGAGTATAAGGAAATAAAAGACCTGTTGGTCCAACTGGAGCAAAAGATAGAAGCGTTATACAAACCCGTTGTTGACAGACAGGAAGAACAGGTATTTGAACTTGATTCCCATCCTGAACCTGAGCCGAGGCCGGAACCTGAACCTGAACCGGGGCCCTGGCAGGACCCCTCACCTGAAATCACAGAAGAAATACCGTCTGCGCCCGAAACGGTCGGGGATTTGTTTTCAGGATTTGCTCAACGTCCAACACTTGCCGATTCGTTGGCAAAAACAAAAAATGCCAGGCCTTTAAAAGAGGTCATTCCCCTGAACGACAGGTTTCTTTATGAAAAAGTGCTGTTTTCACAGGACCGGGATCTTTATAACAAGACACTCACCGATCTTCAGGATATAAAAACCATGCAAGAGGCAGAAGCCTATCTGGCAAAACATTTCCCTCATTGGGAATTATCATCTCCCGCCGTACAAAAATTTCTTACACAGTTGGAAGATGTGTTCTAAAATCATCATAGTTCCCACACCCATAGGGAATCTGGAAGATATTACCGCACGAGCCCTGAATGTGCTGAAAGAAGTCGATCTGATTCTGGCAGAAGATACGCGTACAAGCAGTATTCTTCTAAAGAAATACGGGATCGGTACACATATGGAATCGTTTCATAAATTTAACGAACACAAACAGGTTGGTTCGGTTGTACGGAAAATCAGTGAAGGCGTCCAAGTGGCTTTAATAAGTGACGCCGGTACTCCCGGCATATCCGATCCGGGCTATTTGCTGATAAGGGAATGTCTGGCTGCCGGCATTGAGATAGAATGCCTGCCCGGTGCAACGGCACTGATCCCGGCTTTGGTAAACAGCGGATTCCCTTCTGACCGATTTTGCTTTGAAGGATTTTTACCGGTCAAGAAAGGGCGACGCACCCGTATGGAGTCCTACAAATCGGAAACCCGCACGGTGATCTTTTACGAGTCCCCGTTCCGGCTGCTCAAAACATTGGAAGAACTGGCATCCGTACTCGGTCCTGACAGAGAAGTTTCCGTAAGCCGGGAGATCAGTAAAATTCATGAAGAGACAGTTCGCGGAACACTGGCTTACGTTATTGATTGGTTCAAAAACAATACTCCCAGAGGAGAGATCGTAATCGTGCTGAAAGGAAAAGGGAAAGAAAATGAAATGGGGTAACAGGCATCATTATATCATTCATGCTTCCGCTGTAGCCGGCGTTTTGGTTTTGTTTTCAATCAGGATAATTGCCGGAAGACAATCTCCCTTCAGACGACCGGAGGTACATCAAACATCTTCTTGGTTCCGGGAATATTGTGAAACTTTCAGCCGGACTCCGGTGTATGAAGACACAATAAAAAAGGACAACCATTCAAAACCAGGGGCTTACCGTCCTTTTGTTCCCATGAAAATTGAACTCAACACGGCTGACAGTGCGGAATTGGTCAAATTATACGGCATCGGTCCCTATTATGCAGCCAGGATACTGGAATACCGTGAAAAACTGGGCGGATTTGCCGTTCCTGAACAACTCCTTGAAGTATACGGGATGGATATGGAACGGCTACAAGGTTTTTATGCAGATGTTTTTGCGGACACTTCGTTTATCAGAAAAATGAATATCAAAACAGCCACCGAAGATCAACTGGCTGCTCACGTTTATATTGGAAGATATCTGGCCCGGTGTATAATCAGATACCGTGAAACGGAAGGTCCTGATTCCTGTAATGTGGGCAACCTTGTCCGGGATAAAATATTGACCCCTGAACAGGCCGGTAAAATTGACTGGTACCTTTATTGAGCATTGTTTTTTGTTATATTTGTCGGATAGTTTATTTCTAACCCCTATTGTAAGTCTATGAGTATACTGGTTACGAACAACGTGGTTAAACGCTTTGACGGTCACCTGGCATTGGATGATGTCAGTATAGATGTTCCCGAAGGAAAGATATTCGGGTTACTCGGCCCCAACGGAGCGGGAAAAACCACCCTTCTGAGGATAGTCAATCAAATTACCGCTCCCGATGAGGGAAATGTTTTTTTTGACAATCATCCACTAACTGCAAACGATGTTTTTCGCATTGGATACCTTCCCGAAGAAAGAGGGTTGTATAAAAAAATGAAAATCGGGGATCAGGCCATGTACCTGGCAAAACTGAAAGGTATGTCACATGCCCAGGCTTTATCCAGTCTGAAATCCTGGTTTATGAGATTCGGAATCCAGGCCTGGTGGAACAAAAAGATTACTGAGTTATCTAAGGGAATGGCACAAAAAGTTCAATTTGTGACCACGGTTATGCATAATCCCAAACTGTTGATCCTGGATGAACCTTTCAGCGGATTTGACCCCATTAATGTAGATCTTATCCGTAAAGAAATTATTCGTCTGAAAGAAAACGGGACTTCGGTGATCTTGTCTACACACAACATGGAATCGGTTGAAGAATTATGCGATGAAATTGCTTTGATAGACAATGCCCGGCTGGTAATTACGGGACAAGTTCATGATATTCGGCGAATACACGGGGACAACCGCATTGAGATCCTTTACCGTGCTTCAGATGAACTTGATCCTGCCCAATTTGACAACGCTCCTTTTTCCATTATTTCTCAGGGTAAAAAAGACGGTTCATACCGAATGACCGTGGAACTGAATGACGGGCATACCACAAATGAATTGCTGGAAGCCCTTATACCTCGTACCAATATCGTGGGAATGAACGAAATCATACCCCGCATGCACGATATATTTATTAAACTGGTAACTCAAAAGGAGGAAAGGCAATGAACATCAAAAAGATAAACCTAATTGTCGGAAGAGAATTCACTATCCGTGTCAGAAAAAAATCATTTCTTATTGCTACTTTCCTGACTCCTCTTTTGATGGCGGCACTGATCACGGTTCCAACCCTGATGACTACATTGAAAGACAACAACGAAAAAAACATAGAAGTCATTGACCCTACAGGCATTGGTGAGAAAGTTCTTGAAGACCAGGAGTATACACACTTCACATTTCGCCGGGAAGGAAATCCCGAGGATTATAAAAAAGATTTTGACACACGTAACCTGCACGCTCTTTGCGTTATCGAACCTGTTGAAGAAAATTCCGTAGAAGTACGCATGTACAGTACGGGACCCGTTGACCAGGATATTCAACGGTATATTTCCAGACAGATCAGTTACGAAGTGGAACAACAACGGCTCCAGTCTTACAATATTCCCAGGTTAAAGGAAATCATGGATGACGTAAGGACCGATATACCGGTTAAATCTCTCACCTGGACGGAAGCGGGAGATGAAAAAGAAACAATTACGGAAGTATACATGGCAATAGCCTATTTGAGCAGTTTTCTGATATATATGTTCATCTTCATGTATGGCTCCATGGTCATACGGGGTGTAATAGAAGAAAAGACCAACCGGATTGTTGAAGTAATCATTTCTTCAGTAAAACCGGTGGAACTTATGTTGGGGAAAATCATAGGCATAGCTCTTGTTGCTTTGCTTCAGTTTTTTCTCTGGATCCTTCTTACGGCTATAATACTTTTTGTAGTCATGGCCCTTGTGGGAGCGGGAGCCATTTCGGACATGGCAGGATCTGCACCCCAGATACAGGGAGGTCTGGCCGGAACAATAGCTTCTTTTGATACAGGAAGCGGTGTGCTGACCGGAATAGCCAGCACTATTTCTCAAATTGATTTCGGAAAATTCCTTTTGAGTTTTTGCTTGTATTTCATAGGCGGTTACCTTATGTATGCCTCTATGTTTGCGGCTGTGGGGTCCGTATCCGATGCAGAGACCGATACACAGCAATTCCAGCTGCCTATTACCATTCCCCTAATCCTGGGATTATTCATAATGATGCATACATTCCAGTATCCGGACAGTTCTCTTTCCGTCTGGGCATCCATCATACCGTTCACTTCTCCAATGGTCATGCTGGCCCGTCTTCCTTTTGGAGGTGTGCCCCAGTGGCAATTACTGGTTTCACTGCTGTTGCTCTTCCTCACATTCCTGGCCGTAGTACATTTTTCCGCCAAAATATATCGTGTGGGAATTTTAATGTATGGTAAAAAAGTAACCTGGAAAGAATTATGGAAATGGATGCGATACAAAAACGGCTGATAAATATTGTTGTACTTGTTTTATTTCTGACAACAGGAAGTGTTGCTTTACAGGCACAAGCTATCAAGGCCAGACGAGTCCTCATGGATACAACCGAATACCAGAGTAAGGCCTCTGTCGCTGTCAGAAACATTATCAACACGTATTCACCCGAACTGAACAAGCAAATGAACCGGGTAGTGGGATACACTACAAGTGAAATGAGGTCATACTACCCTGAAAGTCCTTTGTCCAACCTGGCAGGTGATGCATTGCTGGCCATCGCCCGCAGGCATTACGGCCTTGATAAGGTTGATTTTGCCATTACGAATTTCGGCGGCATAAGAAGTTCGTTCCCAAAAGGAGATCTGACGCTTTATTATGTTTACTCGTCATTCCCTTTTGAAAACTCACTTGTCCTGGTCAGCATGAAAGGTAACCGGGTCAGAGAATTGTTTGAATTTTTTGCTGCTCGTCGCGTAGAAGTGCTTTCCGGAGTATCTTTAGAAATCAACGATCACAAAATCAGCAAATTGATTATCAACGGTGAGCCATTGGATGAGAACAGGATCTATAACATTGCAACGATTGATTTCCTTCTTCAGGGAGGAGATCGTATGACATTGCTGAAAAACAATCTGGGTATTGACTATTCGGGTCTCACCCTCTGCGATGTGATCTTGCAATACATAAGCGTATTTACGAAAAACGGCGAACCCATCCCGGCCCGTACTGATAACCGCGTAGTGATCAATAATCCGAAAGAAAGATGAAAACAACATTAGTGATCAGGCTAATTTTCCTGGCGGGTATCTTAACACCGTTTTATATGGATGCCCAAGACCTTGTGATTGTGCATACAAACGACATTCACAGCCAGATAGAACCGTTTCGGTCAGGAAGAAATGCCGGTAGTGCCGGAATCCTGAGCCTGTCAGGTTATCTGGAAGAAACAAGGAAAGAACATCCGGACCTGTTGTTCCTTGATGCCGGGGATTACAATCAGGGGACGCCCTATTTTAATCTATTTGGCGGAAAAGTTGAAGTAGAAGCCATGAACGCATTGGGACTGGATGCAACCGTGCTGGGCAATCATGAATTTGACAATGGGCTGGAAGATCTTGTAAACAGGATACGGGAAGCAGATTATCAAACCTTGTGTGCCAATTATAAAATCTTGTACAAACCTCTCAGAAAACTTGTCAAACCTTATACCATTTTCCGGGTAAACGGGAAAAAAATTGGTGTAATAGGTCTTACAATTGATCTGAACGGGTTGACTTCCAATAAGGTTTTGGATAAAATGATATACCTGGATCCGGTCAAAACCGCCAACCGACTTGCAACCAGATTAAAAAGAAAAGGATGCGACCTGATTGTCTGTCTCACCCACCAAGGGTTTCAAAACGATGTGCAACTGGCATCTCAATTAAGGAATATTCATTTGATCATAGGAGGTCATTCCCACACGTTCCTGGAAGAACCCGTCATGCAAACTGATGCTCAAGGCAATCAGGTAATGATAGTGCAAACAGGAGCTTACGGAGTGTATGCAGGATACATTGAGATTACTTTTTAACCGTACAGGATATGTTTCTGGAAAATCAAAAACGGAACGGAAGGATTGAAGTTATTTGCGGTTCCATGTTTTCGGGAAAAACGGAAGAACTTATCAGGAGGCTCAAAAGGGCCAAATTTGCCAATCAAAGAGTTGAAATTTTCAAACCCCGTGTAGACGTCCGGTATTCAGAAGAAGAAGTCGTTTCGCACGATAGCCATTCCATTCCCTCTACACCGGTAGACTCGGCAGAAAGTATTCTTTTACTGGCCAACAATGTAGATGTGGTAGCTATAGACGAAGCTCAGTTCTTTGACCAGAACCTGGTACGTGTGTGTCAGTTGCTGGCCGATAACGGCATCCGTGTTATAGTAGCCGGTCTGGATATGGATTTCCAGGGAAATCCGTTTGGTCCCATGCCCGACCTCATGGCAGTAGCCGAACATATAACCAAGGTGCATGCCATATGTGTCCGCTGCGGTGATCCGGCACACCATTCCCACCGGTTAAGCAACAGTACCCGCCTGGTTGAACTGGGTGAAAAAGATGTATACGAACCTTTATGCAGGCATTGTTTCAATCAAGTTAAGAATGAACACAAATAAATATACCCACCTGGAGATCAGCGTTCCCAATATTCAGCACAACTTAAAATATTTCAGGTCTTTCCTTCGTGAAAGCACCAAATTACTTGTTCTGGTCAAAGCCTACGGATACGGTCACGGGATAGGAGAGTTTTCGCGTATCCTTGAAGACAACGGGGTAGATTACCTGGCTGTTGCCTTCCCGGGAGAAGGTGTTGCCATAAGAGAAGCAGGAGTAAAGCTCCCTGTAATTGTCCTCTCGGGCGGTATGGAACATTATCCGCTTCTGATCCAAAACCAACTTGAACCAAGTCTTCCCGGTCCGGAAGCTTTTCAAAGATTTGCGTCCGAGGCCTATACCATGAACCGGAAAGATTACCCTGTTCATATAAAACTGGATACCGGGATGCATCGTCTTGGTGCAGAAGAAGCCGATATACAGTCTCTTATTGAAATATTGCCGGAAACAGGATCTGTAAAGATCGCTTCTGTCTTTTCGCATTTTGTGGCATCCGGAGAACCAAAGAACGATGACTTCACAAGACAACAAATTGCCCGTTTTGAAACCTTGTCCGGTTTGCTGACAGATCATCTGGATTACAAACCCATGAGGCACTTACTGAATTCTCCCGGGATTGAACGTTTTGCCGCAGAAGCACAATACGATATGGCCCGGCTGGGAATAGGGCTGTACGGCATGTCATATGTAGACAGAAGCAGGCTGAAGCCTACCGCATTCTTAAAAACGCCCGTGTTACAGGTCAAAACCGTCCAGCCCGGGGAAACCGTCGGTTATTCCAGGGCCGGGAAAGTGACGCGGCCCAACACCCGCATTGCCACCCTTGCCATCGGATATGCTGACGGAGTAAACAGGCATCTTAGCAACGGAAAAGCTTCGTTTTCAGTCAACGGGCACAGAGCTCCCACAATCGGAAATATTTGTATGGACATGTGTATGTTGGACGTGACAGGAATTGATGTCAAGCCGGGAGATATGGTCACTGTTTTCGGAGATGATCCTACAATTTTTGAACTGGCAGATATTTTAGAAACGATCCCCTATGAGATCCTGACTTCCGTTGCCTACAGGGTCCCTCGTGTTTACAGTTTTTGATGACCCCTTCAGGCCATCATTTTACATATCATTTCCATCAGGAGTTCCCCGTCACAGGCTTCTCCCCTGTCGGAGGATTTGTATAGACTGTCATAGGAGCACAATAAATTCATTGCCCTGACTGTTCGTTGAAAAGTGAAAAAACGAGAAGCTTGCATGGTTTCCTGGAAAAAATAATAATTCAAGCCCATAAGTTCTCTCAGCTTATCAGAAGATAAACCGGGGTTTTCCATTCTGATAGTATGCAGTTTAAGTATTCGTGACAATTGCGTATAAAACAGACTGATGATCATCACCAAAGGAAATTTCTTCTCATTGTCTGAAAAATACTCTACAATAGGTTGAACTTTCGCAAAATCTCCTGCAGTTATGTGTTTGAATAACGAAAAAGGTGAAAATTCCCGGTTCACTCCTACCGATTTTTCTACCATATCCGTTGTAACGGCCCATGTGCCCTGAGGCATGAGTATAAACAGCTTATCTATTTCCATTACTATCCGCTGAAGATCTGTTCCCAGGAAATCTGCCAGCAAACGGGCAGCCTGCGGCTCAATGCTTGTTCCTTTTTCTTTAAGATACGCACTGATCCAATCCGGTATTTCGTAATCCCTCAAAGGGACGGACTCAAGGATGCGGCAATGTTTCTGAGCCGCTTTCCAGAACTCGGTCCTTTTATCTACCGATTTACCCATAAAACAAAGGACAAGCACGCACGAAGGATTCATTGCCTTAAAATAGGAAGCCAGCAGCTCGGTACCCTTGAGTTGTTGCGCTTCCTTCACAATGATCACCTGACGCTGGGCCATAACGGGATATCTGCGGGCATTATCGACGATCTGTGCCGACGTAACATCCTGCCCGTAGAGGACCATCTGGTTAAACGCTTTTTCATCTTCGGTCAGAGCATTCAGGGCTATGTAGGAAGCAATTTTATCCACATAATAGGGCTCTTCTCCCATTAACAGGTAACATGGTTTGAATGCTCCGGCTTTCAGTTCTTTTATGATTTCCCGATAGGCAGAGTATGAATCTTTTGCGTTTGTTTTTGCCATAACACAAAATTACATAAATTTAACGAAGGCAGTACTTTTTGTATCTTTGCACCATGAACGGACCATCAGTCATATATTGCAGTGCACGAAAAAAGTGGGTGGACAAAACGCCCGAAGAAGAAGTACGGCAGGAAATCATACGCCATCTGCATATTGTAGGCGGATTTCCCTTACATCTCATGACTTGTGAATACCCGGTTCGTTACCTGGGTACAAACTGGCGAGCCGATCTTGTTGTGCATGACAGGAACGGAAAACCGCTTTTGATTGCCGAGTTTAAAGCGCCCGGAATCCCGGTGGGTGAAAAAACAGTAGAACAATTGCGAAAATACAATGCGCAGATTCTAGCTCCCTGTTTGCTTGTCAGTAACGGAATCCGAACGTACTTCTGGAAATTTGACCGGGATAAGGGGACCTACAAACAACTTGCTGAGATTCCCTCTTTTGATGAGCTCCAATAATTTTTTTTTAATGAAAGCACCTTTAAAATCAAAAATATTTCGCATTGTGGCAGAACAAGCTGCCTTGAAAAACGTAAAAGCCTATGTAATCGGTGGTTATGTCCGTGATTTCTATTTAAACAGATCGTGCACCGATATTGATATTGTTATAGAAGGTAACGGCATGGAAATCGCCTCTGCAGTAGCTTCCGTACTGGAAACCCGGGTTACTCTTTTCAAGAAATTCGGCACAGCCATGTTGCGGTATAAAGGGTTCGAGATCGAATTTGTAGGAGCTCGAAAAGAATCGTACCGTTCCGATTCCCGGAAACCCATAGTAGAAAACGGAACAATTGAAGACGATCAGAAAAGGCGTGATTTTACCATCAACGCTATGGCATTCAGTCTTGCCAAAGAAGATTACGGAACGCTGACCGATCCTTTTAACGGGATGGATGACCTCAAGCAGAAAGTCATCAGAACCCCGCTTAATCCGGACACAACTTTCAGCGATGATCCCTTAAGAATGATCAGGGCTATCCGATTTGCGGCACAACTTGATTTTTCAATTGACGATGCATCTTTTGCATCCGTTGAAAGAAATGCTTCCCGGATCAATATTGTATCGCAGGAAAGAATTACGGCAGAATTGCAAAAGATCATGGCAGCCCCAAAACCCTCCATAGGATTTATGCTTATGGAAAAGAGCGGTCTTTTGGCCCTGCTCATACCCCAGATTTCTTTGTTAAAAGGTGTAGAAACCATGGAAGGCAAAGGACACAAGGAGAATTTCAGTCATACGATGGAAGTTCTGGACAACGTTGCCTCGGCAAGCGATAATATATGGTTGCGCTGGGCGGCTTTGCTTCATGACGTAGGAAAGCCCTCTACAAAACATTTTGACAAGAAATCAGGATGGACCTTTCATGGTCATGATTTTATAGGCAGCAAAATGATTCCCGGGATATTCAGGCAGCTCCGGCTACCTTTGGGAGAAGAAATGAGGTATGTACAAAAGCTTGTTCAATTGCATTTGCGCCCTATTGCCCTGGTAAACGAGGTAAGTGACTCCGGCATTCGACGGCTTCTATTTGAAGCGGGCAGGGACATAGATGATCTGATGCTTCTGTGCCGGGCAGATATTACCTCAAAGAATCCCAGAACAGTCAGGCGGCATCTGGAGAATTTTGAGCAGGTCAGTAAAAAAATGGCCCTGGTAGAAGAAAAAGATGCCATTAGAAATTTTCAGCCACCCATAACGGGTGAAATAATCATGAAAACATTTGGCATCCCCCCTTGCCGGGAAGTGGGCCAAATTAAAGATTATATCAAAGAGGCCATCCTGGACGGAAAAATCGGAAACAATCCGGAAGAAGCCAGAAAATTGATGTTTGAAAAAGCGCAGGAGCTGGGTCTTAGTGAAGTAAATGCATAAATTCTTCACGGGTACGGACATCTTTCAAGAATGTTCCCGTAAAAGCGGATGTCACCATCCTTGAATGTTGTTTCTGCACACCTCTTATCTGCATACACATGTGTTCTGCCTCTATCACCACTGCCACTCCCATGGGGTTGAGTGTTTGTTGAATACAATCCCTTATCTGTACCGTAAGGCGCTCCTGAACCTGGAACCTTCTGGCAAAAGTATCCACCACACGAGTCAGTTTACTGACGCCTGTGATAAACCCGTTGGGAATATAGGCAACATGCGCTTTACCGTAGAAAGGCAACATATGGTGCTCACACATGGAATACATTTCAATATCCTTGACCAGGACCATTTGCTGGTATTCCTCCCGGAACCTGGCTGAATTCAAAATGGCAGCAGGATCTTCCTGGTATCCCTTCGTCAGGAATTGCATGGCTTTTGCAACCCGTAACGGGGTCTTCTCAAGGCCTTCCCTTTCCGGGTCTTCGCCCAGTAATTTTAAAATTTCGTTATAATGTTCGGCAAGTTTTTGTGTTGTTTCCGGAGTGTAAAGATCGTTGTTGATATATGACATGGTATCTGAGAAATTTTGATCAGCAAATTTACAAAAAAAAAGTGATCTGAAGGGGTGTCTTAAACTTTACCGACTCTGGCCAGTCAAATGGAAAAACAAGGCATCGGCCAATCATAATTTTTTGTACATTCGCAGCTATGGAAAAAGAAACGCTTATCAGAATCAAAGGGATTAAAAAAATCTATAAAGTAGGCAACCAGGAGGTTCGCGCGTTAAATGGCGTTGACCTTGTGATCAACAAAAATGAATACGTAGCAATAATGGGACCCTCCGGCTCGGGCAAATCCACACTCATGAACCTGTTGGGCTGTCTGGATACGCCAACCGAAGGCACTTACATACTCAACAATACAGACGTCAGCCAAATGAGGGATGATCAATTGGCCGAAGTAAGAAACAAGGAAATCGGTTTTGTTTTTCAGTCGTTCAACCTGCTTCCCAGATATGATGCCCTGAACAATGTGGCATTGCCCCTGATATATGCAGGAATGCCCAAACACGAAAGGGAGAACGAAGCACGGAAAGCTTTGATCAATGTTGATCTGGAAGACAGAATGGATCATAAGCCCAACGAATTGTCCGGCGGACAGAAACAAAGAGTGGCCGTAGCACGTGCCATGGTTAATAATCCTTCCATTATTCTTGCTGACGAACCTACGGGTAATCTGGACACGAAAACTTCATTGGACATCATGTCTCTTTTTGAACAGGTATACAAAAAAGGGAACACCATCATTGTAGTAACGCACGAAGAAGATATTGCACGTTACGCCAGAAGGGTTGTCCGGCTCCGCGATGGTCTGGTTGAAAGCGATGAACCAAATAAAAATCCGGTATTGACCGATTCATGAGTAAAATTTATACAGGAACCGGCGATCAGGGAATGACCTCTTTAGCCGACGGAAGCCGGGTTTCCAAAGCTGATCCGCGTGTAGCGGCCTACGGTAAAACCGATGAACTCATAAGCTGGATTGGACTTCTGAGAAGTCAATCAGATTCACTGACAGCTTTTCCTTCATGCAAACACTACGAATCATCTCTAAGGAAAATTCAGACGGATTTAATGTACCTGGCAGGACATCTGGCCTACGGGAACCGGAAAAGTGTGACAGATTATGATTTTGAAGGATCTGCATTATTTCTGGAACGAACCATTGATAAATTACAGGAACAAATACCTGTACTTCAGTCTTTTATTCTTCCGTACACCCCTCCCCTGGCATCTCAGATCCATATAGTCCGCACTGTTTGTCGTGATGCAGAACGTCTGATGGTATCTCTTGGCACGGATATTGTCACGGCCCCTATGCTGAAGTATATAAACCGTCTTTCGGACTATCTTTTTGTCTTGGCGCGGTTTATTACTGTCAGGACAGGTTGTGAAGAAGACTTTTTTATATAACTTTGGGCACTTTTTTTAAACCTTGCATCAATGTACTGGACACTTGAATTGGCATCGAAACTTGAAGACGCTCCCTGGCCTGCTACTAAGGAGGAACTTATTGATTATGCCGCACGCTCGGGCGCTCCGTTGGAAGTAATAGAAAACCTGGCTGACCTGGAAGATGATGGCGAAGTATACGACAGTATAGAGGACATCTGGCCGGATTACCCAAGCAAGGAAGATTTTTTCTTCAACGAAGACGAATATTAAATTCATGGAATGAATATTATAATCGCAGGAGCTGGAGAAGTCGGTTTTCATCTGGCAAAAATGTTATCAGATGAGAATCACCAGATCACCATCATTGACAAAAATGAAGCGCGGTTGAATCAGATCGCGGAGACGTCGGATGTTGTTCCTGTATCAGGTATAGTCACTTCCATTTCCACTTTGGAAAAAGCGGGAGTCAGTCGTTGTGATCTTTTTATATCAGTCAGTCCCGCAGATGAACAGGACGTCAATATTGTATCAGCCCTGCTTGCCAAACAATTGGGAGCCAAGCGCGTAACGGCACGTATCAATAACAACGAATATCTTAAGAACGAAAACCGGGTTGTTTTTACCGAACTGGGTATTGATCTGCTGTTTTATCCTGAAAAAATTGCAGCACAGGAAATCCTGGACCTTTTAAAACAGTCGGGAACTTCGGAATTTATGGATTTTTCCGGGGGCCGGTTACAACTCATTGTTCTTAAACTTACCGAGAGTTCTTCCATCGTTAACAAAAGCATGAAACAGGTGGCAGAAGAAAACGGGGGTGATATTCCTTTCAGGGCAGTAGCCATTGCCAGGGAAGGGAACACTATTATTCCGCGTAAAGACACCGTCTTTCAAATTGCGGATCTTGTTTTTGTCATTACTAAAAGAGAAGCAGCTCATGCTGCCATGGTTCTGAGCGGAAAAGAAAATGTTGTGGTTCACAATTTGATGATCATGGGAGGCGGACGGGTAGGTGAAATGGTTGCCCACAGCATGGAAACAAGGATTGAAAAGGTTCGCGTAGTGGAACTGGACAGCGTCCGTTGCCAGGAATTGACCGTGTCACTGCCCCGTTCTCTGATCATAAACGGAGATGCCCGCAATACGGATCTTCTCCTGGAAGAGGACCTTCCCAAAATGGATGCTTTCGTAGCAGTAACGTCCAGTGCCGAGGCGAATATTCTTTCCTGCATGGCAGCCAAAAGAGCAGGCGTAAAAAAGACAATCGCCCAGGTAGAAAACCTTGATTACATCAAACTGGCAGAAAGCGTTGGAGTAGATGCCACCATCAATAAAAAACTGATAACAGCAAGCCGTATCTTCCGCTTTACCATGACAGGGGATGTACCTTCCATGAAATGTCTGAACGGGTCAGACGCGGAAGTTATGGAGTTTATTGCCAAACCCCGAAGTCCCGTAACACAAAAGAAAGTACGGGACCTGGAGTTTCCGAGAGATGCCATAATCGGAGGAATTACCCGGGGAAACAGCAGCCTTATTGTACGGGGAGACACAGAAATCAAGCCATACGACAGGGTGGTTGTTTTTTCCCTTCCCTCAGCGCTTCAGACAATTCACAAATTTTTCATCTGACCATTCTCTTTCATAATTTTCCTGTGATACTGTTTTGGAGTACAGTGTTCCCTTGCTTTAAAAACGCGAGAGAAAGAACGCACGGAGTTAAAACCGCATTGAATAGCCAGGTCCTCCAAATCCAGATAATTACCGTCTGATTTTTCTAACAGTTTTTTTGCTTCGGTTATCCGAAACACATTTACCCAATCACAAAAATTCGTTCCGTACATCCGGTGTATAGAACGTGAAAGATAAGAACGATTTGTATTGGTTTTACGACAAAGAGCATCAATCGTTAAGTTTGAATCTTTGTAATAAGCTTCTTTGAGCATCATTTTATTCAAAGACACCACCTTATCGTCGGAACTATCCGGGTAAGCAGCATCTTTTTTTACGAATAAACGGGGATCCGTTAATGTCCATCCATTTAAGAATGAAGTCATTTTTTTAAAAATTTTCCTTATCCTGATCATGCCCTGCTCCCTGATATGTTTTGTTGTTTGACCTGCATCCTGCACCATTCTCCGGGAGTCATTCCCAAATTCACACGAAAAGCCAGGTTTAATGCCGTAAGCGACTGAAAACCTGATTCATTGCACAATTCAATAAGTCGTGCGTCCGGATGTAGTTTAAAATACTCCTGGGCATGTCTGACTCTATATGAATTGACAAACTGTTTAAAGTTTACGCCGGCATATTGGTTCAAAGCCCTGGTAATATAGGTTACGTTCGTGCCAATGGCAGCAGCCACTTCTTCCCGCGTTATGCAAGGATTCTTGTAACACTGCTCTTCTTCCAGATACGCTTTCACACGTTCGAAGATTTCTTTATAGAGGCGGCTGACTCTATCCTGAGCTTTTTCAAGATCCTGAAAGACTTTGCTATTGGGAATCTGTGTTTCCTGCAACCATTTTCCTCCGTAAAGAAGATCCGTGTCTTTCATAATTATCACATTTAGAAACAAAACATGTATGAGGATATTCCCAAGAAAAAATAACCTGACAGGAAAAAAGATGTCAAGAATAACGCATACATATGACACAAGCGAAAACACCCAGACAGAGACTAAAAAATATTTATAGGACCTGACCGGAGCGGGGCACTTTTGATTAGGGACAGAGAACATTTTTCCAAGAATGAAAAGGAGGATACATCCCAGGAAAAGAAAAGAAATGCATAATGTATGCGAAATACTCAAAAATAATACACGCAGACTTATGCTGCCTGAATGCCATAAACTTATCAGGAATAACAAGACAAAAAGTCCCGTAAATACAAGCATGTGAGTCTTTACAAGAAATCGCCTGCAAATGCCGGACGAAATTGAAGTGAACGCAATACAGTAGACAGGTAAATACGTCAGCGCAATACGTAGGAAAAAATCTTCCCGTAGTGTGTCACTCAGAATCGGATATCCCTGGTAAGAAAGAATGATTCTGAGTAAATAAATTGTTCCCAATGCAGCGAACGAACCAATAAGTACCTTGACCGGATTTGTCGGCAAATAATAAAGAGCCGCTTTCATTCTGGTCTTGGTATTCAACATCACGGCAGCGGTTGCATAGGTAACACCGGCTGCTAAATTTAAAATAAAAAATGTCATTAAGATAAAATATTGGATATTAATAGATTAAATGTAAACGAAATTATAAATGTTTTTTTAAAAAATCAAAGCCTTTTGCTTTACTTGAATGTCAATTTTTGTCCGCATAATTGTCAGGTAAATTAAACACCTGCTTTACTGCGAATTACCTGATTCCGATTTTTTAAATTTTTTTTAATTTTTTCGCATTCCTTGTTGATAAAGGTTTTATTACCTTTGTTGCTTCACAAAACCATACAAAACAAATAATGGAGTACAATTTTTCTGATATCGAAAAAAAATGGCAATTATACTGGGCTTCTCATAAAACCTTCAAGGTTGAACCGGAACCTTCCAAACCAAAATTTTACGTACTGGACATGTTTCCTTACCCATCGGGGGCCGGCCTGCATGTGGGACATCCTCTGGGATACATTGCCAGCGACATATATTCCCGTTATAAAAGATTAAAAGGATTCAACGTATTGCATCCGATGGGATATGATGCTTTTGGTCTGCCTGCGGAACAATACGCCATACAAACAGGTCAGGCACCGCAGAAAACTACTGCCGAAAATATTAAAAGATACCGGGAGCAACTTGACAAACTTGGTTTTTCTTATGACTGGGACCGCGAAATACGAACCTGTGATCCTTCCTATTACAAATGGACACAATGGGCTTTTTTGAAAATGTTCAGCCATTGGTACAATAAAACATCCAATAAAGCCGAACCGATTGATAAACTAATCCGGGAATTTGAAGATAACGGAAACGGTAAGGTCAACGCAGCACATCATTGCGGGTTCGAATTCCCGGCTGAAGCATGGAATCGTTATTCTGAAAAGGAAAAGGAAGACATTCTTATGTGTTACCGTATAGCCTACCTGGGAGAAACCTCGGTGAACTGGTGTCCCGAACTGGGCACCGTACTGGCAAATGATGAAGTCAAAGAAGGCTTGTCTGTCCGGGGAGGACATCCTGTGGTGCAAAAGAAAATGAAACAATGGCAGTTGCGTGTTTCGGCATACGCCGAAAGACTTCTTGAAGGATTGAATGAACTTGCCTGGTCGGATTCACTTAAAGAGATGCAACGCAACTGGATCGGCAAATCGGAGGGAGCAGAAATGGAATTCAGCGTTTTCAATGGCAGGGAGACTTTTTCCATGACTGTTTTTACAACACGCCCTGATACTGTTTACGGGGTTACTTTTATGGTACTCGCTCCTGAAAGCGAATGGGTTGATAAACTTACGGTTCCCGATAAACAAAAGGAAGTCAGGGAATATCTGGCTTATGTAAAAACAAAAACCGAAAGGGAGCGTATGACTGAAACACATAGTGTAACAGGTGTTTTCTCAGGATCTTATGCGGTCAACCCTTTCACCGGTGAACAAATCCCGGTATGGATAAGCGAATATGTGCTTGCCGGGTACGGGACCGGAGCTATTATGGCTGTTCCGGCTCACGACAGTCGTGATTATATATTTGCCAGGACTTTTAACCTTCCGATAATTCCGCTTATAGAAGGCTGCGACGTCAGCAAGGAAAGCTTTGATGCCAAAGAAGGAATTATGTGCAATTCCGGTTTTTTAAACGGTATGACCGTTCAGCAAGCCATTCCGGCTGCTATTGAAGAAGTAGAAAGAAAACGTCTGGGCAGACGTAAAATCAATTACCGTCTGCGCGATGCCATTTTCTCCCGCCAAAGATACTGGGGAGAACCTTTTCCCATATATTATGAAAACCAAATTGCCCGCCCTGTTCCGGAAACATCTTTACCTCTGGAATTACCGCAGCTGGAATCTTTTCGGCCTTCACAAACCGGAGAACCACCTCTGGCCAATGCCAAGAACTGGACATTTGAAGGGAACCCATTGGAAAAAAGCACGATGCCGGGTTTTGCCGGTAGTTCAGCTTATTATTTACGTTATATGGATCCCCGTAATGCTGAATGTCTGGTTTCTGAACAGGCAAATTGTTATTGGCAGGATGTAGATCTTTATATAGGGGGTACCGAACATGCAACAGGGCATCTGATCTATTCCCGTTTCTGGAATAAATTTCTCCATGACCTTGGATATGTATGTAAAGAAGAGCCTTTTAAAAAACTGGTGAACCAGGGAATGATCCAGGGACGCTCAAACTTTGTCTATCGAATAAAAAACACCAATACGTTTGTATCCCTGAATCTCAAAGACAACTACGAAACTACCGAGATCCATGTGGATGTCAACCTGGTTCAGAACGACCGGCTGGATACGGAAGCTTTCAGGAACTGGAACCCTGAATATCAGCATGCGGAATTTATTCTTGAAGAAGGCGATTACATATGTGGATGGGCCATTGAGAAAATGAGCAAATCCATGTTTAACGTAGTGAATCCTGACACCATATGTGCACATTACGGAGCCGACACCCTTCGTATGTACGAGATGTTTCTGGGGCCGCTTGAACAATCCAAACCCTGGGATACAAACGGCATAGACGGGGTACACAGGTTCCTGAAAAAATTCTGGAGATTATTTTTTGATAAAAACGGCAACAACGTTATCACCGGTTTGCTCCCGGATGATAAAGAATTAAAAATCCTGCACAACCTTATTCACAAAGTGGAAGAGGATATTGAAAATTTTTCCTTCAATACAACAATCAGTGCCTTTATGATCACTGTCAATGAATTGACCGATCTGAACTGTCATAAAAAAGAGATACTGGAATCACTGGTTATATTGATTTCTCCTTATGCCCCTCACATTGCAGAAGAACTGTGGGTTCAGCTGGGACATACCCCATCAGTAGCCAATGCGTCTTTTCCCGTTTATAATGCCGAATATACCAAGGAACATTCCTACGAATATCCGGTATCGTTTAATGGCAAGTTGCGTTTTAAAAAATCTTTTGATCTGGGAATGAACAGAGAAGAAATTGAAAAATTGATCCGGGAGGATGAAAGAACAGAAAAATATTCCGAAGGAAAAACGATCCGGAAAATTATTGTAGTGCCCGGTAAAATAATAAATATTGTGGTATGAAAAATCTGACATTGCGTGATGCCGGTCCGGTGATCAAAGAATATTTGCTCATTACCCTCGGACTGCTAATCTACGTGGCTGCATGGACCACTTTTCTGGTACCCAATCATCTGGTGGGCGGAGGTGTGACAGGTATATCCACCCTTATCTACTACGCGACAGGACTTCCCATAAGTGTGTCGTTTCTGGCTTTCAATGTTGTTCTCATAATAGTGGGACTTAGAACCATCGGGTGGAAATTCGGTATAAAGACCATATATGGTGTCATTATGACTGCAATAGCCTTTCAGGTAATGCCCAAGGTTATTCCCATGGATTTGATCCAGGCAATGGCTCTGGATAACGGAAAATTGATTTCGTCTTTACTGGGAGCTGCCATTGCAGGATTTGGAGTGGGGACGGTCATTGCCCAGGGCGGAAGTACAGGAGGTACGGATATCCTGGCTCAGATCATTGGTAAATACAGAAACATTTCTCCCGGAAGGATCATGATGTCCTGTGATCTTGTTATCATTGGTTCTTCATTTTTTGTCTCCGAGGAACCCACCATAGGATTAAAATTAGCCGTAGTGCTATACGGATACCTGATCATCGGGTTGTCAAGTTATACGGTGGACACCATTTTATCGGGGGCCAAGCGATCCATTCAGTATTTCATTTTTTCCCAAAAATATAATGAAATTGCAGACAGAATATCTACCGATTTGCACAGAGGTGTTACCGTGATAAGTTCTCAAGGCTGGTACACTCAATCAGAACAAAAGGTATTGCTGGTAATAGTCAGAAGGACCGAATCAAAAGCCATAGCCAAGCTTGTGAAGGAAATTGACAAGAATGCCTTTATTTCCATGGGAAGTGTAACAGGGGTATACGGAGCCGGTTTTGAAGTCCTTAAAACGTAGTGTTCAACGGGTTCTTTCCAACTCAAAAAAAACAGGAATCGTAACCTGTACCCTGACTTTTTCTCCGTTCTTTTCTCCTGCTTTCCATTTGGGAGAAGCTCCTATTACCCGGAGCGCTTCCTCGTCCAATAAAGGATGTACGGATCTTGTAACGCCAACATGAGTTACTTCGCCATCTTTCTCAATAACGAAAGACACCATCACCCTGCCCATAATACCCTGTTTAATTGCCTCTAAAGGATATTTCAGGTATTTATATACCCATCTGTCCATGAATGAACGAAGATCTGAATTTAAAAACGCGGGGGGCTTATCCACGTCTGTATAGGCATAAACCGGATCCGTTCCGGAAACATCGACGTTTTGCATTTCTCTGAATAAATCCCCGGAATCATTGGCTACTTCTGAAATCACCAGGGACAGATACTGACAGAAAGCATCCATGGCCTTGTAATCCAGCTGGTCGGGCGTATCCCTTAATGATTGATGGTGAGAATGAAGACCGGTCGTAAACAGGCAAACAGGAATGTTCTGATCCAAAAAAGCCTGATGGTCCGAAGAAAAGTAATCCGTGCCGTATACCTGTACATCAGGAAGGAAAGGACTGTTGGTCAAGCGTGTCAACAAATGTTCCAATTCATAATGTGGCTGTCCGCAAAAGGCCATGGGGCCATTCTCGGAAGATGATCTTCCCAGCCGGTCCAAATTGATCATCATCCGGATTGAAGACGCGGGAAAAGCCCTGTTTACAAAATACCACGCACCCATAGATCCTTGTTCACCGGCACCAAATGCAACAAACAACAGGCTTCTTTTATACATAAAAAAACGGCCCTGGGCAGCGGCAGCCAGCTCAATCAGTGCAGCCACTCCGGAAGCGTTGGCATCGGCTCCGGGATAAATACAAACCGAATCCTTTCCGTTGACACGCATGGTATAAGTTCCCTGACTGTCGTAATGTGCCCCGATAACAATATATTCTTCCCTCAATTTTGGGTCATAACCGGGAATTACAGCCACTACATTCTGGGAATACAAAGTGTCTTTTGAGGTCTCATCAATAAAGGAAAAATCCTGGAATCCTTTGGGATATAGCAACTCGAGTCCGTTTTGAGTAAAAGCCCGGGATATGTATTGAGCGGCATCTGTTTCGCCTTTTGTTCCGGCTTTCCTTCCGTTCAGTGCATCAGAGGTGAGTTCCTGAACATGGGTTCTCAATGCTTTTTCAAAAGAATCCTGAGCCTGTACGGTTACAAGACTCAGGATCCAGATGATTAAAGAAAAAAAACTTCTCATTGTTTTTTATAAAACGGAGGGCGGACTACCACTGCCTTTAACAGGCGATCCCTCACATTTATAAATATTTCCGTTTCCGGTTTTGCATAGTCCGGTTCTATGTATGCCATTCCTATGCCAATCTTTAACATAGGCGACATATTCCCTGAAGTTACAAAACCGATTTTGGTTCCGTCAGCCGTACATACAGAATACCCGTGACGAGGCACTCCCCTGTCTACCATTTTGAAACCGGCCAGCTTACGGGGCACTCCCCTTGCTTTTTGCTCCAGAAGAAATGTCTTATCAATAAAATCTCCTTTAGCTTCAGTGAACTTTGTGATCCAACCCAACCCGGCTTCAAGCGGAGAAGAAGTGTCATCTATATCGTTTCCATAGAGACAAAAGCCCATTTCAAGACGCAATGTATCCCTGGCACCCAACCCTACGGGGACCAATCCGTATTGATTCCCTGCAGCAAACAATTCTTTCCAGAGTTTTTCTCCATCCCGGTTGGCTACGTAAATTTCACATCCACCTGCCCCTGTATATCCCGTTATTGAAAGTATGGCTTGGGGTATGCCTGCAACAGTACATTTGCGAAACGTATAATACTCCATATCCTCAACAGGACAATCACAGATCTTTTGTACAATTTTCAGGGCATTCGGCCCCTGAACGGCCAGCTGACATATTTCATCTGAAGCGTTGTATAACTCTTTACCGGGATTTATGTGAAATTGGGGAGCATACTTACACAAATGGTCCCAATCTTTTTGGATGTTGGCAGCATTGACTACCAGCAAATAAGTTTCCGCATCTATTCTGTATACCAAAAGATCATCCACTATGCCGCCACGGCCGTTTGGGAAGCAAGTATATTGCACTTTACCGTCCTGCAAAACGGAAGCATCATTTGAGGTGACATATTGAATAAAACTCAGGGCATTTGGTCCTTTTACCCAGAATTCTCCCATATGGCTCACATCAAACACACCTGCATTTTCGCGTACTTGTATGTGTTCAGCATTTATGCCCTGATATTCAATGGGCATGGTATATCCCGCAAAGGGCACCATTTTGGCACCCAGCTCTTCATGGAACCGGGTAAAGGCAGTTTTTTTCATAGATCAAAAGTGTAATTGTTGGTTCGTATCATACACCCAGACATCATAAGGAGTGATGTCCAGGGAAAACATTTTGTACATTTTGTTATACGCATCAGGCAAAGAATTTGTCTGATAGGCAGAGATCACCGAGTACCCGTTTTTAAATTCAATCCGAACGGGATCGTATCCCAGATCCGGTAATTTCTGCATCATTCTGTCCGCATTGTTATCCATAATGAAACTCCCCAAAACTACATGGTACCTTGCCAGTGCGGATTTTTGTGCTTCTATTTTTGCCAGTGAATCCAGACGCAGCTGTTCAAGGCGGGCTTCCTGTTCCCTGGCAACTTTTTCCAGGGAGTCTTGAATGATCTGTTCCTGTTTCTGTTGAAGTTCTTCAGACGTAGGCATGCCTAATCTGGCACGTATCCAATCGCAGGAACTCACACTGCCCAGCAGTATGATACCTATTAGCAACGGGAATATTTTCTTCATAATAAATAGATTAGATAGTTTATGGTTCACAAATATACATCAAAAAAACGGGATCTGTAAAAAAAGGGGTAACTTGCAGTTTACTATATGAAAAACTATTTGCTCTTACTATTAATCCCCGGAATTTTGTTCAGTCTTCCCGAATGGCTTAATGCTCAGGATCATCAAGCTGTCAGGTTTTGTTTTGCAGGAGATCTCATGCAGCACGGATCGCAAATACGTGCTGCCTTGCAGGATGATGGATCGTACCGGTATGATACCTGTTTCGTATATGTAAAAAACAGGTTTGAAAGCGCTCATTTTGCCGGTCTTAATATGGAAACGACCTTTAGCGGCCCTCCCTATTCGGGTTATCCGGCCTTTTCTTCTCCCGATGAATTGGCTCTGGCAATCCAGAGGGCCGGCATTAACTTTTTTCTAACCGCTAACAACCATATTTTTGACAAAGGCACAAAGGGTGCCCTCAGAACAATAGCCTTGTACGATTCACTTGGGGTGAAACACTGCGGGACTGATCCCCCATGGATCATGCTGGAAAAGAACGGAATAAAAACAGCTGTTCTCAACTACACGTATGACAGCAACAGGTTAATTTCCGAAAAAGAACCCGGTTTAAACCGCATTGATACGAATCTTATAAGCAAACACATCAAAGAAGTCCGGGAACAAGGGGCTCATTGCATTATATGTTGTATGCACTGGGGCAGGGAATACAGGATATATCCTTCTGTCTATCAAAAAAACCTTTCAGAATGGCTATATAACGCAGGAGTTTCTGTAGTAGTGGGATCACATCCTCACGTCCCTCAAAGTATAGAAATCAGGAAAGATGTCAATGGAAAAATTGTATTTCTGGCTGCTTATTCTCTGGGAAATTTCATTTCCAATCAACCCGATCCCCTGACAAGAATGGGAATGATCCTGTCTTTTGGGATAATTCTTACACAAGGAGGCCCCCGTATAGATTTTCCCTGGTATGAATGGATATGGTGTCTGAGACCCGTGAACAGTGGCAAAAAAACATACATCGTTCTGCCTGTTTCTGATGCCCGCATATACCGTGACCACGGGATTATCTCATCTGACACTTTGGTAATTGATAAAACTATAAAAACACTTCGTAACTTTATGCGGGAAACTTCTCCCGGCATATTTGAACGCAGACGAAACCCAACGTATGAACGAAAAAACCTTTATTTTGGAGACCATCCATCCGGGTGCTCTTTATGGACCCGAAAGCCCGCTGTTACCTCTTCTCAAAGAAGCATTTCCCCAATTAAAGATCTTCGCACGGGGAGAACAGTTAAAAGTACAGGGTCCCCCGGAAGTTATTGACCGTTTTGAAGAAAAACTGGATAGTCTGGTCAGCCTTTATGAAAAAAGGCATCACCTTTCAAAGGAAAGCATAACGGCTATTCTCCGTGGAGCCGTACAACCGACGGGAGAGGATATCCCGGAACCGGAAAATATACTGGTCTTTGGGAATAACGGCAGGATCATTAAGGCCAGAACCGTTAACCAGGAACTCCTGGTGAAATCCTACGATGAAAATGACTTGATTTTTGCCGAGGGTCCCGCCGGCACGGGAAAGACATATACGGCTATAGCACTGGCTGTGCGTGCATGGAAAAACAAAGAAATCAGAAAAATTATTCTTACCCGTCCAGCGGTTGAGGCCGGTGAACAATTGGGATTTTTGCCGGGAGATATGAAAGAAAAACTGGACCCGTACCTTCAGCCTCTCTACGATGCACTCAGGGATATGATCCCCGGGAAGAAACTGGAATCGCTTATGGAAGAAGGAACTGTTCAGATTGCCCCCCTGGCATACATGAGGGGAAGAACGCTGGATAATGCATGTGTGATCCTGGATGAAGCACAGAATACCAGCCTTTCACAATTAAAAATGTTTCTTACCCGTATGGGAAAGAATGCAAAATTTATAATTACGGGAGATACCAGTCAGATAGATCTGGTAAGAAAAAGTGACAGCGGATTGGCCCGTTGCATGGATTTGCTTGTAAACATAAAAGGAATTGCCTTTGTCCGTTTTGATTCAGGTGATATTATCCGACATCCCCTGGTGAAAAAAATCGTAGCGGCTTTCAATAACTTACCAGCTTCCGGAAGCACCTCCTCCACCGCCGAGTCCGCCGCCAAATCCGCCAAATCCGCCGCCGCCAAAACTGCCGCCGCCAAATCCCCCAAAACCGCCGCTGCCGAATCCGCCGCCGATACCACGAGTTCTTCCTCCCAGTAAATTAGCCAGGATCATCAGTTCCAGGATACTCGGACCTTTCCGGTTATTTCCGCCCAGATTGGTGGGGCCTTTGCGTTTGTTGGCAATAGATATGATAAGGACAAAAAAGAACAATATAAAAAATAACGTAAGGACTACTATAATCCCGGTGGGAGTCTCTTCACCTTCTTCCCCGGCCGTGTTGTACTCTCCAATAGCTACTGCCATGATAGAAGACACTCCGGCTTTTATCCCTTCGTAATACCGGTTTTCTCTAAACTCGGGTATCATGTCGTAAGTAATGATCCGTTTTGAGAGCGCATCGGTCAACACGCCTTCCAGTCCGTATCCCACTGAGATAGCCACACGACCCCCGCTTTCAGCAGGATCGTGTTCAACCAAAAGCACAGCTCCGTTATTGTTATCTGCGGTACCTACACCCCATTCCGTCAATATTTTGTATGCAGCCATGTTTATGTCTTCTCCCTCAAGGTTTTTAACCGTGACCACACATATCTGGTTGGACGTAGAATCGTCAAAATGTACCAGGTCAGATTCCAGCATTTCTCTCTCCTGTATAGAGAACAACCCTGCGAAATCATTTACCAGACGTTGTTCTGACGGACGATCAGGGACCTGGGACATGAGCGGCTGAAAGAAAACCGCCAGAATGAGTCCCGTAAGAATTATCAAACTGATTTTCTTCATGATCCGAAAGATATATCATTGGGTAATTCATTGGTATCATCTTTCCGGTAAGGGAAAAACTCGGCCAGCTTTATCCCGATTTCTTCCACTACGGCACAGATACCATCTGCAAAATTGCCCGATCTGAATGAATCTTGCATAATCCCTTTTACAGATTCCCAAAACCCTTCCGGGACGACGGCATTAATACCGGTATCACCCAAAATGGAAAATTTCCGGGATTCTGTAGCAAGGTATATCAGGACTGAATTGCGCTCTTTGGTCTTGTACATTTTCAACTGGTTGAACACAAAGACTGCCCTGTCCAAAGAAGAAGATGGACAATAATTCTCAATATGGACCCGTATCTCCCCGGAAGTTCTCAGCTCAGCCTGTGTTATGGCTGCAACAATGCGTTTCTTTTCCTGAGATGTAAACAATTTTACCATTTTTTACTCAGTTATGGGATTATCATGGGCTAAACGTACACAACGGACTGAGGCATATACTGCAGATTTATCTGCCGTTGCACAGGAAAACCTGTCAACGGCATAATGGATCAACCTGTAATAACCCTGGTTCCCGTCAGCTGCAGCGGACCACCAAAAGGATGTCTGGCCCTTTCCCGAAAAACTCTCGCCGGATAATACGGCATAGCCGGCCGGAAATGCATTCCACCCCACTGTGTTTGTTTTTTCGTTATCGGGATGGTATTTCCATAATTTGCTCCCGTTGACTTTTGCATCAACGGCTAACTTTTCTCCCAGGCCGTTCCACGGATCCAGAAAACCCATGGATGTTCCCGTTACGGAACTGGCCAGATCAGCCCAATCCTCGGCAGTTGGCATCCTCCATCCGGGAGGGCATACGCCCTGCGGACCCGCACCAAGACCGGAAGCCGGTACAGGAGGATTGACCGGAGCATTTTCTCCGGACATTGCCTGGTTCCATGTATAGAGCCCTCCCAACATATTACCCAAAGCCGGAACATTATCGTAAGTAAGACCCACCTGGTTCCAGTTTAGATTCTGTATGAACCAGTCCAGGTTTCCGAAACGTTTGTAATAATAAACATGGCCGTCTCTTGGATCGGTAATGGAATCTGATGAAGGTTTAAACCCTTCTGCCATTACGGAAAAGACGTTGTGGATGACTGTTGTTTTCCGGCTTGTAACACTATTGGCATATCCTTCGGCACGAGCTGTCAGGGTAAGTGTATACGTGCCGAGACTGTCCGGGACTTTGATCTCTGCAGTGGCTGCTGCAATGGAATCGGGAGTGAAATGGTCTCCCTCAAAGGTAAAAGACACAGAATCTCCTTTAGGACTTGTTATACCTGAAGCTTCCACCAGGAACGTTTCTCCCCGGAAGCAATACTCGGGTAAATCGAATGTCAGCGACCCGGACATGTACAAAGTCTCCGGATCGTCTTTCTTGCAGCCCGTTAAAAGTATGGCAAACACCAGAAACACCAGTACGGGAAATAATGTGCTTTTCCTTATCATATCAATTATAATCTGCAAATGTAGGTAAAAAAATTTGTAGCTTTGTGTCTATGACTAAAAAACCATTTCCTTTAGTTGTCCTGTTATCAATTGCATGTATACTTGCAGGGTGTAGTTCTTCGGGGGACTATATCCGTTTTCAGGGACACGCTCTGGGAACTACTTACTCCATCACCTACAAAACTCCTGAAGAAGCTCACCCTGAATTTTCTTCCATGGTCACCCGGGTAACAGGGCAATGTCTGGACAGGATCAATCATTCCTTTTCTATATACAACAATCATTCCTTAATCACTCAACTAAATCACAATTTAACACGGCAAACGGACAGTTTGTTCCGCATCGTATTTAAAAGATCCAGGGAAATATCCCTTCAGACAGACGGAGCTTTTGACATATCCGCTGCACCTTTTTTTGACTATTGGGGATTCGGGTCCGAAAAAAGAGATTCTTTAAAAAAATGGAATCCGGAGGAAATAAAAAGTTATACAGGTATGGATAAATTCTACATGGAAGACACCCTGTTCTACAAAAAAGACCCCAGAAGCAGTCTGAACATGAATGCCATAGCCAAAGGTTTTGCCAGTGATCAGGTGGCTGCAGGTCTTTCCCGGCTGGGAATAACAGATATGCTTGTGGAAATTGGAGGAGAAATCGTATGCAAAGGAGTAAATCAGGAGGGAAAACCATGGAAAATCGGGATCGACAGTCCTAAAGACGGGAATGTGCATCCCGGAGAAAGCATTGAAGTAGTGATCGGATTAACCGACAAGGCTTTGGCTACTTCCGGTAATTACAGGAATTTCTATATTGAAAACGGGAAAAAATATGCCCATACAATTGATCCCAGAACCGGTATGCCTGTATTACATAATCTTTTGAGTGCTACGGTAATAGCGGATGATTGCATGAGCGCCGATGCGTATGCCACCGCATTTATGGTTATGGGTCTGGAATCCAGCAAGTCTTTTCTTGAAAGCCATCCCGGCCTGGGAGCATTTCTCATTTATGACGAGAACGGAGTTTTTAAAACATACGCGACGAATAATATCCTCATGAACTTATGAAGCAAATAGTATTGTTTACATTAATTTTGTCCGGTTGTATAACTGCAATTACCGGATGTTCACCTGCCGGGAAATACAAAACGGTAAATGGTGTGGTTATGGGGTATTCTTATAAAATTGTTTACCAGGTACCCTCCTATGCTCCCTGGACTTTTGAATCTGACGTAAGAAGGGCTGCACGGCGTCAGGCTCATATTGTTGACAAATCCCTTTCGTTGTATCACAAATCTTCTGTAATCAATAATGTCAACGGCAACAATGACCTTACCATAGATTCTGTCTTTACCGCAGTTTTAACAAAAGCAAAGGAAATTGCCGAAATAACCGGGGCCTCTCTGAATACAACCACAAAACCCCTACAGGACCTGTGGGGGTATAATATGAGCAATTATCAGAGCGTGACAGCCAATGATATAGCCAAAGTTCTTGAATACACCGGGTTGTGGAAAGTGCACATGGATAAAGGAAAGGTAATCAAAGAAGATTCCCGGATACAATTAAATCTGAACACCATTGGGATCGGTTATGCGGTAGACCTCCTGGGGGCCATGCTGGACAACCGCAGTATTTCCAATTACATGATAGAAGTGGGCAAAGTCGTTTTTTGCAAAGGACTGAACCCGTCAGGCACTCCCTGGCGCATTATTATTGATGAATCAGAAACGGATGTGGTCTATCTTACGGACAAAGCCATGGCAATAGCCGGAAGTCTTACGAATTTCAGAACCAAGGAAGGCAAAATTGTAAACACCCTCTTCAATTCCCGGACAGGTTATCCGGTTGAAGATCCGCTTGTCAGCACCCTGATAATATCCGAGAATTGTCTGGATGCAGCCGCCTATAGTGTTGCCTTTTATTCCATGGGATTGGAAAAAAGCATCCGGTTCCTGGAAACACAAAGCAACCTTCAGGCAATATTGTATTATTTTCAGGATGAACAGATCAAAAAATACGCAACTTCTAACATAACCCCCCGTCATGAACTCCAATATTTCCCGTAGAACTTTTTTAAAACAAAGTGCATTGCTGGGAACCGGTATGGTAGCCTCTGCCGGCGGCCTGAATGCATTTTCTGCAAACACACGTGTTTCACAACCTTTCCAGACTATCATTTCCAACGGTCTTATATACACCGGAGACGGATCCGAACCTATCCGCGGAGACCTGGGTATTAAAGACGGAAAAATTGCCGCCCTGGGTCGTCTGGGTAGCTACGCTGATCATATAATTGACGCTAAAGGCATGGTAATCAGTCCGGGATTTATTGACATACATACCCACACCGATACAAAACTGCTTCAGTGTCCTGAGGGAGACAGCCGCATTTACCAGGGAATTACAACAGATGCAGGAGGCAATTGCGGGGGATCCCCGTTTCCTGACGGACCTTATGACAGTGCCGCATCATTTTTTGATGCCTTGAGACAAAACAGGATCGGTATCAATTACTGTTCTTTTACAGGACAGGGATCTATCCGCTCGGCAGTTATCGGGGAATGGAATGCCCCGGCAACCGCTGCCCAAATTGAAGAAATGAAACAACTGCTGGACATTCAGCTTGAACAGGGGAGCCGTGGCCTTTCCTGCGGACTTGAATACGCTCCGGGAGCTTATGCTTCCCGGGAGGAACTGGTTGAACTTTTGAAAGTTGTAGCCAAACACGACGGATTGTTTGCCATACACATGCGTAATGAAGACGACAGGGTGGAAGAAGCCATAGCAGAAGCTATATCCATGTCTTTTGAAGCAGGTGTAAGACTTCAGATATCACACCTGAAAGCACAAAACCCCAACAACTGGCACAAAGGGCCGGCCATGCTTGATCTTATAGAAAAAGCCAGACGCGACGGACTTGATATTGCTTTTGACCGCTATCCTTACATTGCCTTTTCCACCGGATTAACCACATTCATTCCTTTGGACGGCAGACAAGGATCCAACGATGATATCATCTCTAGATTAAAGGACAAAACCACTTCAGCCGAATTCGGGAAATACGCCGAGTCCCGTTTCGCCCGTCTGGGAGGAGCACAAAACGTAGTCATATCTTCCTGCTCCTCACCTGAAAATAAAGAAGCCTATATGGGGAAAAACCTGGAAGAATGCGCCCGGATAGCCGGCAAATCCGAATGGGAATTTGTCAGGGATTTGCTCATTGACGAAAAACTTGCTCCGGACATTGTTGCCTTTGCCATGAGCGAGGACAACGTAAGGATGTTTCTCTCACATCCTTTAGCCATGCCGGCTTCCGACGGAAGTGTATACTCTCCGCAAGGGCCATTGTCTTTAACCATTCCACATCCCCGCTCTTATGGTACATTTCCCCGTTTTTTGGGAAAATACTGTCGCGACGGAAAACTTATGGATCTATCGCAAGCCATCAAGAAAGTATCGTCTTTACCGGCTTCCAGACTGGGTTTGAAAGACCGCGGGTTGCTGGTGCCGGGATACCGGGCAGATATCGTGGTCTTCGATCAGGCTGCCATCATTGACAAAGCAACTTTTGAAAACCCTCACCGGTTCCCCGAAGGAATTCATCATATATGGGTGAATGGAGAACACACTTTGAAAGATGGTTTACACACGGGAACTTTGGCCGGAATGGTTCTTTAATGTTTGATGTATAGTACATGACCTTCAACAGATTTGTAGCCCATTCGCCGTAAAACTTCCACGTATTTTTTCATTTGCCGGTCATGGGAAGGTTCAGGCTGACCGAATTTGTAATCCAGGATTACTATCCGACCGTTTTTTTCCATTACCCTGTCCGGGCGTAATTTACCAAAACGGCCCAGGATAGATGCTTCATTCCTGACTTTCCAGGATCCGTCAAACCAGCCTGCAATTAACGGGTCTGACAACGTTTTTTCGATAGCAATTGTAAACTCTTCCGCGGTTTCCCTGTTTCCTGCCAGTTCCCCTTGCTGAACCAATTCCTGTAAGACCTGCTGCACCTGATCCACCGTCTCTATTCCGGACAAGGCCTTATGCAGGACCAGACCCCACTGACGCATGGAATCTGACGGTGAATATTCAAAGGTATCTTCACGGTATACCAGTTTTAATTTATCGCCAAAACCGGCAGAAGGATATTCTTCCAGACAGTAACCTTCAGAATTCTTTCTATCTGTGTGAATTGAAAGAGGCGGAAGCCCGAAAGTCAGCATTTCATCATCGGTATTTGTTTTGAACGGCAGCGCTGCCCTTACCGAAACAGCAATAGTCTCTTTCGAATTCTTTTTTGAAAAGGGCAAGAATACATACAATTCATCCCTGGGTCTTGTAACGGCCACATATAACAAATTGAGCGAGTCCAGTATCCTTTGTGAATACTCCAGGTAATAATCCGCCGCAAAACACGTGTGCATCAAACGGTTGTCGTATACTACGGGAAGTTGTTCCAGCCGGTTGAACGGCTCTTCGGATGTTTTTGTCCAAATCACGGATCTTCCGGCCCTGGAATCCAGGGGCCAGCTGCAAAAAGGAATGATGACCACGGGAGCTTCAAGTCCTTTGGCCTTATGTATTGTCAACAAACGGACAGCATGCTCAGGCGGATCTGCGGTTAACATGGTTTCCTTTCCCCGGACATCCCACCATTTGAGAAATGCAAAAACGCCCCCGCTTTCCCTTCCCGAAAACCGGAGTATTGCATCGTGAAGTTCCTGCAGGTAAGGAATTGCTTCCCTGCATTGCGTCCATTCCATTCTTTGAATAATGGCTTCTATTGCATCAGCCAGGGGCATGAAACGCAACCGTTTCAGGAAATCAGTATCCCCGGATACGTCCTGTTTTCCGTATTCTTCGGACAACCTGATAACCGTTTGTGCGTTGCAAGTGTCCTGGGGATAGTGACTGAGCTTTAACACCGCTACGGCAAGTGTTACATACGGAGAGGAAGAAAGATAAAGCGCATCTTCCGAGATTACCCGGGGCAACTTTGGTGCTTCTTCCGGGTTTTCCTTTTCATATTGAAGTAAAAAGCGTGTGATGGTCCTGGCGTTCTCTTTTGACCTTACAAGAATCAGGATGTCAGAAGGATTGTATCCCTTTGTGATTAATTCAATTAACTTATCCTTCAGGGCAATGAGCGTTTTGTTCTCTGACCGGCTGCTTTCCTCCGCATAGAATGTGTTGATCTGTACATAACCGCAAAAGGATTTGGCATCCGTCTCCGGGACTGTTTCCCTGAAGTCCGCGTAAGCATTGTTCAACAGGTTTTGTAAATAAATACGGTCTTGTTCTTCCAGACCGTCACTGTCATTGATCTTTTGCGCAATTGTTTGGTTCAATGTCTGCTTCACATTTTCAATAAGATCATTCACGAAAGACACGATCTCTTTTTTGCTCCGCCAGTTTGTCCTGAGTGTGTTAAGATCTATTCCGTGTTTTTGCAGCAGAGGATCGGATGTTATCTGTTCACCCAGAATACGCCAGTCACTGTTGCGCCATCTGTATATGGATTGTTTTACGTCACCTACAACAAGTGAATCAGCACCCTGTGCAAGTCCGTTGAGCAAAAGCGGATACATGTTCTGCCATTGCAGATAAGAGGTGTCCTGGAATTCATCCAGAAGAAAAGAATCGTATCCGGCGCCCATGCGTTCGTAGATGAAAGGCGTATTTCCGTCCCCGATCAACTTGTTGAGCAAGTAAGTAGAGTCCCCGATGTCCAATGTGTTGTTTTCTTCCTGGATCCTTCGCATGGTAGTGATCACATCGGCTAGGAGTCCCATCTGAGGCAATTGTTCCCTTACGGCAAGTGCCGTAACGTATGGCTTGAAATGCAGGGAATGATGCCTGCAAATTTCCTGCATTACGGGCATTAGCACGTCTTGCATTTTTTGAAGCCCTTCCGGAGAATTTTTGTTGTACCATATGGAATCTTTGCCTTCCAGCGCATCCATGACACGCATTCCCGGAATATAATCATTCATAGAAGGATGCAGACCTGAGATCTTTACGAAATAACCGGCGAAAGAAGCATTTTTGTAAGGAAAGTCAGAAACCGTGAAACCATTCTTACCAATTCGTTTTAAAGCTTCTTCGCCAAGGCTTTTCATGGTTTTTTCATAGAAATCTATGATAGACTTGTTATCGTGAATAAATTCTTTTAAAAAAACACGGTCAGAGATCTTTTTGGCAAATGGTTCCCCCATGGCTCTGAACGATTCCCGTGTGGCCTGTTGACCTACTTGTTTTAAAAGATCTTCCACATCCCATTTGTCAGCCCTGGAAACTTTTTCCTTTATTACTTCCCCGAACCAGGTTCTTAAGGAATCGTCTTCAGGTACTTTTTGTACGATCTGACTTGCAGTATTTTCCAGCAAGAAATCCGTATCTGTATCTACGGCATAACCGGTACTTAACCCGGCTTCCAGTATGAAAGACCGGAGTACTTTCTGAAAAAAAGCATCCAATGTGGATACGGAAAAATACGAATACCGGTGAAGCAGGTTCCGGTGAACCAGTCCGGCACGGTTTACCAGTGTGTCAAAAGACAACCCGGTTTCCCGGATAAGGTCATCGCTGACAGGTGATGCTTTTCCTTTAGCCAGGGATTCCAGGGTATCCAGTATCCTGGCTTTCATCTCTTCAGTGGCTTTATTGGTAAATGTTACGGCAAGGATTCTGTAAAAGGCATTTGGATCAAAGTACGAATCATTACCCAACAACAGAGAAAGGTACATCAATGTCAGGCGGTATGTCTTCCCTGTGCCTGCAGAAGCTTTATAAACCTTAAGTGCCATTTGTTGAACCTCCCAGGAGATAAGTATGAATGAACCCGTTCAGGTCTCCGTCCAAAACGGCCTGTGTATCTGTCATTTCATACCCTGTCCTGTGGTCTTTTACCATTTTGTAAGGATGAAGCGTATAGGAACGTATCTGGGATCCCCATTCTATCTTTTTCTTCTGTCCTTCCAGTTGCGATTCCTTTTCCCTTCGCTTTTCAAGTTCTATTTCGTACAAATGGGATTTCAGAATACGAAGGGCGTTCTGTCGGTTGTCAAACTGGCTTCTTGTTTCCGTGTTTTCAACTACGATACCTGTAGGCAAATGCCTGACCCGTACACCGGTTTCCACTTTATTTACATTTTGTCCTCCCGCCCCGCTGGAACGGTATGTGTCCCACTCCAGATCTGCGGGATTTATCTCAATTTCTATGGTGTCGTCCACTGCAGGATAAACAAAAACAGAAGAAAAAGTTGTCTGGCGTTTGCCCTGGGCATTGAAAGGCGAAATGCGCACCAGGCGGTGAACCCCGTTCTCGGCTTTTAAATACCCGTAAGCATATTCCCCTTCAAATTCCAGGATACAGGATTTGATCCCGGCTTCCTCCCCTTCCAATATGTCGTGGACCCTTACTTTGTACCCGTTTCTTTCTCCCCATCGGATGTACATCCGCATGAGCATGGCAGACCAGTCATTGCTTTCAGTTCCGCCGGCTCCGGAATTGATTTTCAGCAGGGCTCCCAGATCGTCGCCCTCGCCGCTGAGCATACTTTTGAGTTCTTCCTGTTCGATCCAATCCAGGACTTTTTCAGTCTGGCGGTCCAGTTCTTCCTGGGAAGCCTCCAACTCGGCAAGCACCTGCAGATCCTCCAGGCCTTCGCGGATGCGGTAATACGCATCCAATGCGGATTTCAGCGCGGATTGCTTTTTCAGGACGGTTTCCGCCTCTTTGGGATTGTTCCAGAAATCCGGTTTTTGAGAACGTTCAGTGAGTGACTGCCATTCTTTTTCACGGGTTTCTACCTCAAAGAAACCTCCTCAACCGTTGCCCGCGTTGCAACAGGTTTTTATAATTATCTACCGTATATATCATAACACTGCAAATTTAAGCTTTTAATTCCTTTCTGCGAAGCTTCCAGTCCGGAAGTTCTCTTTCCAGCA
>JAAYYL010000108.1 GCA_012515395.1 Bacteroidales bacterium
CGGGGAACAAGATCAATCCCCTGATAGGAAACGCCGGTGTATCTGCCGTTCCCGACTCTGCCCGTGTTTCTGAATTGATCGGGTTGACATACGACCGCACCAACCACCTGCTGATGCACGCCATGGGGCCAAATGTTGCCGGAGTGATCGGCTCGGCAGTTGCGGCAGGAATTTTGCTGGGATTCTTATCTTAATTTTTAATGACCATCTGAAATTATATGGAAAACAAACTGCAAGAACTGACTAACAAGCTTTACCAGGAAGGCCTGGCAAAAGGCAAAGACCAGGCAGAAGAGATCATTGCCAAAGCCAGGGAAGAAGCTGAAGCCATTGTCAAAAAGGCAAAAAAAGAAGCCACCTGGATGGTAGAGCGGGCAGAAAAAGAAGCTGCCGAACATAAGGAGCAGGTAGAAAACGAGATCAAAATGGCTTCCCGCCATACCTTGTCTTCCCTGAAAAAACAAATTGAAAACCTGGTCGTTCTCAAATCGCTGGAAAGTCCCACAAAAAAAGCCATTGAAGATGACGCATTCATTCAGGATATAATTAAAACACTGATAGATGCCTTCAATCCTCAAGATGCAGAATCTATGGATCTGGAACTGGTACTGCCCAAAGAAAAACAGAAATCCTTTACGGAATTCCTGAAATCGCAGACTTCCAAAATCTTTGAAAAAAATCTGAAAGTAACGTTCAGTAACCAGATGGAAAACGGGTTTGTCATAGGGCCTGCCGACGGAGGCTACCAAATACGTTTTTCGGACAAGGATTTCATGGCACTTTTCAACAGATATGTAAGTCCCAGGACACAAGAATTGCTCTATGGCGAATAACTATGAATTCATTGTTGCGGGATTGCCCCAGCTTGCATTGGACTTTCAGTCCGGAAGCTTTGACCTGGAAGGGCTGACCGGTTCTTTAAGGGCTTTGCTGAGCAAAAAAGACAACCGTTGGCTGGACTGGCTGACAAAAGGATTGCAAAGCAAATACATGCATTCCCGTTTTTATCGTGCAGCAAAGAATTGCAACAATGCTTTCATCAGCAGCTATTTTGCCTTTGACCAGGATATTCGTAACATTATAGCTGCTTATACAGCCAGAGAATACGGTCGCGAAATCAAACCTAACCTGGTAGGGAATAACCAGATCACCGAACAATTGTCCGTTTCCAGGGCAGAAGATTTTGAACTGGAGTACCTGAGCCCGTATTCGGCAGCATTGCACAAGATCATGCAATTGAAAGATCCTGTGCAAAGGGAGCAGAAAGCTGACCAGCTCCGTTGGGAAAAAGCTACTGAGCTTACCACATTCCATTACTTTGATATAGATGTTATACTTGCTTTTTTACTTAAAGCCTCTCTGGTGGCTCGTTGGGCAAAACTGGACAAAGAAACCGGTACCAGATTGTTCAGGGAACTGGTAGAAGAAGTAAAAGGCACATACAAAGCAGATAAACAATAATTATGCAAACACAAACCACCGGAAAAGTAAAAGGCATTATTGCCAATCTGGTTACCATAGAAGTAGACGGACCGGTTGCCCAAAATGAAATATGCTTCATCCATCTGGGAGACACACGCCTGATGTCTGAAGTCATTAAGGTAACAGGTAACATAGCCTCGGCCCAGGTTTACGAAAGCACTCGCGGACTGCGTGTGGGAGATCATGTGACTTTTGAAGGTCATATGCTGGAAGTACAGTTGGGACCGGGACTTTTATCCAGTAATTACGACGGGTTGCAGAACAACCTGGCCACCATGGAAGGCGTATTCCTGAAAAGAGGTGAATATACCGAACCCATAGACAGGGAAGCAAAATGGGATTTCAAGCCCCTGGCAAAGAAAGGAGATACGGTAACTGCCGGCGACTGGTTGGGAGAAGTCATGGAAGGCTGGATGGTCCATAAGATCATGGTGCCTTTTGTCATGACCGATACCTATACGGTCCAGGAAATTACAAAAGAAGGAACCTACACGGTAGACGAAAAAATGGCCGTCCTGAAAGACAAAGACGGAAAAACACATGATGTCACCATGGTTCAGAAATGGCCGGTAAAAAGAGCCGTCACAGCCTATAAGGAAAAACCCAGACCTTACAAAGTTTTGGAAACCGGAGTGCGGACCATAGACACTTTTAACCCCATGGCCGAGGGGGGAACCGGGTTCATCCCGGGACCGTTCGGATGCGGAAAGACAGTGCTTCAGCACGCTTTGGCAAAACAAGCCGAGGCCGACATCATCGTGATGGCCGCCTGCGGAGAGCGTGCCAACGAAGTGGTGGAAATATTTGCCGAGTTTCCCAAGCTCATAGACCCGCGCACCGGGAGGCACCTGATGGACAGGACAACCATCATCTGCAATACCTCGAACATGCCCGTTGCTGCCCGTGAAGCTTCCGTTTATACAGCCATGACCATTTGTGAATATTATCGTGCCATGGGACACAAGGCCCTGCTACTGGCAGATTCCACTTCCCGATGGGCACAGGCCCTGCGTGAAATGAGTAACCGTATGGAAGAACTTCCAGGTCAGGATGCTTTCCCGATGGACCTTTCGGCCATTATTGCCAATTTTTACGCACGTGCCGGAATTGTAAAACTGAACAACGGACAAACAGGTTCTGTTACTTTCATAGGAACCGTATCCCCTGCCGGCGGTAACTTGAAAGAACCTGTAACCGAATCCACTCAGAAAGCCACCCGCTGTTTCTACGCGCTGTCTCAGAATCGTGCCGATAGAAAACGCTACCCGGCTGTCGATCCCATGGAAAGTTATTCCAAATACCTGGAATATCCGGAGATCATGAAATACTTTTCCGAAAAGATTGGCGAAGACTGGATTGACATGGTATGGGAAGGAAAGAACTTCGTAAGACGCGGAAAGGAAGCTTACGAACAAATCAACATTCTGGGAGACGACGGAGTTCCTTTGGATTACCACGTAAGTTACTGGAAATCAGAACTGATTGATTTCATTATACTTCAACAGGATGCTTTTGACGACGTAGATGCATCTACCCCCATGGAACGCCAGAAATACATGTTTTCAACAGTAATTGACGTTTGCCGAAGGGATTTTGAGTTTGACGATTTTGAAGCATGCTCCACATATTTCAAGAAAATGATCAACATTTTCCGCCAAATGAATTACTCGGAATACGAATCCGATGATTTCAAACGTTACAAAACAGAAATTGAAGAACTTCTGGCCGAAAAGGTTCAGGCATAACAATACAAATATGGCACAAGCTTTTCAACGCATATACACACGTTTAGAAGGAATTACCAAAGCAACAGTCGTTTTGAACGCGCAACGCGTTACCAACGACGAACTGGCCACCGTAGACGGCAGGCTGGCCCAGGTAGTTAAAATCAACGGCGACAGGGTGACCTTGCAGATATTCGGAGGTACGGAAGGAATCGCCACCAACTCGGAAGTGGTTTTTTGGGGCGAGGCACCTTCGCTCAATGTGAGCGACAACCTGGCCGGACGTTTCTTTAACGCTTACGGGAATCCCATTGACGGAGGTCCCCAGGTGGAAGGAGAACACCGCGAGATCGGAGGCCCCTCGGTGAATCCTTTTAAAAGGAAACAGCCTTCGCAGCTCATCCCTACCGGGATCGCAGGTATCGATTTGAACAACACCCTTGTCTCGGGTCAGAAAATTCCTTTTTTTGCCGACCCTGACCAGCCGTATAATCAGGTAATGGCCACCGTGGCACTTAGGGCCGATGTAGACAAGATCATCCTGGGAGGCATGGGTCTGACAAACGACGATTACCTGTATTTTCGCCAATCTTTCGAAAATGCCGGTAAACTTTCCAAGATCATCAGTTTTGTAAATACAACAGATGATCCTCCGGTAGAGCGTTTGCTTATCCCGGATATGGCTCTGACAGC
>JAAYYL010000109.1 GCA_012515395.1 Bacteroidales bacterium
AAAGAGGTCGTTTAGACCTCTTTTTTTATTCATTAAAAAAGCATTATCTTTGCTTAACGGTATAAAAAGATGAAACCTCAACACGCAGCCATTATTGACCCGTTAAAGCAGAAGATAGAGATGCTTATTTCTCTGCATGAAAGGGCGTTGACGGAAAACCGTGAATTAAACAGCCAATTACAAACTATTAGCGAAGAACTAAACAGATATAAAAAAGAAAAAGAAGACTTAGAAAACAAAGTGCAAAAACTCCAGATGGCCGGAGCCTTTCAGTCATCGAGTGAAGATGCAAAGGAAGCAAAACAGAAAATCGGGAAGTTGATCAGGGAAATTGATAAATGTTTAAACATGCTCAACCGGTAGAGCACAACAATGAGTGAAGAAAAATTATCCATAAAGATCAGTATTGCGGATCGTTATTATCCCTTACGAATAGCGTCCGAAGACGAGGAGATGGTCCGTGCAGCGGCTTTGCGCATCAATCAAAAAATAGAGCAATTCAGCGTAAAGTACTCCGGACAGGACACCCAGGACGCGCTGGCCATGGCAGCCCTTCAGTTTGTACTGAGTCTGCTGAAATACGAAAAAGACAACGAAACGAACGAGATCATTACTGAAATAGCCACATTGGATAGTTTTTTAGGAGAATACCTGGAAAGATAATTTTTGACCCGTTACATACCAAGCTCTTTGCGAAACTCAACACTTTAAACTTTATGGAGTGTCTTGACTGTTAAAAACAGGCCCCTAGTTACCCTTCGGGGAATTCCGTTTTCGGGACGCGGGAAGTTTGCAACAAAGCTCAGATCCTCCAAATCCTGCTTATCAGGGTTTTTGCTAAACAGCGGTATGTTAACGGGTTTTTTATATTATGACGACAACTAAAAAACATATATATACTAATTACACTTATGAACAACACATATATAACCATTGCTATATGCATAATCGCCGGCCTTCTGACCGGCTTTGTGCTGGGATACACATACTTCAGGTCCGTGGTCCTGAAGAAAAAGGCTAAAATTCTTCTTAAAGATGCCGAACTGGAGGCCGAGAACATAAAACGAGAAAAGATACTCCAGGCCAAAGAGAAATTTTTGCAATTGAAATCTGAACATGAACAGCTGATATCGGAACGAAACAACAAGATCGCCCAGGCAGAAAACAAGCTGAAACAGCGGGAAATTGCCATGAATCAGCAAAATGCAGAGATGCAGAGAAAAAACAAGGAAGTAACGACTCTGAAAGACACCCTGGCTGCCCAGATGGAATTGGCAGAAAAAAAGGTGGAGGAATACGAAAAATTACGCCAGCAACAAATTGAAAAGATCGAGAGCATGGCCAACATGTCTGCAGAAGACGCCAAGGCATTGCTTATTGAAAATATGAAAGAAGAGGCTAAAAGCGAGGCCATGTCCTATATCAGTGAGGTAATGGACGAAGCACGACTGACTGCCGGAAAAGAAGCCAAACGCGTGGTTATCAACACCATTCAGCGTGTAGCTTCGGAAACTGCCATAGAAAATGCCGTTACGGTGTTCAATATTGACAGCGATGAGATCAAAGGCCGCATCATTGGGCGCGAAGGCAGAAACATACGTGCCCTGGAAGCCGCTACCGGTGTAGAAATAGTAGTGGACGACACTCCTGAAGCCATTTTGCTGTCCGCTTTTGATCCCGTTCGCAGGGAAGTGGCACGCCTGGCGTTACACCAGTTGGTTACCGACGGCCGCATACACCCGGCACGTATTGAAGAAGTAGTAGCAAAGATCCAAAAACAGGTTGAAGAAGAAATCATAGAGACAGGAAAAAGAACCTGCATTGATTTGGGCATACACGGACTCCATGCGGAACTGATCCGCCTGGTGGGAAAAATGAAATACCGCTCTTCCTACGGACAAAACTTGCTGCAACACTCCCGCGAAGTCGCCAATTTGTGTTCCATCATGGCTGCCGAACTGGGATTGAACACAAAACTGGCCAAACGAGCCGGTCTGTTACATGATATCGGGAAAGTCTCCGATGAAGATCCCGAACTGCCCCACGCCATCCTTGGAATGCGGCTTGCCGAGAAGTACAAGGAAAGACCGGAAGTATGCAACGCCATAGGAGCCCACCACGAGGAAACCGAAATGACGTCTTTGATAGCCCCGCTGATACTTGTAGGAGATGCGATCTCCGGTGCACGTCCCGGTGCGCGTAGGGAAGTCATTGAATCTTACATCAAACGCCTTAAAGGCATGGAAGATCTGGCCCTGACCTATCCGGGTGTCACCAAGACGTATGCCATTCAAGCCGGGCGGGAATTGCGTGTAATAGTCGGATCCGAAAAGGTTACAGACCAGGATGCCGAAAGGCTTTCACACGATATCGCACAAAAGATCCAGGACGAAATGGTATATCCCGGACAAGTCAAAATTACTGTCATCAGGGAAACCAGGGCGGTTAATTACGCCAAATAAAACTTACCCGTAGAGGTCCTTTGTAGGGCTCATCACCGGAACGTATTACATAACGGAAAGAACCCGGACGTTTTTTGACTACCGTATCGTAAGGTACCCAGGCATTGTCCCAGGTATAGATCACATACTCTCCTGCAGGCAGCATTGAATAACGGTAAACGGTCCGGTTGCCTTTGGACTTTCCTTCCAGGATATGCCTTCCCGGCACATCCCAGTGGAAATAATCCGAGATTGCCCGTAAAAGGTATTCCCCGTTTTCTTTCAGGGATTCAAGGGTTACCCATTCGTTGTCGGGATTTTCATTATAATAGGAATACGGCATTTCAATGGTCAGTGCAAGTGTTTTGCCTTTAGTCCTGTTCCAGATCCATCCTTCCACATAACGGGGAGCAGGCGCAGAATAAAACATATCCTCAGGGAAAAAATACGGATTCTCATCTGTTGTCAGGTAAGCCAGCCTCATGGCATTCCCGAAATATTCAGGTGTCGTGGATTCTGCTGTGTGAATATAATAGCTTGCCTTGTCTGAGGATTGTGCATGCACGTTCAAAACCAGATCAAAAGGCTTTTCTTTTGTCAGGGAATCCATTTTGGCACGTAACAGAGTAACTTCCACAGAAGTTATTGAATCGGGATGATCCCAGTTAATCTCCTGGTTAATCCCCCTGGCATTGGACCGGGAATAACCCCCGTATACACCGTCGGGATTCGTGAAGGGAACTATGTAAAAGACCGAGCGGCGTCTGTATTCGCGTCCTGTGGGAGAATCTTCCGTCAGGCGGTCCAGGAGACCCTCAAGCTGCCAATTTGCCGGCGTCTCACCGGGATGTACACGGGCATGTATCCATATCCTGTTTTTTTGATCATCAGGCGTTTTCGGATCAGTCACCGTTAACATCTGAAGTGGTAACCCCATCATGCTGAAACCCAATGTGTCCATTGTAACGTAAGATGGAGCTGTCCACTGTTTCAGTTTGCTTTGAAGCCTGTTCCAACCGTAAGGAATAAAGTAAGCTATATACACCGAATCCCTGTCAAACAAAGCGGACACTTTACGCATAGAAGCCATGTAATGTTCGAATCTTTGAAAAGATTCTCCGTCATAAGAAAAAACAGCCCTTTTGGGATCGGTATTTTCAAAATTCAGGTATATGTGTTTCCCCTTTACGTTCTCCATCAAAAAATAGAACCACCTGCCGCTGGGCGGCAATTCCGGGTTTGCCGGGTTATCGGGATCAGATCTGGAAATTATACGGTATGAAAGATGAAGGACCGAATCCGTAAGGGAAGGTCTGACCCGGACTGAATCTATTAATTCAACGTCACCCAGGCATCCTGAATCAAAATTGGCGGAAAATTTCACAGGATCGCCTTCCTGCAACCATGTTGCAAGAGAAA
>JAAYYL010000110.1 GCA_012515395.1 Bacteroidales bacterium
AGATGGAAGCTTGTTTTATTGCAGAAAAAAGACCTACAAAGCCCATGGCCAAACCTACTGCAAAAACGGCCAGACCCTGTCCCAGGGTAAGGGCATCACCCAATTCGGTTACGGCACCAAGATTCAAAAAGAAACCGGCGAATCCGTACAGACCCTGTGTTGAAGGAAGAGCGCTCAGGATCATGGCAGATCCGAACATGTTGGGATTTTTCTTAAGAGCTCCCACAGTGGCATTTCCTGCGATGGTCACACCAATGGCGCTTCCGATTCCGGCAAGACCCAACATAAAAGCCAGACCGATATAGGCTAAAATTAAAGGTAATGTGTTCATAATTCGTTGGTTAATTGTTTATTAATAAATAATCTATTTTTCTTTTTTATTTGAAACGGATGTTAGGGGTTTGTATTCGCGACCTCCTCCGGTAAATCCTGCATTCTTGAAAAATTCCACAAAAGTCAAACGCATGGGATGTACGAAGGCTCCCAATGCGTTTAGTCCTAATACCAAGGTGTGACCAAACAGGAGCATTATGATAGTGAGCAGCCATCCTACGTAAGGAACTCCTGAAAGGCTGATGGCTATAGAATTGATCACCATTCCCAGAATCGCTCCTGCCGTACCGAGTCCAAAGAGACGGATGTAGGAAAGCATATCTCCGAAAACTCCGGTTATATCATACATGGCCCACAGGCCTTTTCCCAGTCTTTTGTAAATAGGTCCTTCCGGTTTGGAAAAAAACAGGATCAGGAAAACGCTTACGATTACCATGGTCAGCGATACGCTTTTTGGCAATGTCAGGGAGGGTACTTCCATAGAGGCGTATGCAATGGTACACCACACAATAAGTATGGCCCATCCGAAGGGAGCCATACCGTGCTGCCATCCTTTGCGAATGAATGAATCAATTCCGGTAAGGATGCGCGCGAAAACGATCTGGAACAATCCAAAAAGGATAGCAAACCAGAACATCTTCATGTCAGAGAAGTTGAACATGAAAGTATTGCTTTCCTTTAAAGGCGGTATGATATCGATTATTTTCACTCCGAAAAAGACTCCGGGAAAAGCTGCCATAACAAAAGATCCGAGCCCCAGGAAGAAAACCAGGTTCATGTATCCTTTCATTTTAGGAAGGAAACGTTTTCCCAAAAGGGCCACTAGCATAAAGATCAGTCCGTAACCCATGTCTCCCAGGCAGAATCCGAAGAAAAGCATGTAAAAAGGTGCAAAGTATGGTGTCAGATCAAGCTCATCATAGCGGGGCAGCATGTACATATTCCCAATGGGTTCGAACAAACGTGTATACCAATTGTTTTTCAGTTTAATGGGAGGATTGTCTTCACTTTCTGCCGGGACATTTATATAATATAAACTTTCGGTGTTCAGAAAATCTTCCAGTTCTTTTTTCTTATTCGTGGGGACAAAACCTGTAAGCAGATCTATGTGATCTTCCACTTCTTTTCTGGCTGAAACACCGGCAAGGTAAAGATCCAGCCCGGAAGATATTCCTGCTGCGTAATCTGTTAAAAGAGCCGTATGATCCGATAATTCCTCAAGACGTGTTATACAGGAAGATAACCGGGTTTCTTTTTCCTGCAATTTTTCTTTTAACCTGTCGCAGGACATGGATGGGAATGTGATTTCATTCCCCGGGAAATCATACGTTTCACCGGGAACTTCCAAAACTATAAAATAGGCTTGTCCGTCTACACGGTTTACTACATACAAAGGGTATTTTTCCTCCAATCCGGGGTTCAGTCTTTTAACAGGCTGCACGTAAGCATGAAGGGTGAACCCCATGCTTTCTATCTTTTCGAGGTCTTCTTCAGTAAATATGCCCCATGGCTCTGCCTGTTTGATTTGCTCGTTCAGAACGTTTATATCATTGCGCAAAACCTCTTTTTCTGAAAATAACCGGGTTGCTTCTTCAAGCAAGGAAGGAGCCTCACCTTCAAAGGGGACAATTTTTTTCTTTGTCTTTTCTTTTTGGTCTTTTTCTTTGGCAACCTGTTTCAGCCGGGTAACAGTCTGGTTTATCCGGAAAAGCTGATTGGTCAACTCTTTGGAATGCTCATCAACGGGTTTTTCCTGTCGGTTAATATCTACCATGCCCAAGTCCTGTAATTTCTTCAGGAAATCCTGCGTTTGCTCACTGAGCAAGACAAAGGAATATTTAGTCATTTGGGTTATCATAGCTCCTCCTCCTGTTCCTGATGACGCGTTTTTACAATTTTCTGACTGGCTTTGGACAGTGTTTCCTCATCTTCCATGAACCGTTTGATCTTGCGAATAGCTTCCTGATACCCCGGTATCTGTACTTTTTCATACAAGTTTACCTTTTGGGTGGTTTTCTTCCTCGCAAAGTCCAGTAAGTTCTTCTTTTCCAGGTATATTTCGCTTTCAATGCCTATCTGGGCCAGATCTTTCAGGATCTGTACACCCTGGGCGTACCATTGCGGTTCTGAGAACAGGGAAAAAGGTTGTACCTGAAAAATGACTTCCTTTAATGCGGGAGTCTTAATGCCGGCTATCTTGACAATTTCCAGTTCCACGTCTTTTACGGATATCAGTCCCGGTGTGAACTCATTCCACAGGGCTGCCATGTTCCGGTATGAAGATAAGGTCTTGTCCAGTTCTTCCAACAGATCGTCCGATCGTTGTTTGGCACGTTTTACCTCCGCACGCAAAGCACTTTCCTTGTTCTTTAGCGTAGGGAGTGCTTTCTGCCTTATTTTGAGCTGTTTCCCCAAGGCAGTCAGCGACGTTTTATTAAACTGGTATTTGATGGCCATACTAATTTAATTTATTCTTCTCCTTTGGGCCAGTACTGATCAATAAGATCTTCACGAATACTGACTTCTTCTTTGGTGAAATACCTGGCAAACAGTTCCCAGGTCCTTTCCAGCATTTCCGTCACGTTGATGTTTACGTCAATGGACAACAATTTTAAGGAATACTCTTTGGCAAAATCCAGGGCACGCAGATCGTAATCGCTCAAATCAAAACCGTTTTCCAGTTTTGTTTTGGCATCAGCCGCATCTGCATAAAGCCGGATAGCTGTATTCATAACCTGGTTGTGGTCTTCGCGGGTTTGTTTTCC
>JAAYYL010000111.1 GCA_012515395.1 Bacteroidales bacterium
CATCGGAGCCGGTCCCGGTCTGGGAACCGCCTCGGAAACCTCGGGACTCCTGGGACAATTGCTGGGGCTGCTCAATGAAATGAAACCGGCTCCTTCCCTGGTGCTGGACGCCGATGCACTGAATATCATCTCGGCAAATCCGGTGATGCTGTCCATGATGCCCGCAGGAACCGTGATCACACCGCATCCGGGTGAATTTGACAGGCTTTTTGCTGCATGCGGAGGAACAAAGGCAAAAGACAGTCAGGAAAGGGCTATGCAGGCTGTTAGAATGGCGCGGGAGCGAAATATTGTGATTGTATTGAAAGGGCGTTATACGCTGACGGCCACACCTGAAGAACCTCACTGGTTCAATCCAACCGGCAACCCCGGTATGGCTACGGCCGGTAGCGGGGACGTGCTTACAGGTATCATTTTGGGGCTGCTTTCACAAGGATACGATTCGCAAACGGCGGCTGTATTGGGCGTATACCTGCACGGAATGGCCGGAGATAATGCCGTATCTTCCCGACAACATACTCATTTGCTGGCCGGAGATATTATTGATTTTCTTTAGGTTCTGAACCAAAGGGGTTCCAGGGAGCCGTGATCACAAGGGCCTCTTTTTTAACAGGATGTTCAAAGGTTACACTATAAGCGTGAAGGGAGATGCTGCCGTCCGGATTGGAACGGCGGGCTCCGTATTTAAGATCTCCTTTGATGGGAGATCCTATGGCAGCCAGCTGGCAGCGGATCTGGTGGTGTCTGCCCGTTAAAAGATCAATTTCCAGCAAGTGGTATTTGTGGGTGCTTTCCAGGTATCGGTAACGTAATCTGGCTTCGCGGGCGCCTTCTGCAGGCGTTTCCCGGGCGTAAGACTTGTTTTGTTTTTCGTTTCGCAGAATGTAGTGTGTAAGCAGGGCACTGTCTGCCGGCGGTTTTTTTGATACCAGTGCCAGGTACGTTTTATGTACTTCTCCTTCACGGAACATCCGGTTGAGGCGCTCCAGGGCTTTGGATGTTTTTGCAAACAGGCAGATGCCGCTTACCGGACGATCCAGACGGTGGGGAACACCCATGAACACGTTGCCCGGTTTTTGATCTCTTTCCTTAATAAAAGCTTTCAAAATTTCACTCAGGGGCGTGTCTCCGGTTTTGTCACCCTGTACGATTTCTCCGGGTAGTTTGTTGACTGCCAACAGGTGGTTGTCTTCGTACAGGATGCGTTGTGATATCGGGTTGTCTGCAAGATATGACATAGTGACAAAGATAATCATTCCTTCAAACTGCCAACCTGTCAGTAAATCTCTTTTGGCATAACTATTGAGCAAGTCAAGACAGAATTTAGAAATTATTAAAATTTAAAAATATTACTATGGGAAAAATTATTGGTATAGACTTGGGAACCACCAACTCGTGCGTTGCCGTAATGGAAGGTAACGAACCGGTTGTTATCATTAATTCGGAAGGCAAACGGACAACTCCTTCTGTTGTCGCATTTGCGGAAAACGGTGAACGTAAAATTGGTGATCCTGCCAAGCGACAGGCTATTACAAATCCCCACAAAACCATATATTCCATAAAGCGTTTTATGGGGGAGACATTTGATAAAGTAGCGTTGGAACGAAACAGGGTATCTTATGTTGTTGAAAAGGGTGACAACAACACACCACGGGTAAAAATTGATGAACGTTTATATACACCTCAGGAAATTTCCGCCATGGTCTTGCAGAAAATGAAAAAGACGGCAGAAGATTTCCTGGGACAGGAAGTGACCGAAGCCGTTATTACCGTTCCTGCCTATTTTAGTGATTCTCAGCGTCAGGCTACAAAAGAAGCAGGGGAGATTGCAGGTCTGAAGGTACGTCGTATCATCAATGAACCTACTGCCGCTGCTTTGGCGTACGGACTGGACAAGATGAACAAAGACATGAAAGTGGCCGTATACGACCTGGGCGGAGGAACATTTGATATTTCCATCCTGGAATTGGGAGACGGTGTGTTTGAAGTGAAATCCACAAACGGGGATACGCACCTTGGCGGAGATGATTTTGACCAGGCTGTGATTGACTGGTTGGCAGAAGAATTTGCTTCTGACAACAGCGGATTGGACCTTCGTAAAGACCCTATGGCCTTGCAACGTCTGAAAGAAGCCGCCGAAAAAGCCAAGATAGAGCTTTCCAGCCAGAATTCCACAGAGATCAACCTGCCTTACATCATGCCGGTTGACGGCGTTCCCAAACACCTTGTCAAAACATTGTCCAGGGCTAAATTCGAACAATTGATAGACAACCTGGTACAACGCACCATGGAGCCTTGTAAAAAAGCCCTTTCGGACGCCGGTATGAAGCCTTCCGATATTGATGACGTAATCCTGGTGGGAGGTTCCACACGTATTCCCGTAATCCAGCAACTGGTACAGAAATTTTTTGGAAAAACCCCTAACAAGAGCGTCAATCCTGACGAAGTGGTTGCAGTGGGTGCTGCCATACAGGGCGGTGTGCTTTCCGGTGATGTGAAAGACGTTTTGTTGCTTGACGTTACCCCGTTGAGCCTGGG
>JAAYYL010000112.1 GCA_012515395.1 Bacteroidales bacterium
CTTTGCACGGCCATCAGGCGGGGATACGTGTCTATGAGGCCGGCACGTTTCATTTCTTTCAATCCAAGCCATATGCCCAGAAGCTGGGTACCGCTTCCTACAGGTATAAAGATGTATCCCGGCGGATTCCAGTTCATTTGTTCCATGATCTCGTAGATGACTGTCTTTGTTCCGTGCAGAAAATACGGATTCCAGGTGTGTGCGGCGTAATAACTCTCTTTGGCCGCTTCTTCCGCCGCCATGGCGCAATCGGAACGGTTTCCCGGAATTTTGTGGAGCGTCGCTCCGTAGGTGCTTACCTGGACGGTTTTTGCCGAGGAGTTTCCTTCGGGCATAAAGATGTGGGCATCAATCCCGGCCAGAGTGCTGTAGGCAGCAACAGCAGATGCCGAGTTTCCGGACGAGTCTTCCACAATACGGGATACGCCGAGTTCCCGGCATTTGTTGATCATCACGGCGGCTCCGCGGTCCTTGAATGAACCGGTGGCCAGCAGGTAATCCATTTTCACTTGTACGGGAATGCAGTAAAATTCCATGGGATGCAGGGGTGTGGTACTTTCCCCGAATGACACGGCGTTTTTCGGGTCACGCAACGGAAGCACACTGCTGTACCTTTGCAGGAAGTGGCTGCCTTGGAAATTTTTGGGATTCGGGCGGAACGTTTCTTTCAGATCCAGGTAACTGCCGCAACGGCATCGCCAGACAACGTCGTCTTCCGGGTATTGAGCCCCGCATGCAGGACATATGAGCGTTCCGTCCATGGTTTATAAATTCAGCTTTTCGCCTTCCGTGTGAGCAACTACGGCTGCCCCTGTCATATCACCCCATATATTAACCGACGTGCGTATCATATCAAGTGGTTGCTGCACCACCAGAACCAATCCAATACCTTCCAATGGCAATCCGACCGCTTTCAAAACAACAGCCAGCATAACCAGACCGGCCAGCGGAATACCGGCTGACCCTACAGCAGCCATCAGGCTGGTAAGTACGATTATAATCTGTTGCACAAGGGTCAGTTCGATCCCGTAAGCCTGTGCTATGAAAATAGCAGTTACACTTTCAAAAAGTGCAGTCCCGTTCATATTTATGGTATTTCCCAAAGGCAGACTAAAACACGATACTTTCCTGGAAACGCCTGCTTTTTCCTGAATATCCCGTAGCGAAATGGGAAGTGAAGCTGCTGATGAAGCCGTAGTAAAGCCTGTTAACAAAGCCGTTCCCATCATCTGCATGAATTTGAACGGGTTTTTACGTGTTATGATCTTAAACAATCCCGGTAAGGTTACCAACCCGTGAAAAATACAACCTCCTGCAATGATTGCGGAATAGATGCCCAGGCTCCCGAATAAAGTTCCAAGTGCTTTTGAATCACCGGCCTGGGCCCCGACCATGTTCGATACTACTCCAAACAGACCAATGGGTGCAAAACGGATGACCAGGAAGGTGATCTTGATCATGACTTCGTAGATCCCGTTGAATACATCCGTGAGCAAAATGCGTGTTTTATC
>JAAYYL010000113.1 GCA_012515395.1 Bacteroidales bacterium
TAACTCTGTATGGATCGGGGACTGTAATTGCGGTATTCCATCTCTCGAATGAACCGCTCAATAAGTTGTGAATGAATGTTTTTCATGATGGTTTGTTTTGAAGTTTTTTACTTCGAATTTACCATCATTTTACCGCCTCCGACTGGGGGCGGTTTAGTTCAACTATAATATATATACCAAAAAAAGATTTATTAACCTACCTAATTGATTTTGGATGAAACCAATTACCGAACTAGTTAAGGACCTTGCCGACCGGCACGGCAGAGAGCGACGTAATCTGTTGCCGATCCTCCAGGGAGTTGTAGAACAGGAAAAATATCTCTCTGAATTTTCAATGATTGAAATTGCCCGCGAACTCAACATTCCGGTAACGGAAGTTTACGGGACTGCCACTTTCTATTCTTTTCTGGAATGCAAAAAGATGGGTAAATACATTATCCGTATTTGCAAAACCATTACTTGCTCCATGAAAGGAGAGAAACAAATCCTTCTGGCCATAGAGGATATGTTGAAAATCAAAGTTGGAGAAACAACCCAGGACGGGAAGTTTACCCTGCTGGAAACCAATTGCCTGGGATTTTGCCACAAAGCTCCGGCCATGTTGATCAACAACGAAGTGTACACAGAACTTACCCCGGAAAAGATCCGGGAAATTTTAACCGGTTACCTGAATGATAAAATCATAGGAGGTGAACATGTCAACTAGTCACATTCTAAAAAGAGCCGATTTCATTTTCAAGAACGAAAATGACTGGGAAGAAGTGCTTACCAAAAGCCTGGCGCGTACCCCTAACGAACTGATCAACGAATTGATCAGCTCTGAATTAAAAGGTAGAGGCGGAGCCGGTTTTCCCACAGGATTAAAATGGAAACTTACCTCTGAATTAAAATCAGATGAGAAGTATGTCATCTGCAACGCCGATGAAGGAGAACCCGGAACATTTAAAGACCGGGAGATCCTCTCCAGGGTGCCTTTTAAGGTATTAACGGCTATTGCAATCTGTGGCCACGTAATAGGCGCAAAAAAAGGTTATATATACCTCCGGGGAGAATATTTTTTCCTGCAACAGGAATTGAAAAAAGCAATCAGTGAATTTGAATTTTTCTGTAAGGAAATTAAATATGATTTCAAGATCAGCATATTTATGGGAAGCGGTGCTTATATATGCGGCGAGGAAACAGCCCTCTTTGAATCCATGGAAGGGAAACGGGGAGAACCACGCAACAAGCCTCCCTATCCCACAGCTTACGGTTATATGGGAAAACCAACCGTTATAAACAACGTTGAAACGCTGTCCCATACCTACACAATATTCAATTACGGATCCAAACGCTTTTATGACCTGGGTGTTCAGTTCTCCCGCGGAACGAAACTTTTCTCTGTTTCGGGTGACACACCAAAACCGGGTATTTATGAACTTGAACTTGGAATGAGTCTTACTGATTTTGTTGAAGAATTCGGGGATGATGATACCAAAGCGGTTCAGGTTGGCGGTGCTGCCGGGTTCCTTGTCCCGCGTAAAAAATTCGCCGAGACAAGCATCGGCTATGAAGGCAAACTGGTAGGGATCTCACTTCCTACAGGAGGCTCCATGATGTTGTTCAACAGTTCCCGTTCCATGTTTAACGTACTGGACAATTACCTGAATTTCTTTGCCGAGGAATCTTGCGGTCAGTGCACGCCTTGTCGTGTTGGTTGCCAACAATTACTCAAAGGCATAAAAGCGGTAAAGCGTGGAGAGAAACCGGCTGCTTACCTGGACAAACTCCTTAGTCTGGCCGAGACCATGCAATTGACTGCAAAGTGCGGCCTGGGACAATCCGTGGCAAATTCCTTCTCTTCCATTGTGGAGAATTTCAGAGAGGAGATGATTTACTAAACCAGAAAATTGACAGTAATGGGAAAGAAAATAAAAATTACCGTAAACGGACAACCCGTAGAAGTTGAAAAAGGCACATCTATACTGGATGCCGCCAATCAAATAGGGGTGATCATCCCCACTTTATGTTACCATAAGGACCTGTGCGTAGCCGGAAACTGCCGCGTCTGCGTTGTTGAAGTGGTAGGACAAAAAAGACTCGCTCCTGCCTGTGCCACTCCGTGTGAAGACGGAATGGATATTCTGACAAACACACACAAAGTCAGGAATTCCAGGAAACACATCATTGAGCTGCTTCTTTCGGAGCACAATGCCGATTGTACAAGCTGTTACAAGAACGGCAATTGCGAATTGCAGCTCTTGGCCTCGGAATACAAGATCATGAGCCAGGATTTCATCCACCTTGTACCCTTCCGGAATTACACCATAGATGACTTCTCGCCTTCCATCATCAAAGACGACAGCAAATGTATCCGTTGCCAGCGCTGCGTCAGAACATGTGCCGAGTTGCAAAGCGTGAACGCACTAACCATGGCGCACAAAGGTGAATATGCCATGATCACCACGTTCTTTGAAAAATCCATGAACGACGTGATCTGCACCAACTGCGGACAATGCGTAAACCACTGCCCCACCGGAGCTCTGGTGGAAAAGAATTACATCGAGGAAGTCTGGTCCGCCATCTCGGACAAAGACAAATACGTAGTCATCCAGACCGCGCCCGCTGTGCGCGTGGGGCTGGGCGAAGAACTCGGCTTTGACCCCGGAAGCCGCTCCACAGGTAAAATGGTGGCAGCATTAAAACGTCTGGGATTCGATTCCGTGATGGACACCGATTTTACCGCCGATTTGACAATCATGGAAGAAGGCACGGAACTGCTTACCCGCCTGAAAAAAGCCCTTGCCGAGAATGACAAGACCGTGAAATTCCCCATGACTACATCTTGTTCTCCCGGCTGGATCAAATTTATAGAGCACCTGTATCCCGAGTTTCTGGACCACCTTTCCAGCTGTAAATCACCGCAGCAAATGTTCGGAGCTTTGGTGAAAACGTACTATGCAAAAGCCCGTAAACTGGATCCCGCAAAAATCGTATCTGTTTCCGTAATGCCTTGTACCGCCAAGAAATTTGAAGCGGCCAGACCGGAAATGCACGATAGCGGTTACCGTGACGTGGATTACGTACTGACCACCAGGGAGCTGGCCATAATGATCAAACAGGCCGGCATTGACTTCAAGAAGCTGGATGACATGCATTTTGACAGGCTGATGGGTGAATCTACAGGAGCCGGTGTAATTTTCGGAGCTACCGGAGGCGTTATGGAAGCTGCCCTTCGTACGGCCTACGAACTGGTTACCGGCAGGGAAGTTCCTTTTGAAAATCTGGACATAACTCCTGTTCGCGGAATGGAAGGCGTACGTGAAGCCAAAATTAAAATTGAGAATCCGCTAAAGGAATGGTCTTTCCTGGATGGCGTGGAACTTAAGTGTGCCGTGGCTCACGGGCTAACCAATGTCAAATACATGATGGATAAGGTACGAGCCGGTAAAGCCGATTACCATTTCATAGAGTTCATGGCCTGTCCCGGCGGGTGCCTGGGTGGCGGAGGCCAGCCCATCCCCACGAGTCCCGAGATACGTCAGCGCCGTGCCGAGGCCATCTATGCCGAAGATGCCGGCATGCCTTTCAGAAAATCACACGAAAATCCCGAGATCATTAAGATCTACAAAGATTTTCTGGGTCATCCGCTGAGTGAAATGTCTCACCACCTGCTTCATACCAAATATACGGCAAGAGGCATGTAAATACTTTACAAGTCAAAATATTAAAAGTGGCCTTAGTTACAAGGTCACTTTTTTTTATTATATTTAAGTTAAATAAAACATAAGGTCATGAATACTAAATCATTGTCTGTAATAAACATCTTTCTGTACCTGGGAATGATCATTGTGAACGCCCTGGCCAACGCACTACCCATAAATGGTATGACAACCGGAGAGTTGTCAGACAATTATACCAATCTGTTTGTTCCTGCCGGAATAACCTTTTCCATTTGGGGAGTTATCTATCTGTTGCTTCTGATTTTGGTTGTATATCAGGTAGCTGCCGTATACGGCAAAAAATCACGTTATGCACTGAATGCCAAACAGAATATGGCTTTCGCCCTCACTTGCATATTCAATGCCGCCTGGATCATTACATGGCATTACCAACTGATCTTTTGGTCCGTTGTGGTTATGCTTGGCCTGCTTCTATCCCTGATATCCCTTTACAATTCTCTGTATAATATTAACATTGATAGTGGTATGGGTAAATTTGCCTTCAGAGTATCAATAGGTGTTTACCTGGGTTGGATATCCGTAGCTACCATTGCCAATGTTACAGCCCTGCTGGTATCCCGGAACTGGGACGGTTTTGGCCTGAGTGAAAATATATGGACCATTGCCGTGATGATTGTGGGATTCATCCTGGCTGTTTTGGTAACGCTTCGTAACAGAGACATCTTCTATCCCCTGGTAGTGATATGGGCTTATTACGGTATAATCATAAAACGCACGGCGGATCTTATTGTTCATAAAGATATCGTCATTACTGCCTGGGTCATCATAGTCCTGACCGCCCTGCTCATCGTGTACACCCTTATAAGCTCCTGTGCCAGCGGTAAACGCAAAAGCCTGCTCTGCCGGGGATAAGGGTACATTCATATAAGATTTTCTTTGTCGCCCATATCAGGCTAAAAGCACTGTAGACGGTTGTGGCGGGGATTAGACCACAAATATCTGAATATGCACAAATCCCTTTCTGTTGCGAAAGCACTCCTGCATACGAGCAAGGCTTTTTGCGAAACAAAATTTTAGGTTCCGGCCAGCATTGAATTTACACATTAACAATAAAAAAGATAATTTAATACAGGACAAAAATATTCAGTACGGTTATTTTACGGCATCCCTAACAATCATCATAATTCAAGCCGGACACTCGTATTCCGGCACTTGAAAAGCTTATTACAGATCTTTCTGTAAATGTTCACTTTCATTTTCATAATACAATTTTGTCCCGTTATTTATTTTGCAGTAACGGAGCCTGTATTTCGTTAACTTCCTATCTAATAAATAATTATTTTTGTATGCCTTCCCATTGTGGGGTTGATTAAACATGAAGAATAATGGAAAAGGAATTTCCAGGTGCTTCAGCGCCTGATAGTCGTACATTCTACGACAAAGAAAATCAATGTGAATATTTATTTAATCAATCAGGTCCGTTCTGGCATCTGTGTACACCCGGCCATTTGACAGAGATTTTGTTTACTACTGATGAGGAATTTGGATTTGGGATGAATCTGATGGGAATTTGTGCAGACAAGTATTCAAAGCTTAAGATCTACACTTTTGAATTGATGAACAATCACCTTCACTGTATTCTTTCAGGAGGGAGGAAAGATTGTGAAGATCTGTTTGAAATGTATCATGCACGTCTGCAAAGGTATTTGGTCATAACGGGAAGAGAGGCAGATTTGTCTGCTTTTAAGGCATCACTTCTTAGTATTCCTGATATGCAAGCTCTTAGAAATGAAATCGTATACGTTAATCGTAATGGTTATTTGGTAAAACCCTCATATACACCGTATTCATATTTATGGGGAGCAGGCTATCTGTATTTTAATCCCATTTACGAATTAATGCCCTCTACTGCGTTCAACTCTTTAACATTAAGAGATAAAAGAAACATTTGTCGCAGCAGAGATGTAGCCATGTCAGAACGTGTCAGGGTGTTTAATAATATCATTTTGCCGTCAAGCTTTTGCTGCATTAAAGAAGGTGAGTGTTTCTTTAGAGATGCACATCATTACTTCAACCAGTTATCAAAGAATTATGAGGCATATTGCGAAATCGCCAAAAGACTTAAAGACTCGGTATTTCTCAGCGATGAAGAAATGTATTCAGCTGTGCAGTCCATGTGTTTGAAAAGCTATAACCTAAGTAAACCTGTTTTGCTGCCGTCAGCCGCTAAAATTGATATTGCAAAGAAGATGCATTATGATTACAATGCATCTAATAAGCAAATTCAAAGGATTCTGAAAATTGATGCAGGCATTGTAAAATCACTATTTCCTAAAATCATGTAAATAGCTTATTATCATATATTTTAATTTTTATTAAGAGGAAGAGGGAGAAATGAGGGGATCAAGCTTTAAACCGGGGAACTTCCAACAAATTCTCCTAATTCTAATTTGTTTCACTTTTAACTTACATATCATGAAAAAAAAAAGAAATGCGGATGAAGAAAATGCTGGAAGTAACAATGGATTCAAATGGAATGCTTCACTTTGAAAGTGATCTGGTTCTGTCTAAAACACAGGATATGGAAATTCTTATGGACCTGATTCCACGAACAGTATTCTCAATCCAGACTACATTGTTTGGGTCAACCGAACAATCAGTAACAGCTGTAATAAGGTCTTTATCAATTGCTGAAATATGTTGCTGTCGGGATGCTGAAGATATGCTTGAACACTATAACAGAGTTGTTAAAA
>JAAYYL010000114.1 GCA_012515395.1 Bacteroidales bacterium
GACACTCGGGTATGCACGCTCCCAGCCCGTCACAATACAGATCGCTTACCATAACTGCCTTTCCGTCGATCATCCTGAGCGCTCCCTCATGGCATCCGGTCACACAGATCCCGCATCCGTTACAAAGCGTATCATCAATTCTGATAATTGTTCTTTTCATTCTGTATTGATATAATTTACAAAAATATGGTTTTTGTATATTCTCATAATGTTACTATTGTTACACTTACGGAATAAAACTATCTTTGCTTCATGGAAGAAATGTACCATTCACCTTTATTCCGGGGCATTGACAAACATACTCTGGAAAGTCTGCTTGACGGAAAATACCGCGTTCGTGATTTTTCACGCGGAGAAATTGTAGCCATCCAGGATCAAACATACAAATCGCTCTTTATTGTGGAAAAAGGGACTTTACGTGCCGAAATGACGAATCGCGATGGAATAAAGGCGGTCATTGAAGACATCTCCGCTCCAAGGGCAGTGGCTCCTTCATTTTTATTTGCTTCAAAGAACAAGCTTCCTGTAACATTAACCGCACTATCCGAGTCAACCGTTGTCTTCATTCCAAAAAACGTGCTTTTATGGCTCATGAAAAAAGATGCAAGGGTCCTGGAAAACATGTTGAGCGGCATTTCCGACCGGTGTCATTTCTTATCCGAAAGGGTCCGTCTTCTTCAGTTTGGAACCATCAAAAGCAAACTGAAGTCCTATTTTATGGAACAAAAGCATAACAACGGGTCCAGTCTTTTCACAATTCCCCATACACAACAGGAACTGGCAGACACTTTTGGTGTTACCAGACCGGCTCTTGCCAGGGCCATAAAACAGATGGAAGAATCAGGTACAATAATCAGAAAAGGGATCCGAACGTACGAATTCCATTAGTAATCATTGTCATATTCTTCCCACAATTCGGATTCTTTCGTATAAGCATCTTCCAGAAAAGACCCCGAATTCTTTTCTACAAAATCAGCAAAATCATCCATCTCACGCGATTTGTCCAACAGGGAGGCTTCCCGTGCGGCTTTGGCCCTATGTCTGTAAAGCTCAATGATTTCGACAATCCTTTCCTGTTTCATGGTTTAAATATAAGTATATTTCCCGTATCTTTGTTTTATGGAAAATCTGGAAATATTAATGGACGATCGCTCTATGCCGGAAAATCCCCGACACGAGAATCGTTTGACCGAACACGGTCTGAGTATCTATTTTGAAAAAGACGGCTTAAAATGGCTTGTTGACACGGGCCTTACCGGCAAATTTGCAGAAAATGCCAAGCACTCCGGAATAGACATATCACAAGTAGATCACCTTGTTTTATCTCACAATCACAATGATCATACAGGGGGGCTGGAGACTTTCCTGCAGATCAATTCAAAAGCCATTATTCATCTGTCTGAATGGATCCGGGAAAGCACTTGTCTATCTATGCGAAACAATCAAAGAATTGACATTGGACTGGACCGGTCCCTGTTGAAAAATCATGCATCACGTTTTGCATGGCATCCATCCAAAAATGTGCAGTTAACGGATCATGTATGGTTGTTGGGAGACATCCCTTCTGTAAATCCCCTTCCACAAGCCAACGCGACTCTTTACTGGACCTTCAAAGGAAAAGATGCCCCTGATCCTTTTGATCATGAGATGGCGGTTCTGATCACGGGACCAGAACACAATACAGTTATTTCTTCGTGTACCCACAAAGGAATCCTCAACACATTGGAAGCAGCAGTTGCTGTGGCAAAAGGTCCGATATCGGAATTTATCGGAGGAACCCACCTAAGGGACGGCCATGAAACCGAAGAAGACATTTTGAATATTACTTCTCTTATTATCAAAAACCACCCGAACATGCATTTGTATACGGGTCATTGCACCGGGGAAAATACAATGAAGGTATTGAAACGGTTCTTTCCCGGGCATGTAACTGCTTTTTATTCAGGGCTCAGGATCGAATTTTGATTTTTTTATTACGGTTTATTTTCGTAACTTTGTTAAAACTACTGTATGAAAATAATGAAGTTAATTTTATCCTGTGCTGCACTGTGTTTTGCAGCAGGATGCGGAGCTCAGGAGAACCCTGAATTTAACGTAACCATAGATGATACCGTAAAAGAACTGGACCTGAACAGGTATTTGGGGAAATGGTATGAGATCGCCCGGTTTGATCACAGTTTTGAAAGAAGCCTGGTTGGTGCAACAGCCAATTACTCCCTGAGGGAAGACGGAAAGATCAAAGTGCTCAATACGGGTTACAAAGACTCTTTTGAAGGAAAATTCAATGAAGCCGAAGCTAAAGCATACATACCCGACGAGAACTATCCCGGAGCTCTGAAAGTATCCTTTTTTCTTTTCTTTTATTCAGATTATTGGGTCCTTGATCTTGACGAAAATTACACATTCGCCCTGATAGGCAGTAAAAAAGAAAAATATCTATGGA
>JAAYYL010000115.1 GCA_012515395.1 Bacteroidales bacterium
CATGAAAACCTTATATACTGTATTGCTGTTGGTGTTCTCCAATGTCTTTATGACATTTGCATGGTACGGGCACCTGAAATTTGCTTCTATGAAGTGGTTTCAGTCTCTGCCTTTAATCGCGGTAATTCTTTTGAGCTGGGGAATTGCTTTTGCCGAGTATTGTTTCCAGGTTCCTGCCAACCGAATAGGGTATTTGGGAAACGGAGGACCGTTATCGCTCATTCAACTTAAAGTTATACAGGAAGTAGTCTCACTGAGCGTATTTACGGTGTTTACATTGGTTGTTTTCCGGACAGAGCAATTCCGGTGGAATCACATATTGGCTTTTTTCCTGCTGATAGCTGCGGTGTACCTGGTTTTTAAGAAATAAAAAAACCGACTAAAATTAGTTTTTAGTCGGTTTTGTGAAAATATATAAACGAACTATTGTACACGTTATGGTGCTTTCGCTTCCGGCCTTCTAACACCATATTAAACTTTAATGGGTTACAAAAAGCGCGGCAAAGGTAAAAGGATTTTTTAAAAATGCAAAAGATGAATAATATTTTTTTTATTCATCCCCTGACAGATCTTCAAATTTTACGTTGGAAAATTCATTGGGGCGGGCTTCCGTTACAGGAATTCTGTCCTTTATGAATTTAATGACTTCTTCCAGCCCTTCCGTAAATTTTTCAAAATCTTCCTTGTACAGGAATACTTTATGTTTTTCATATGAAAACCGTCCGTCTTTGTCAACACGACGTTTGCTTTCCGTAATGGTAAGGTAATAATCATTTCCTTTAGTTGCCTTAACGTCAAAGAAATAAGTTCTTTTTCCGGCGCGTACGGGTTTGGAAAAAACATCTTCTCCACTATGTTCCGCTTTGGAGGAACGGTCGAAATCTTCAAAATACATAAGTCTGATTTATTTATAATATTCACAAATATAAAATATTTGCTTTAAAACTGTATATTTGCAAAGATTCTTTTTGATTTAAAAGGTATGCTCAGCAGGCGTTTTATCCGTATTAAAATTTTTAAGGTTTTATTCAGCAGCGTTCATTCTCAAAATTTTGATCTTGCATCGGCAGAAAATGAACTTATCAGAAGCCTTGAAAAAACAAGACAATTGTATTTCCTGTTGCTTTCGCTTCCCGGAACACTGGTTCGTTTTGCACAGGAACGGATTGACATAGGTCTTCAGAAATACCATCCCAGCGAAGAAGAAACAAATCCCAATCTTAGATTTGTCAATAACAAAGCCATAGAGGTATTGGAAAAGGACAAGGAGCTTACCAAATCCCGGACTCACGGACTTAACTGGACAGCTCACAGGGGTTACATCAAACAATTGTATGATTCTTTAAAAGAAGAACCGTATTTTCTGGAATACATGGATGCGGCTGAAGAACCCGGTTTTCAGGAGGATCTGAAGTTTCTGCTTGATTTTTACGGCAGTGAACTGGATGATGATCCTGAATTGTACAATCTTCTGGAAGACGGGAGCCTTCACTGGACAGACGATGTCGCGTATGTCTGTAATATAATCCTGACACAATTGTCAGGTTTACAGAATGAACATGACACAATAAAGCATCCGCCGTTGTTTTTTAACGAAGACGATAAAAATTTTGCAACCCGTCTGTTTGCTCATTCTTTAGAACATTACGGAGAATATGTGAATTACATAGAAAAGTTTGCACAGAACTGGGACCTGGAACGTATCGCAGCTACAGACACCATCCTTATTGTTATGGGAGTGGCGGAAGCAGTGGCTTTTCCGCAGATTCCAATCAAAGTCACTCTTAATGAAATGGTGGAAATTTCCAAGTTTTACAGTACCGGAAATTCCAAAATGTTTGTGAACGGTATCCTGGACCGCATCATCAAATTCCTGACTTCGGAAGGCAAAATTGAAAAACGTGGCAGGGGACTTGTAGATAAATAAACCGATATACTATTTATAACCAATATTTAAACATGAACACTTTATTTTTTATTTTACAGGAACAAACAACTGCAGCTGCCGGTAAAGGCGGCAACTGGTCTTTTCTTATAATGATGGTTGCCATTTTCGTGGTAATGTACTTTTTGATGATTCGTCCCCAGAAAAAACGTCAGAAAGAATTGAAAGCATACCGCGACAACCTGCAAAAGGGTGAAAAGGTAATTACTGCAGGCGGCATTTACGGAACGGTAGTTGAAGTGAAAGAGACAACAGTACTGCTGGAAGTGGATAACAACGTAAAAATCAGGGTAGATAAATCAAGTCTTGTCAAGGACTCCAGTGATCTGCAGCAGCAGAATTAACAAAACGCCCTACAAAAGTATGGCTTATGAAGCGATCCAGATTGGCTTTGATCCTGTGTATAATCACAGCTTTTTTCCTTTGGGTGGTCTACACATTATCCAATGAGTACACTGCTTATTTCCGGTTTCCCCTGGAAGTAGAAACCAATCTGGAAGGTCGCACCAATATTTCCCGCCCCGACAACACCCTCTTTATCAGAGGAACTGCCCGGGGCTTTTACATTATTCGTCATACCTGGCGCAAAAGAATTCCGCCTGTAAAGCTTTTTGCAGACCGGGAACTGGTGCATAAAATCCCGAATAGCGAAGATGATTTTTACCTGTTGTCAGACAATATCGGTAACCTGGTAAACGATGCGCTGGGAACCGATCTGGAACTGGAAACCATACTGAGCGACACCATTCGGCTGAGGTATCCCCGGGAACACTACAAGAAAGTCCCTGTACGTTTTGTCTCGGACATTTCGTATAAATCCCAGTATATGTCCTTTGAACCTGTCAGGCTGACACCTGACAGCGTTTTGGTCTATGCACAGGAACCTTACCTGGAGATCATAGAAGAAGTAAAAACACGAAAAACAACCCTGGGCAACCTTTCCCAAAGTGTGGAAGGGATCGTTCGTCTGGAAATTCCGGATAATACCAGGATTTCGCATACCGAGGTGGAATACAGGATACCTGTCCGTCGGTACGTGGAAATGTCTTTTGAGGTTCCGGTTACAACCAGGAACGTTCCTTACCGCCGGGAACTCTTTATATTGCCCGATGTGGTGACCATCCAGTTTCGTTGTCCGTTTGAACAAGCGACAGATATATCTCCTGATGATTTTCGCCTTGTGGTTGACTACCCGGACTTTGTCCAAAAAGAAAGCGGAAGAATCATTCCGTTATTGGAAGCTTCACCCAATTTAATCAGCCACGTAATTTTGGCTCCCCAATTTGTGGACGGCATTATCCAGAATCGTTATTAATACCATGGAAACTCTAATTACACTCGGTATTACGGGAGGCATAGGCAGCGGAAAAAGCTATGTTACCCGCATTTTTACCGCATTGGGAATTCCTTGTTACGATTCGGACGCCAGAACAAAACTGCTATACCGGGAGAACGAAGAATTGAAAGAAGCCCTTACCAATTTGCTCGGATCCACTATTTACAGGGATGGAGAACCGGATACAAAAATTATCGCATCCCTTATATTTACTGACCACAGCCTCCTGAAAAAAGTAAACACACTTGTTCATCCTTACGTAGTACGTGATTTTTTAAAGTGGGCCGCCTCTACAAATGCTCCCTATGTAATATTTGAAAGCGCCATTTTACTGGAAATGGACCCGCCTTTTTATACTACCAAAGTACTAACCGTATCTGCAGACAAAGAATTGCGTCTGCAAAGAGCTTCCGGTCGTGACAACAGCCACAGGCAATCGGTCTTAAACCGGATGGATAAGCAATGGACCGACCGTCAAAGGGAATCCGGAGCCGATTTTATAATCGTATCGGATGAAATACAACCTTTATTACCCCGTGTTCTGGCAGTTCACGATGAAATGATAAAATTAACAAAACATAACAATGAAAACTGATCTTACAAAAATTCTCTCCGTAGGAGGACACCCCGGACTTTACCGATACCTTGCACAGAGTAACGGGGGCGTTGTTGTTGAATCCATGACGGACAAAACCAGAAAATGGATGGGTCCAAGTGCCCGTATGACCTCATTGTCAGATATTTCTGTCTATACAACAATGGAAGACGAACTGAAATTGCAGGATATTTTCACAAAAATGAAAGACTTTCTGCAAGAAAGTCCTGCCCCGGATTCCAAATCAACGGCTGAAGAAATGGCCGCGTTCTTTGAAAAAGTGATACCACAGTATGACAAAGACCGTTTTTACCCTTCTCACATGAAGAAAGTACTGGATTGGTATCATATACTGAAGGCAGCCGATGCCCTGGATTTTGAAAATCCGGAAATTAACGAGTCAGGCGACGATACAGAACAGGACGGGACCGAGAAACATGTAACAGAAACAAAGCCCGAACCTAAGGCCCAGACAGCAAAATCGGCTAAGGCACCAAAACCTGCCGGAACAAAAGCTCCCAAAACAACCGGGGCAAAAGCACCAAAACCGGTAATGAAACATACCACACAGAAGTAAACACCCATTCGGGAATGACAGGAAAAGTATCTGTCTATACACTGGGCTGTTCCAAAAACCGCGTGGACAGTGAACACCTCATGCAACAACTTGAAGCAGGAGGGTGGGAAGTTATACCCGACGCTGCTGAAGAAGACTACCCCCTTGATGTTTTGATCATCAATACCTGCGGCTTTATTCACGATGCCAGGCAGGAATCCGTCGATTACATTCTGGAAGCACTGCAGGAACAACAAAATGGCAGGATAGGCAAAATAATGGTTATGGGTTGCCTGTCACAACGTTACAGAAAAGAACTGGAACGCGAGATACCGGAAGTCGATGCTCTTTTCGGGGTGGAGGATATCCCGCTGATAACCGCTACCCTGGGGGTACGGTACAATCCGGGATTGGCAACACAACGGGTTTTGTCAACACCTGCGCATTACGCGTACCTGAAACTCAGCGAAGGTTGTGACCGGGGTTGCGCATATTGTGCCATTCCCCTGATACGCGGAAAACACATCTCCCGACCCAAAGAAGACCTGATAAAAGAGGCTCGTTTCCTTGCTGAACAAGGTGTTAAGGAATTGGTTCTGGTGGCACAGGATACCAGTTTTTACGGTCTGGATCTTTACGGAAAACGCCAATTGGCTGAATTAATGGAAAGTCTGTGCAAGATAGATTCTATCCAGTGGATCCGTCTTTTGTATACTTATCCCCAGGGATTTCCCGTTGAGGTACTCAAACTCATGGGAGCTGAAAAAAAGATATGCCAATACATTGACATTCCCTTACAACACATATCAGACAGGGTTTTGTCGGCCATGCGCCGCAACACAACAAAAGTTCAAACACTACAATTGCTGGAAGATTTTCGTAAATTCGTACCGGGTATATGTATTCGCACTACCCTGATGGTAGGTCATCCGGGAGAAGGCGAAAAAGAATTTCGGGAATTGACCGGGTTTGTTGAAGAGGCGCGGTTTGAACGAATGGGCGCATTTATGTATTCACGGGAAGAAGGGACTTACGGAGCCCTTCACCTTAAGGATACAGTGCCTCAAAAGGTAAAACGGGAAAGGTATGCCCGCCTGATGGAGTTGCAAAAAGGCATATCCTTTGCTTACAATCAGTCCAGGGTCGGTAACTCCTGCAACGTATTGGCCGATTATCTCATTTCGGAAGATACGAATAACCGGGTTACGGTTCTGGGGAGAACGCAATACGAAGCGCCTGAAGTGGACGGACAGATCATCCTGGAAAACGCACCGGAAGTGGTCCCGGGCACTTTTGTAACTGCCCTGATAACAAAAGCAGATGAATACGATCTGTATGCCCGTTTGATAAAAGAATAATTTTGAAACATTTTGATATGCAATTACTAAAAGACAAAAAGGTACTTATCACGGGGGCAGCCCGCGGAATCGGGAAAGCCGTCGCCATAGAAATGGCCCGGCAGGGAGCCGACGTAGCCTTTACCGATTTGAAAATTGATGATCTGGCAAATGAGACCCTGCAGGAAATAAGGGCTATGGGAGTAAAAGCCATAGCATTTGCTTCCAATGCGGCATCGTTTGAAGAAACACACCGTGTAGTGGAACAGGTATTGCAGGAATTCGGACGCATTGATATATTGGTCAATAATGCCGGCATAACACGCGACAACCTGGTATTACGTATGTCCGAGCAACAATGGGACATGGTACTGGATGTTAACCTGAAATCTGCCTTTAACTTTATTCATGCCCTGGCACCTGTTATGGTCAGGCAAAAAGGAGGCAGCATAATCAACATGAGTTCTGTCGTAGGACTTTCCGGAAACGCAGGACAAACCAATTATTCAGCTTCCAAGGCCGGACTCATTGCCCTGACAAAATCCGTTGCCAAGGAACTCGGTCCCAGGGGCATAAGGGCTAATGCCGTAGCTCCCGGTTTTATTGTCAGTGACATGACCGATCAGCTTTCAGATGCCGTAAGAAAATCATGGATAGACACCATACCACTGAGAAGGGGAGGAACCCCTCAGGATGTAGCCAACGTCTGTGTGTTTCTGGGATCGGACCTGTCTTCCTATGTCAGCGGGCAGGTAATCCCTGTTTGCGGAGGAATGCATACGTAAACAAATTAAAAACTATAAGATATGAAAGCCATACGTACTACCGTACTTCTTTCCGCTTTGCTCATTTTAAGTGCATGCGGTCCGTTGATCAACATAATGGAAGTAGACGTGAGGCTGCCTGCTACCAGGCCTCTCAACATTCTGGGCAGGGAAATGGCCGTCTTCACTCCGCAATACGATTCGGTATCCGTAACCGACTCGGTTCTGTTGTATAAATTTGCCCAGTCACTGGCAGATGCTCTTTCATCGGAGGCATACCTTTCTACAGGTTCGGTGCCGGTTTTCAGCCATTATACAGGATCGGAGGCCCTCGGAACGCTGGAACAGCCCGATTACGTACACCGGCTTGCCCTGGAGACCGGAACCAATATGGTCTTTATGGTAGACAGCGTAGAAATCGGCGGTTTCTTTACCCGAGAAGTCTCCCGGGTGGAAGACGATTATAAATTGCAGTACCTGATGGCTCCTTTCACATCGGTAGTCAGGGTCTTCGATGCCGAAAAAGTTCAGTTTATAAAATACATACCCTTGCGTGACACCGTTGCCTGGGAAGTATGGATTCCTTCAGAATCGGAAAAAATCGCTATACCCGCTACTGCGTTTCAGGACCTGCAACGCGCCTCGGAATATTTTGCCAAAGAACTGGCGGCAACTTTCATGGACCAGTGGGAAACACAAGACAGGGTAATATTTGTTTACAATAAAAGGGACTGGAACCTGGCTTACGATCATGCCCTGGCTTTTGCCTGGGATGAAGCCATGAAGATCTGGCTGGATTTGGTCAAGGGGACCAATGCCAAAGAAGTTGCCTGTGCCGCATTTAACCTGGCCCTGGCCTGCGAAATGCAGGGGAATTTTGAATTGGCGCAGAAATGGCTGGACTTGTCACAAAAAACATATGATCTGCCGGAAGCACAATATTACAAGGAACTTTTGCAAGAGCGCAAAAAACAAAAATTGCTGTTTTGAAAGAAAAGACACCCCCCCGTATCCACAAAACAGTGGTAAGCTTTAACGACCGTGAAATGGCAGTGATTGACCATTTTTGTGAAAAATACAATATTAAGGTACGTTCCCGCATGTACCGCGAAGCCATCATCGGCACCATACTCAGGAAACTGGAAGAAGACCATCCCCGTTTGTTTTAACTAAGGGAAATACCAAGCCTATGCAATTTTACAGCCCGGATTACACGCAATTAATGGAAAAGCGTATACGCCGCATCCTTATGATATGCAGCAGTTACGACGCTTATATCCTTGAAGAGGACGGACAGATAGATGTTCAGATCCAAAAAGAATACAGTGATCTGAATATAAGTAACCCGCCCTCATTTTCCTGGGTAACCACATCGGAAGAAGCCCGCACCTTGCTTCGCAACGGAGAAGACTTTGATCTGATAATTTGCATGTTCAACATAGGCGACATGGACGTGTTCAGTTTCGCACGCAATTTACGCCGGGAAGGCTCAGATACACCCATTGTGCTTTTATCCAACTATTCAAGGGAATTTAAAAACCGCATAGAACAGGAAGATTGCTCGGCCATCAACTACATATTCAGCTGGCACGGAAATGCCGACCTCATACTTGCCATAGTCAAATTGCTGGAAGACACCATGAATGCCGAGGAAGACATCCTGCATTCGGGAGTGCAGTGCATCCTTTTGGTGGAAGACTCGGTACGGTATTATTCCACATACCTGCCCGCCATCTATAAAATTGTCTTGAAGCAGAGTGCCGAGTTTTTGAAAGAAACGCTCAACGACCAGCAGCAGAAGACCCGGAAAAGAGCCCGCCCCAAGATTTTCCTCGCTACCAATTACGAAGATGCCGTAGCGCATTACGAAAAATACAAGAAAAACCTGCTGGGTGTCATATCCGATGTGGGGTTTATCCTGCATAAAAACGATCCTTCCGATACCGAAAAACTGGATGCGGGAATAGATCTTTGCCGGATGATCAGGGAAGACGATCCACAGATGCCCATTTTGTTGCAATCCTCCCAGCAAAGCATGCGCAATGTGGCCCGGGAACTGGGTGTAGGCTTTCTCATGAAGGATTCCAAAGCCCTCCTGATGGAACTGACCGAATACATTGGCGAAGAATTCGCTTTCGGAGATTTTGTAGTACGGAACATGACCACGGGAGAAGAAATTGCCCGGGCCAAAAACCTGCGTGAATTGCAATCGCTCATCAAGCAGATCCCGGACAAGGAACTGCTCTACCACACTTCCCGGAACAGACTTTCCAAATGGTTGTTTGCCAGGGGATTGTTCAATCTGGCCGGACCCATCAGGGATGCAGTGCCATCGGATTTTGAAAGTGTTTCCGAATTAAGAGAATTCATTATTGCCCTGATCAAGGAATATCGGTTTGTCAACGGGCAGGGTGTAATAGCCCGTTTTGACAAGGAAACCTACAGCCGTTACATTACATTTGCCCGGATAGGGGAAGGCTCTCTGGGAGGAAAAGCGCGCGGACTCGCCTTTTTGAACCGGCTTTTGGTAAAATACAACCTTAGTCACAAATACAAAGGTGTTTTCGTAACCATTCCCCAGACCGTAGTCATAGCTGCCGATTATTTTGACACTTTCATGGTTGACAACGGTTTGCGTTATGTGGTCAATACAGAAGGAATTACAGACGACGAGATCTTGTCCGAATTTGTCAGCTCCCGGCTTCCCATAGAAATGCAGAACCAGCTGATGATTTTCCTGGAAAAGGTAAACAAACCATTAGCTGTTCGATCCAGTTCAAAGCTGGAAGATTCACTTTTTCAGCCATTTGCAGGCATCTATTCTACTTATATGTTGCCTCTGACTGAAAACAAGGATCAAATGCTGCGGCTTTTAAGCAAAGCCATCAAGAGCGTCTACGCTTCCGTCTTTTTTGCCGCCAGCCGCAATTACATACAGACAACGGCCAACCTGCTGAGTGAAGAAAAGATGGCACTTGTTATTCAAACACTATGCGGCACAGAAGAAAACGGTTATTTCTTTCCTACCTTATCCGGATTGGCCCGATCGGTAAATTATTATCCGATTGGCCACGAAAAACCGGATGACGGGATTGTCAACATGGCTTACGGCTTGGGAAAACTGGTAGTAGAAGGAGGCAGGGCACTTCGCTTTTCACCGCGTTATCCCCGCCACGTGATGCAAACCATGAACCCCAAAAGCGCACTGAACGAAACCCAAAACGTTATGTATGCGCTGAATCTGAGTCCGGAACAATTCAAGACGTCCATTGACGACGGAGTGAATATCCAAAAATTTACTATTGCCGAGTCTTCGGCCTTTCGCAACATCAGCCACGTTGCCTCCACATGGGACATGGACAACGATACGCTGGTGCCCGGAACCCATCTGAAAGGCCGAAGAGTAATCACTTTTGACAACATCCTGCAGAACGATACCATCCCCCTGGCAAATATCCTGAAGGATCTTCTGGAAATCTGCCGCAACGAAATGCGGTGCCATGTGGAAATTGAATTTGCCGTTGATATGGATGTGCCGGCCGGCCACGATGCCATATTCACTTTATTGCAGGTACGTCCCATTACCGATTACGGTGAAAACACCGAATTCAACTGGGAAGAAGCCAATCCGCAACAATCACTGATCTATTCGGAAAATGTCCTGGGACCCGGTGATATTGAAGGCGTCACGGATGTTGTCTATGTGCGTACCGATGTTTTTGACAGTCGCAACACCAATTCCTATGCACAGGAATTGGAAGAACTGAACCGTAAAATGAAAGAAGAACACCGGACTTATGTACTGATAGGTCCCGGAAGGTGGGGGTCTTCGGATCCATGGCTCGGGATACCCATTAACTGGAACAATATTTCCGAAGCCCGTGTAATCGTAGAATGCAGCTTGGAAAACTTCCAGGTAGACCCCAGCGAAGGAACACACTTCTTCCACAACCTTACATCCCTGGGAGTGGGATATATGAATGTCAAACCTTTCCGCGGTGAAGGCATATTCAACGAAGCATCCCTAAATGCCATGGAATCCTGGCATAACAGCGATGCCATAAGAGCCGTCCGGTTCCCCAAACCACTCATCATAAATGCAGACGGCCGCCTGCGCAAAGGAATCGTATTACCGGGGATATAAATTTTGATCCCCAACC